>JAACFO010000228.1 GCA_009937425.1 Gammaproteobacteria bacterium
ATAAAGATTCCAGAACGCCGACCGGGCGTGTTCGAAATAGTCCTGCGTGAGCACCAGGTTCACGTCGATGCCGATCCCGACCGCTACGCCGGCCGCTCGTGCGCGTCCGTGTACCGACGGCCCGCGGTGCGCGCTTGCCACATAGGGGATCTCACCCATGGTCGTTGCACACACCATTCCGCCAGTATCACGCAGCATGTTGAGTTCTTCCGCGGTGAGCCGGTTGGCATGAGCCAGGTGGTAATCCGGCCCCAGCATTCCCGCTTCATCGAGGTCCGGTACGCCGGAATCGCGATACCCCATGCTGCCTTTTGGATGTGGACTTGCCGGCTTGTGGATATGCGCCGCTAATAGCTTGACGCCCATACCGCGTGCGCGGGTCCATTCACGCTTGATGTCATCCAGCCGACTGCCCATGGCGTGACTTGGCGCGAGACCGAGCTGCATGATGTCCGAGCTGTCGGAGAAGATTTCCTTCTGCAGTCGCTCCGCGATGGCCCAGTGCGTCTCCTTCACGGGAGCAATGCGCAGCGAATGGGCGAGCGCCAGTGGTAACGTGTCGCCGGGTTTGTAGTTTGACGACACGCCGAGCTGGAACGCGAACCATCCACCGACGCCGGAATCTTTAGCGCCCCTGGCCGCGGCCAGTGCGGACTCCATATCGATCTGCCCATGCGAAAAGTCGATCACCGAGGTCACGCCGGAATCGATCGCCATCAAGCCGCCCACGTAACCCGCCAGGTAATGATCCTCAGGCTTCATGCTGACGATCGTGCGCATTTTCCATTCCTGGTAGGTCGCGTACACCTCGGGATAGGTTTTCGCCAGGCGGCCGGCGTCAATGGTATGCCACAGGTGACGGTGGCCATCACACATGCCGGGCATCAGGATCATCCCGTTGGCCTCTATGACCTCGGCGCCATCGGCCGACAGCCCCTTGCCAACGGCGGATATCCTGCCATTCTCGATCAGGACATCTGCTTCCTGCATTTCCTGCAATGATGGATCCATCGTCAGCAAATCTGCGCCGCGGATAAGCGTCCGAGATGAATCACCACCGGTTGCGGCAGTGGCCTGCATGGCCTTGGCTGAAGTGGCCTTGCCAAAAACTGCCGACGTAACGGCAGCTGCTGACAAACCGAGGAAGTCCTTGCGGGTTATTTTTTTCATGGGCTCAGTCTGTCACGCCACACGGGTTGCGCGCAACGCAGCGAGGGTCGATGGCGAATGAAGCCCTGACGCAAGAATTCAGGGACCATTCGCTACGCGCGTTGTCGATATATCCAGCGCATTTGCAGGCTGACGCCGACCAGGAAAAGGACCAGCAGGCCGAGATAACACATTTTCAGGATCGGATCTTCGATCGACGTCAGCACGGGGTCACCAACCGGCAAGCGCAACAAGCCGTCGGTTACCGCGGGAACGCTATGGAAGAACAGGGTCGCCGAGTAACCGACCGCTTGCACGTAGCGAGACAATTTGCCAAACAGTGTCGTTGTTGCGCCGACCGTCCCTACTGCCAACGCCGCCAATGTCATCACCGCCAGGGCATGACCCGGACCAAACTCGCCGTGTTGAAATATAGCCAGGGCAGTACCCGCAGTAACCAAGGTGGCTGCCAAATAGATCTGCCCCGATCGGTTTCCAGGAGATATTTCCTTGAACTTGGCCAGCGTAATACCGCCACTAACAAGTGCAATGATGCCTATGACGGTGTGAAACCAGCCTAGTGGAATCATCTCAGGCATGCCGGATTCTCCGATTGCTTGGTCGGGCGATACTACCATGACGTTAAAGGTCGCAAGCCGGGCGACCGTTGCCTTATCTACATGACTATGTCTAACTAAGAAGGGCTGACTCACGCAAAACTTAAAAAGCGCACTCACTATCGATGAAATTTGAATCCGTGCAGTACAGCCTGCGAGACGAGGTTGCTACCATTCGCATCGACGATGGCAAGCGCAACGCGCTGTCGCCTTCGGTCCTTCGCGAAATCTATCAGGCGTTCGATCAGGCCGAGTCAGATCGTGCGATCGTGATCCTGACCGGTCGGGAGTCCGTCTTCTCGGCGGGTTTCGACTTAAATGTCATGAAACGCGGCGGCATCGATGCTCTGCGCATGCTGCGGGCGGGCTACGCCCTGCCCGCCCGTGTCATGGCCTATCCCTATCCGGTCATCGTCGCCTGTAACGGACATGCACTCGCGATGGGCGTGTTTCTGATGCTGTCGGCTGACCATGTGATCGGTTGCCGCGGCGAGTTCAAGATTGCGGCCAACGAAGTGGCCATTGGCCTGACCGTGCCGCGTGTTGCCGCGGCCATGTTGCGCCACCGGCTCAATCCTGCAGCCTTCCAGCGCGCGGTTACCGTGTCGGAATACTTCGACGTCGAAACCGCGTTAAGTGCCGGGTTCTTCGACGAACTGGTCGATCCCGTCGATCTGATTCCTTGCGCCGAGGCCCGCGCGGGCAAGTTCAAAGAGCTCAACCTGCGAGCACACGCAGCCTCGAAACGCAGAATTCGCGGCGCGCTCATTCGGAGAATTCGATTGGCCATCCCACTGGATCTGCTGGATGCTTTACTGAAGGGCCTGCGCGGCGGGCGGCCGCGTTAATTCCGGTCTCAGGGGACAGGTCGCGGATGGCGCAGCCATTCGCCCGACTCCGCGCCCTCGACAATTTCCCCGTCATCCAGCACGAGCATGCCGTTGACGATCACGAACGAAATGCCGGCGGACATCTGTGCCGGTTCCGCATAAGTCGCACGTTCCTGAACAGTCGCCGGATCAAACACGGTTACGTCGGCATCCATGCCGATCTGCAGCCGTCCCTTTCTCGACATGGCGGGAACCGACTGTTCGAGTCGCTCAGCCGGGAGCAGCGTGATCTTTGCAATTCCGTCCATCCAGTCCACGACCTCGAGCTCGCGCACGAATCGCCCAAGGAAGCGAGCGAACGTTCCAACACTGCGGGGGTGTCCGCGCCCGTCCACCAGCCCGCCACCATCCGAGCTGACGATTCCGAGCGGACTCTCGAGACCCATGATCATCTCCTCTTCGGGAATGAACTCGGTCTGGACCGAGAGTGCCCCGGGCTGCGCCCTGAGCTCGAAGAAGCGCGCCTCGGTCAGTCGCTCCTGGGTGTCGGCAACGTAGATATCAGAGTAAGTCGCACCGCCGAAACGCTCCTGCCATCCCTCGTCGAACAATGCCGACTGCAGCCGGGTCTGGTTACGTGTCCACACGTGAAAGTCGAAACCGACATCGACGCCACGGGCAGCTGCCCCTTCGATGAGCGCAATGGAAAGTGGTGCCGAGCCCACCGTTGAGGAAATCAGGTGAGCCAGTTGCGCCTGCGCGCCCGTGGCGGCGGCAATCGATACGACTTCCATGGTCGCGAGGCTCATCGTCAACGGGAAGACGTTTCCCTTGTATCGCGCGTGCAGGTGACAGGGCACACCTTCGGCGGCGGCAACCTCGAAGAGTGCAAAGATCTCCTCATACGACGCGCCAGGTGTGTAGTTGATCCCGAAACCGATGCCCACGGCGCCGTCCCGGATCGCCTGCACGGCCAGCGGGCGCATCGCTTCGATTTGTTTTGGAGTTGCGGGCGCATAGCGATCCGTCGCGCCGACGGCCTCGCGAAGTTCCACATGGCTCACTGTCGCCCCGAAGTTGACCAGGGGACCCACCGCAGCGTGCCGCCGACTGTATTCCGTTACATCGATAGGCCCGCCATGCATGCCCAGCACGGTGGTGACACCATCGCCGATCTTGAACTCGTGCGCCGCCTTGTCCTGGCGAATGCTCGCGAGGATATCGATAAAGCCAGGCGCCACGATCTGCCCGCTGGCGTCAATAGTTTTGCGGCCGCGGATGTCATCCACGGTGATCGCCCGGATCGTGTCCCCGCGGATGCCGACATTGGCGATCTCGTCCCGCCCCGTTTCGGGATCCATCACCCGACCCCCGAGGATGACCACGTCATAGAGTTCCTGGGCGACAGCCGGCGGCGGCAAAACAACGGACAGAAGAAAGATGGAGATCAGAAGCCGAATGCTCATGTTCGTAGTCCCATGAGTTCTGTTGGAACGAATAACCTAGCATAAGAAGTGCGGGCCAGGGGCAGAACCGAACCGCTGCCTGGGAATTGAAGAACCACTCCCGCCAGTGGCGTACTGTGACTGGCACACGCGGATTTTCACTTTGGCGACGCAAGCCCGAAGCCTGTATCTTTCACTTTCAAGCGGAACCAGGAAATACCGGGATAAATCAGGATGACTGACGACGGCAACAAACTGCTGCATCACCGCACTGAATTCGACGACTGGCGATCCCTGACTCTCGGCATCTACATGGCCCTGGTCGGCTATGCGGTCATGGTCGGGCTTCCCGTAATCAGCACATCGTGGGTTAACAACCTGGGGTTCTCCGAGGTCGAAGTCGGCCGGGTGGCCGGCGCTGATCTTGGCGGGCTTGCGATCGGTGCGGTGATCTCGGCGTTATACGTAGCCAGGGTTGATCGTCGTTACCTGGCGACGGGTGCAGCGCTGTTTACGATTGCTGCGAACGTACTTTGTATCTTTTACCAAAGCTACGAAGTCACGCTCTGGCTCCGCCTGGCGGCAGGCATCGGCAGTGGGGTTTATACCGGTATCGCGGTAGCAACCATCGCCGGTCATTCCAGACCCGCGTTCGCTTTTGGCCTCGAGTTGTTTGCCTTCGCCGGCTCACAGGGCTTAGAACTCAAGTTGATGCCATACCTCTCTATCGAGGGCCTGTACATAGCGCTGATCGCCACCTACGTCGTCGGCCTCTTGTTCATATCATGGCTGCCCAGGCGTCCGGTCGACAAGGCACTGGATGTCGAGGTCGATGTCGAGGAGCCCAGCGGCCAACATCACACCGAGCACAAACACGTGCCGACTTACGTGCCATGGATGGTACTGACAGCGATCGTATTTACCTATATCAACATCGGCGCGTACTGGACATACATTGAATTGTCCACCGTAGACTCCGCCGCTTCGCCCGAGTGGGTCGCCAGCATGCTGTGGGTCTCTTCCGTATTCTCGGTGATTGGCTGCCTGTTCGCCGTGCTCCTCAGTAACCGCTTCGGCCTGGCAAGACCGTTGCTCGTCACCCTGGTATTCCAGGCCAGCATCGTCCTGATGCTCGTTTTC
>JAACFO010000229.1 GCA_009937425.1 Gammaproteobacteria bacterium
AGCCGATAGTACCCGTCAGATGGCTGGAACTGAATGACCGCATCTGCTGGCATAGGAGACATTCGCGTCTTAGGGTCCAACGGCTAAAATGGGTCGCAAGTCGCCGTTGAGCAGCCACGGATAGATTTCATCGCCTGAACGGCGGGAAACGGCCAGTTGCAGACATACGGGGTACTCGAAAATCAGGATTCTGAACGTCCGGTGCTGCCCCAGATTCCGGCCGTTCGCTCGCCACCGTCGGGCTCACGCGATAGAATTTCGCGTATGCCCCAATTCTAAGAAAGGCTCCTCTTCATGGAAGAGCGTCTGCCGCGAAAGCTCGCCGCCATCCTGTATGGCGATGTTGCCGGATATTCTCGTCTGACCGGCGATGATGAGGATGCCACGCATCGGCGCTTGCGCGACTATCTCGATCTCATCGCCAAGACAATAGAAAACCACCACGGGCAGGTCATGCATTACGCCGGGGACGCGGTACTTGCCAAGTTTGATGCCGTTGTTGATGCATTGTCATCCGCGATTGCGATACAGAACGACCTCAAAGATCGAAACCAAGATCTGCCCGATGAGCGCAAGGTTCAATTTCGAGTCGGTGTGAACCTGGGCGACGTGATTGAGGATCGAGGCGACATTTACGGCGATGGCGTCAACGTGGCGGCGCGGCTTGAGAGCTTAGCCGATGCCGGTGGCATCTGTATCTCCGAGTCAGTACGAACCGCGATTGGTAAGAAGTTGCCGTATGGCTACGATTTCATGGGCGAGCAGCAGGTCAAGAATATCGAAGAGCCGGTGCGGGCTTACGGAGTGCTACTTGACTCGAGCAAAGCGCAAGTGACCCCACCGGCCAAGCCAACCCTGGAGCTTCCCGACAAACCGTCCATAGCGGTGCTCCCTTTCACAAACATGAGCTCGGACCCAGAGCAGGAGTTTCTTGCCGACGGTATCAGCGAGGACATCATCACCGCGCTTTCCAAGTTCCGCTGGTTCTTCGTCACTGCGCGCAACTCCACCTTCACTTACAAAGGACAGGCCATTGACATCAAGCGCGTCGGCGAGGAGATGGGCGTGCGCTACGTGCTGGAAGGAAGCCTGCGTCAGGGTGCCGGCCGTGTTCGGGTTAGCGCGCAGTTGATCGAGGCGGCCAGCGGTAATCACATATGGGCCGAGCGTTACGATCGCCAGATAGAGGACATCTTCGATCTGCAAGATGAAATCACCATGACCATCGTCGCGGCCGTCGAACCGGAGTTGGCGGCTCAAGAGCGTGATCGTGCGGTCAACAAACCGACCCGAGACCTGAAAGCCTGGGACCTGTTCCAGCGCGGCATCGCCAAGCTTTGGCAGATGGAACGCAAGGATATCGAGGAAAGTGAAGCGTATCTGCGCCAGGCGCTAAAGGCTGATCCTAATTTTGGCCGACCCCACGGCTACCTCGCCTATTGCCAGCTGGTAGACGTTCTGTGCGGTTGGAGTGAGGACGAGCAGGCGGTCTTGCGGCGAGGAATCGCGGAGGCGAAAGCCGCCCTCGCCGTCGATCAACGAGACTCCTTCGCCCACTTTGCCCTGGGCCGGCTCTACACCGTGGGCGGCGATCATCAGGCCGCCGCTCAGGAGATCGGGGAGGCGCTGCGGATCAATCCCAACTTCGCTTACGGTTATTTGGGTCTTGCATCGGTCTATTACTGGCTGGGCGAAGGTCCGGCGGTGCTGGAGAACGCAGACAAAGCCATTCGTCTCAGCCCGAACGATCCCCTGATGTGGCTGTTTTTACTCTACCGTGCTCACGGCTACGAGTTTATCGGCGATTTCGATCGCGCCATCGAATGCTTCGAGCAGTCCTCGCGTTTCACCCGCGTCGGCCACTTGCCCTTCTGCAAACTGGCCGCGGCCTACTACGAGGCCGGCCGCAAGGAAGAAGCCGCCGCCGCCTTCGAGCAGGCGCGGCTGATCGAACCCAACCTGTCCCTGGAAGGTCAGCGCAAGGCCTTGCGCTTTATTCAGCACAACAAGTTCGACTACTACCTGCGGAACCTGCAAGCATTGGGACTGAAGTAAGATACGGGAGTCGCGCCTCAGAATCGCGTGCGCATTCGCTACCAATGCTTGTGCGATGTAGCATTCGTGCGGTTGCTGTGCGCGAGCGGCACCTGGGTGGTGGCTTGCCGCGTGGATCGGGCCTTGTCCTGTGAATGCAGTCCATGTATACCGGGCATCGCAAGGCGCATCCGCATCCGTTCCAGACAAAACAGGGGAACGCCGAATGAGGCTTCTGCTCGTCAATCCCAATATCACCGCCAGCATCACTGAGACCATGGCGGACGAGGCGAGGCGCGCCGCCTCCCCGGGCACCACCATCCTCACCGCCACCGCCGCTTTCGGCACCCAGTACATCGCCACCCGTCCGGAGGCCGCCATCGCCGGGCACGCGGTGATCGACGCGGTGGCTGGCTTCGCCGAGCCCCACGACGCGGTCGTCGTCGCCGCCTTCGGCGATCCGGGCCTCGCAGCGGCTAAGGAGCTGTTCGATGTCCCGGTGGTGGGGATCACGGAGGCCGCGCTTCTGGTTGCGTGGACGCTCGGGCGGCGCATCGCGGTGGCGTGCATGAGCGACCGGCTGCGCGTGTGGTACGAGGAGTGTGCTGCGGAGCACGGCCTCGACGGCCGACTCGTGGCAGTGCGATCGCTCGCCGATCCACCGAGCGACATTACCCGTGCCCGGGAGGAGACCGCCGCGCGCATGGCGGAGCTTTGCCGCGCCACGGTGGAACGCGACGGCGCCGAGGTGTTGATCGTCGGCGGCGGGCCGCTGGCCGGCCTCGCGCGGGATCTCGCCGCCGCGGTGCCGGTGCCGGTGCTCGACGGCGTGGCGTGCGCCGTGCGTCTCGCGGAGGCGCTGGTAGGACTCGCTCCGCGAGCGCCGTCCCGCGGCTCCTTCGCACGCCCGCCGGCCAAGCCCTCACGCGGACTCTCCGAGGCCCTGGCGGCGCGGATCGAGCGCCGGGACGAGGCAGACTGACCCGGTGCCCGACTAAAGACCTGCCGCGGCTACAATGGTCGGAACCGACCAATTCCGTTGAACAATTCGCGGCGAGATGCGCCGTTGTTGATGGTCTGTGGGCGTCGCAACGCTGGTGTCTGTACGCCCTCTAGGACTTACCAGGGCCGGCCGCCATCAGCCCAACTCGGGACCTCAGTCCGTCTGATGGAGATCAATACTGGGCGCGGCAGATTGCCCTAGGGTTGCAACGTTGGCGGGCGCAGAGGAGCAAGCAAATGACGACCGTAGTACGCGGTCTGATTATGCTGGCATGTGCCAGCCTGTTGATTGCCGCCTGCACTTCCTCACCACCGCTTCGCATTGATCAACAGTCGGTTGACAGTAGCTATAAGTACACTGTACCGCCACAGGACGATGACCGCTGGCCAACAGCGTCCCTGGACGCAGTGGGCATTCAACAGCAACCGCTCGCCGCCCTTGTCTCCCGTATCAAAGACAACACATTTCCCCGCATTTACAGCGTCCTGGTGGTCAAGGACGGAAAGCTCGTATTCGAGGAGTATTTTGCAGGCTACCATCGCTATCGGCTGAATGAGATGCATTCGGTGTCCAAGAGTGTCACCGCAATCCTGGTCGGCATGGCCGTCGATCAAGGCCTAATGAATGTCGACGACCAGGTGTACAAGTTCTTTCCCGACTATCCGGGACTGGAGTGGATCGACCGTCCTTACGACATCACCGTCCGTGACCTCTTGACCATGAGCCACGGCACCGACTGGGACGAGCGCAGTCGGCCGCTGAGCGATCCCGAGAATAGCATCCGGGCGATGATCGACAGCGACGAGTGGTTGCGCTTCACGTTGTCACACAAGTTGGTCGAATCCCCCGGCGAGCGCTTCAACTATGCCGGTGGCATGACTGTGCTGCTGGGCGAAATCGTCCACCGGACCTCTGGCCGCGACTTGGGTGATTATGCGCAGCGCCGTCTCTTTCAGCCACTCGACATATGGATTAAATACTGGCACCGGAGCGATCGTGGCATCGTCAATGCTCAGGGCGGTCTCTTGCTGCGGCCGCGCGACATGGCCAAGATTGGCCAACTCATGTTGGACAATGGGAGCTGGAACGGAAATCGTATCGTCTCCGAGATGTGGGTCCGCTCTGCTCTTCAGCGCCATGTGAGCGCTGAATTTGGCTGGGGCTACGGCTACCAGTGGCGGCTGGGTCAAGCGCCGGTTGGCGATCAACTCATTGACATGTTCTTCGCGGCTGGACGTGGTGGCCAGAACATTATCGTTTTTCCCACGCTCGATCTGGTCGTCGTATTTACCGCACAACCAAAGGACAATCGCGGCGGAGGTCTTCGCAACTACACGATGGCGTTGGATTACGTGCTGCCTGCAGTAACAGGCGTTATGCCACCGTCCCCAATTTCCATTGATCCCGAAAAGCTCAAACGCTATGCCGGCCATTACCGACATTCCGAGACGGGCCATGAGCTAGCTGTGGCCGTCGAAAGCGACCGTTTGGTGGTGCAGCCGTCAGATTGGCAGCGAGTTGCGTTCGTGCCCGTCGCTCCAGACAGCTTCTCCGGCTACTGGGGAAACGTGGGTTCCATTCGCGTTCAGTTTTCGGCGGCGCGTGCGGACAAGGCGCAGCGAATTACGGCACGATTCATGTTCGGTAAACGCATTTATGAGCGGGTCGCGGACGATTAGTTAGCGCCGGCAAGTGAGCTGACGCTAACTGTGTGATTGTTAGAGGGAAATACTGGTGGGGGGGGTGAGAGGATTTGAACCTCCGACCCCTGCCTCTCGAAGGCAGGTTGGTATTTTTGAGTAGTTGTATTAGTAGAGCTATTTGAAGGCGCCCGTGGATGTAAATGCATGCCTGAGTACAACGAAGCTGGACTGATTCCGGCAAAATTCCGACACGGAGGGTACTGAACTAAGCGGTAATTCAGAGTTGATTTATATCAATGTATCGTTGTCTACCACTTGCTAGCGTCCAGCAGTAGCGTGGCGGCCGTTACGAGGTTGTTGTGTTTCTTGCCCGCCTGGAGATAACGCCATGGATCGTATCGTTAGTGCATTGCTTGGGTTGATCATCTTATCTTCTGTCTGGCTCGGGCTCGCTGAAGCGCAAGACAGTCGG
>JAACFO010000230.1 GCA_009937425.1 Gammaproteobacteria bacterium
CGGGCTTTTATTGAACGCCGTCGGCACGACGCTCATGTTCCTGGCGAATTCCTGGGTCACCTTCATGATGAGCCCCGCCGGCGTCGACCCGGCAGGCGTATTCGCCGGCGATGCCTGGGCAGCCATGCACAATTTCCTGTGGAATCCCATCAATCTGCACCGTTTCGTCGCCAATATCGCCTACGGTGGCTCCATCGTCGGCGCCTATGCGGCGTTCAAGTTTCTGAGTGCAACCCGTGCGCAGGACAAGGCCCACTATGACTGGATGGGTTATACGGCCAACTTCATCGCCATCTCGGCGCTGTTGCCGTTGCCCTTCGCCGGCTATTACCTGGCCGCGGAGATCTATGCTTACAGCCAACAGATGGGCATCACCCTCATGGGTGGCATCTTTGCCTGGCTGTTCATCATTCAGGCAGTCCTCATCGGCACGCTGTTTCTGTCTGCCAACTATTACCTGTGGTGCGGCATGGGCCGCAGCGACGGCGCTCATCGCTACAACAAGTACGTCAAGTACCTGGCCATCGTCATCGTCGCCGCCTTTCTGGTGTGGTTCACGCCCCACACCCTGGTGCTCACCAATGAAGAGCTGAAGGCCCTCGGCGGTCCGTATCACAAGTACCTGGGACCACTGGGGATCATGCCGGCGAAGAATACCGCCGTGAACATCATGATCCTGTTTACCGCGCTCAGCTTTCTCATCTATCGGCGCGCCAACCGCGTCGCGACAGTCTCATGGGTGGCGACGGGCAATGCCGTTCAGGCGGCGCTCTTCACCGCCGGCATAATCAATATTTTTTTCCTCGGTATCTACCACGGTTACTTCACCAATACGGTTTACAAGGTCGCGGCCTCCATCCCGCAGGTGCTGACCACGTTGATCATCATCGCCGTCAGTATTTCGCTGGACACGCTGATGTACAGGGGAGCCAGAGAGGTTGCACCGCTCAAGTGGGGGCGGGTCCCGGACCGGGCCCAGTACGCCCTGTTCATGCTGGCCGTGGCATTTACCTGGCTGATGGGTCTCATGGGTTACATCCGCTCCGGCATCCGGCAGCACTGGCACGTGACCGACGTGTTCCGGGATAACTCCCCCGACGCCTTCACGCCCACCCTCGGCTACGCCGCCAACGTGGTGTCCGTGGGAACCATCCTGTTCATGGCCATGGTGATATTCGTTTTCTGGTTGAGCCAGGTGAGCACCAGGAAGTCCGAGGTGTCGGGCTACTGGAAGGCCTGATTAGCTGTGCGCAAATGCAAAACACGTACCTGTCGGTCTGGGTCCCCTCCCCCTCGCTTCGAGGGGGAGGGACAGGGTGGGGGTGTAGACAAGGAGCGCCGGAGCGAAGCCGCCTGTGCCGCGGATTTCCGTAACGTTAAATGAAGGTTCTTATTAAAGTCACCGTCTTCAGCCTGTTGACCATCGGGTTCTTTGCCGGTTTCTCCAACTTCGGCATTCCCGAGATCAACCCGGCGCCGCCGCCCATCGAAGAGAAGCTGGATCTGGGCTCCATGACCATGGAGCGCTTCATCGTGCTCGGCGACAAGATCTTCAACGGCAAGGGAACCTGCACCCTGTGTCACAACGCCGTCGGCGGGCGTGCGCCCATGTTGGATACAGTGGCGGCGACGGCGCCGGAGCGCATGGCCGATCCCCGCTACAAAGGCGACGCCGATACCCTCGAGGCGTATCTCTACGAATCCATGGTCAAGCCTTCCGCTTACGTGGTGGCGGGTTTTGGTAAAACCGGCAGCAACGATACCGAAAGTCCCATGCCGGATGCATCGGCAGGTGGCATCTCTTTGTCGGACGCGGAATTGAAGGCCGTCATCGCCTACCTCCAGGACACCAGCGGCGCCGACGTTACGGTGGAGATCCCCAGCGATGCGGCGGCGGAAGAAGCTGCAGCGCCGGCGCAGGAAGCCGCGCCGGCGGGCGCGCCTCGCGCACCACACGCAAGTGTCGACGCGATCATGGCGCAACTCGCCTGCGTCGCCTGCCACAAGGTGGCGGGCCAGGGTGGTGAGATTGGCCCTGACTTGAGCGGCATCGGCGCCAGCAGGGACAGGGACTACCTGCGTCGTGCAATCCTGGAGCCCGCCGCCGACGTGGCCGAGGGTTATCCGCCGGGAATCATGCCGCCCAACTACGGCGACCAGCTCTATGCGACCGAGCTGGAGATGCTCATCAACTATCTGGCGGAATCGAAATGACCGCGCAGAAGACCCGATCCCGCGTTCCCCGCCTGCTGCAGGCGGTGCTGGTCGTGGTCGGCATCTACCTGGCCTTCCGGGTAATCTTCGATGTGATCCTGGGTCAACCCATTCCGGCGAGTCTCATGGTCATGTACATGTTCTTCGTCATCGCCGGCGTGTTCATGGTGTTCACGTTCACCGAGGAGAGCGCCAGGGAATTGGTCGCACCCATCAAGGCGCTGGTGGACGACCCCGGGAAAAAGAACATACGCAACGTGGTCTTCATTATCGTGCCGCTGCTGGTCTCGGCAATCGTCTATTACAAGATGCAACCGAGTCTCGATGCGCCTTTGGAGTTGCGATCGATCCATCCCGCACCGCCGGCGTCGGTGAAGGCATTCGGCAAGCGTTTCGATCTCACCAAGCTCGAGAACCCTTATCGAAAATTCGAGAAACAAGACCCGGAAAAATTCCGCGAGCTGGTGGCCGAGGGCGGCGTCGTCTACATCCAGAACTGTCAGTACTGTCACGGCGACAAGCTGGACGGTAACGGTCCGTACGCCCAGGGGCTCAACCCCGTGCCGCTGAATTTCCAGGACGTGGGCACCATCGCACAACTGCAGGAGTCATTTCTTTTCTGGCGCATCGCCACCGGGGGTCCCGGGTTACCGAAGGAAGCGACGCCGTGGATCTCGTCCATGCCCGTGTGGCAGAACTTCCTCAGCGAGGAGGAGATCTGGAAGGTGATCCTTTATCTCTACGATTACACGGGCCGCCGCCCGCGATCCTGGGAGCATGAGTAGCGCGGTGATGAGTGACTGGTGCGGCAAACTGATTATCTGCTTGGGGTTGGTGCTGTGGGCCGCGGCGGCGCTCGCCGAACCGGGCGATGCCGATAAGGGTGCGGAAATCTACGCCAAGCGCTGTGTGCTCTGCCACGGCGAGGACGGCGACGGACTGGGCCCCGCCACCGAGCGGCTGAATCCTCCCCCCAGGGATTTCACCCTCGGTCAGTACAAGATCAAGACCACCGGCTTCGACGACATCGTGCCTAACGACGACGATCTTTTTCGCATGATTAACGACGGCATGCCGGGAACCGCCATGCCGGGTTGGGGCGACATGCTTTCAGAGCAGGACATCCGGGATCTCATTGCCCACCTCAAGATCTTTGCCGGACTGGAGGAGGAAGTGCCCAGTGAGCAGGTCGACTACGGGACCCAGGTGGCCTCTTCACCGGAGAGCATCGCCAAGGGCAAGCAGCTTTTCCACGAAGGCGATCGTTGCTCGGAGTGCCACGGCGAGAACGGCAAGGGCGACGCGGTCAAGGGACTCAAGGACGACTCCGGTTTTCGCACCTGGCCGCGCAACCTCACCAAGCCGTGGACCTTCAGGGCCAGCAACGATCAAAAGGACATCTACACGCGCATCTCCACGGGCATAGCAGGCACCCAGATGCCTTCTTTCGCCGATCCGGTCAGCAAGAAAAAACTCGAACCCGAAGAGCGCTGGCACGTGGCCAACTACGTCAACTCCCTGGCCAAGGTCGAAGAGGTGGTGCGACCGGAGAATACCGTCGTAAAGGCCGGCAAGCTGGAGGGCGATCTGCCGGAGGCGCCGGACGACGAGCGTTGGAAAAGTGCCGAGCCCACCAGCTTCTTTCTGGTGCCCCAGATCATCGCCGCCGAACGACACTTCACACCTTCCAACGACACCATCACCGTGCGCGCTTTGTATAACGATGAAGAGGTCGCCTTTCTCCTGGAGTGGGATGACCGTACCAAGAGTACTCCCGGCGACGAGAAAGCCGAGAAGATTGCGGACGAGAATATCGCCGAGGACGCCATCGCCATTCAGCTACCGGTAAAGCTGCCCGAGGGCGCGGAGAAGCCCTATTTCGCCATGGGCGACGCCGCCCATCCGGTCAACGTCTGGCAGTGGAAGAGCGGTACCACGGAAGCGCCCGCCAGCATTACGCTGGTGAACAGTCGTGGAGTCGAGGATATCGAGAACAGAGAGGCGGCGGACATCGGCATTCGAGCACAGGGTGGCTATGAAAGCGGCACCTGGCGTGTCGTAGTCAGGCGCGCGCTCACCACCGCCGATCCCGAGCAGGACATCCAGTTCGTCGAAGGCGCATTCATTCCAATAGCATTTGCCGCCTGGGATGGCAGCAATAGTGAAAGCGGCACCCGGCATACGCTGACCACCTGGTACTGGCTGCTGCTGAAGCCCGCTGCGGGCAACACACCATTGTTAGCGGCCCTGGCAGCCTTCGTGCTGGTACTGCTTGCGGAACTCTGGTGGGCGCGCAGCGCATCCCGAAAGCCACGCACGGTCTGAGGCCCACGATGGAGAATTCTGAATCCAGAAAAGGTGTCAAGACCAAGTTGTTCGGGGTGATCCTGATCTTTCTCGCCACCCTGGACGGCATGCTGTCCTGGCGCGGCGGAATCGAAATCAGCGACTTCTATCTCTTCCTCTTCGCCGCAGGCATATTCCTATTCGCCCTCGGCACCATCCGCCAAACCAAATAGTCAAGAGGTACCGGTGTTGCCTTATTGAACTTGCTATATCCAATCGGTAATCCGATTGGATATAGCAAGTTCAATAAGGCAACACCGGTACCTCTATGACCAGCGGGCACAAAAACCACGCCACGTGGAGTGTTGTTCAATGGCTCGCCAGCGACGAGAGCCAATACCTGGCCGCGCGTGAACTGGCGAAGACGCGCCCCACAGCCCGACAAGTAGCTGATTTTGTCTTCGAACTCATGCCGCGGGGCACCCCCGGCATGGATGGGCCCGAGGACTACCTGACGGTGGACTGGGAGACCGTGCGTGCGGCAGTGTGTGAATAGGTGCTGTGAATAGGTACCGGTGTTGCCTTATTGACTTATTGAACCTTCTATAACCAATCGGTAATCCGATTGGTTATAGAAGGTTC
>JAACFO010000231.1 GCA_009937425.1 Gammaproteobacteria bacterium
GATCCGCTGCGGCGAGCCTGGGTGTCCGTCTACATGTGCCACTATCGGTGGGTGAACGGCCAGTCGGCACAGGCGCGTGAGCTCGGTCTGCAGGCACGCGCGTTGGCGGATTCGCTGGATGAATTCTCTCTCACGATCACGGTCAACTACTATCTGGGCCTGGCCTGCCTCAGCGCGGGTGACTACCCGGGCGCCGAGACGTACTTGAAAGAGAACGTCGCGCTTCTCGAGGGTGACCTCATTCACGAGCGCTTCGGGGTGGCCGGCTATCCGGCGGGCATGTCCCGAACCTATCTTGCGTGGGCACTTGCCGAGCAAGGCGCGTTCGATGAAGGTGTCGCGTGCGGGCGGGAAGGTGTGCAGATGGCCCGGGACATCAACCACACGTGGAGCGTGGTAACCGCATCGTGGGGACTCGCCACGCTTTACATCGTCAAGGGGGAAACGCGCGAAGCCCTGGAGATTCTCGAGCATGCGCTGTCCCTTGCCCGTGAGATGTCCCTGGGTGCCCTGACCCCAGGCGTGAAGGGTTCGCTCGGCTACGCGCTTGCCGTCTCTGGTCGCGTTTCCGAAGGCCTGGCCATGGTGCAAGAGGCCATCGAAGACGCCGAGGCCTCCGGGCGACTGGCCTTTCATGCACTGCTGGTGACGTACGCCGGTGAGGGATTGCTGTTCGCTGACCAACTCGAGGATGCACGCGCGGTTGCCAAGAGAGCGCTTGCACTCGCTCGGGATCGGGGCGAGCGTGGGGTGGAGGCGCGGGCCTTATGTCTAATGGGTGACATCATCAAGCGTTCCACTCCGGGGGAGCCGCAGGCATGTGTCTCCAGGTACGAGGTCGCGCTGACTCTGGCGGGGGAACTCGGTATGCGACCGCTCGCAGCTAGATGCCGACTCGCCCTCGAGCAGTTGTCAGGCTGCTAGTCCAAGTGGCCGGTGGCGAACGCCACAGGAGAAAACCGGCTTACTCTTCGCTTTCCGCTGGATCGTCGCTGTCGTCATCCATCGGCGGCGGCACTGGCACACCGATGATGTAATCGTCGATGTCATCCGCGGTGATTGCCATGCGATCACCGATACCAGTGGGGCCGAAACTGCGCGGGTCATTCGATGGAGAAATGCCCGGGACCTTCGGTCCGCCCTGACGCTTATCGAGGAGGTGGGTAGGTTGCTGGAATTGTCGGGGCGCACGTGAGCGAGAGGCCTGCCCAGCGTCCTTTGAAGGACGCCGTGCAGCAAGCTTGCATAGAGAACGACCGCGCCTTCTTGGCGGCCGTGATGTGGGCCTTCCGGACACAATCCCCTCCGGATCCCGGCGCTGAGCGACGTGCGCCAGGCTTTTTATTTATTGATTCTGCACGCGCCCTATAGTGGGTCTGTGCGAGTGCCAGCTTACCATCGGGCGGCATTCAGGCCTAAAGAACCGTATTCCCAAATGCCATTTGAAAGAGTCTTTTCGGTTGTAAGAAGCGTGCCGGGGCCGCGGGAACACCAGATGGCGTCGGTCTAAGGGGCATCGATAAAAGGGAATAGGTCTCTGACCCGGGTTTCCCGGACCCGGGTTTCCCGAAATAGGTCTCTGACCCGGTTTTCCTTATTGCGTTTGTTCGGGCTCGTTCTCGCTGAGGGTCTTGGCCAGCTCTAAGGCGCAGATCACGGAAATCTCATCGGCTGAGTATTTTTTGTAGTGACCTTTCTCGATGCGACAGCGCCTGTGGTTCTCTTTCAGTACGGCTGTTTTTAGTTTTTCTTTGAGCATTTCGGAGATGACTTCCGACGATGCCTTCTTGTCCCACACGAGCACGATGGTGGAGACCATGACCAGATAAACAAAAACCCATAGTACCAGTGGTCCCGATGCCCCCTTGAAGGAGAAACCCAGTCCCTGAAATTCAATCGGACCACTGGCGTACTCCAATATGAAAACCAGAACCAACGCGCCGACAGCGGCCAAAGGCAATCCGAATGTGGCCGGGTAATGCTCGACGATGATCGTCGAATAAATGACGTCTTGGTTAAGTGACAGTACTACTATCGCGATGATTAACAGAAGACCAATCACTATCGCGCCGAGGGACGCGATGATGGTGACCGCCTTTTTAAATATTTGTGATCCTTTATCGACGTTGCTCATGAATGAACCTCGCAACGGTCAGGGACAAGATCAAGTTTAGCTCAGCAGAACAAAAAGCTAAGTCGAGATGCGGGGGTTGTTCGATGCCGGTGTCAGGGGGTGATCCGATCGATCGTCACCGCCACCGGTGTTTCGCCAGCCGGCGAGAGGGGCGCGCTGCGGCCTTGAAGATCACCGGGGGAGGGCGTTGCGCTGCTGCTTTTCGATATGCGCGCACCAACGGTCACGGAGGGGAACATGGACAGCCGCAGCTGTGGGGTTATGGCCATGCTGTCATCGAGGGTGACGGTGAGCGGCAGCTCGGCCACCCTGTGCCGTGACACCGCCAGCGGCATTGGCGGGCCCTGCTCTGCGCGGGCGAACACGAAGAGCATATCGGTTGGCGACGCTCGCGCGGCGAGCTCCGGTGAGATGTCCACCAGGACGCGTAAGGTCGCCGGCGCTGCGGCCGGCGAGCGGCCGGTGGCTGTCCCTGCGGTGGCCCGAGAGGGCGGTGTTGCGGACGCGACTCCGGCGTTGGCGATAGCCTGTTGCACCCGGCGGGTCTGCTCTTCGTTCAGTCCCCCCTGATCGAGCAATCGCTGCCAGCTGGCTGCCGCGGCGGCGCGATTGCCGCTGCGGAAATCCATGACACCGGCGAGCCACAGGGCACGCGGAAAGTTCGGATCGATGACCAGCGCCCGGCGAATGAACCTCTCCGGTTCACCCTCCAGCCGGTTTCCCTGCAACCCGGCCAGCGTCTCCGCGTGCGCCACCAGAGTTAGAGGATCGTCCGGACGCAGGCTACCGGCTTTGCGGAATGCGTCCCGCGCCTCCTCCAGTCGATTGAAGGCGGCATAGGATCGTCCCAACATCACCCATCCGTCGGCATCGTCGGGATTTCGGACCAGGCGCTCTTCGAGTTGTGCGACCATCTCTTCCAGGGAGTGCGGGATCTGGCCGCGTGCGGCGGCTTGGGCGACCGGCGTGCCCGGGGAAGCCTCGAGGGCCTGCGGTGTCCCCAGGTGAAAGTAAAGACTGAACGCCATCAGCGGCACGAATACCGCCACCGCTACCGCCACCATCGGCGAAGCGGCGGCGCGCCGCACAGGTTGTGGCGGTGCTTCGTCGGCCTCGGCGAGCAGCTCGCGCTCGAGCTCACGGCGCGCTTCTTGAAAATCGTTCTCGGCGAGCTCGCCCTCGTGCCGCTCCGTCTCCAGGATGGCGAGCCGGTCGCGAAACAGGGCAACGCCGAAGTCGGTTACCGGGCCGTCGCCGGCGCCCTGCCGGCCGAGCAGGGAAGGGACGAGCAGGGCCAGCGCCACCGCGACCATGAGTGAGGCCCACAGCCAGAAGATCAACACGGCAACGCAGCTCCGGCGTTATGGCGCGCGCGGCGCACTGGCCGCGCTTGCACGCCCGGCGTCGTCATTTCGCGTCTTCACCAAGCCGCGCCACCAGCGGTCGCAGCGTGTTGCGCCAGACGTCCTCGGTGATAGGTCCCAGGTGCCGGTAGGCGATGGCACCGTGCGCATCCACCAGGTAGGTTTCGGGCGTGCCGTACACTTCCATGTCTTCGGCGACCTTGCCGGCGGCGTCGAATCCGCTGGCGGCGTAGGGATCGCCCAGCGTCTCGAGCCAGCGGATGGCGTCGTCTCGTTTGTCGCGGTAGTTGAGCCCGTAGATGGGAACGCTCGACTCCCTGGCGATTTCCATCAACATGCCGTGCTCGCGGCGGCAGGGCACGCACCACGAGGCCCATACATTAATAAGGGTGACATGACCGGCAAGCCGATCGCTGGTGAGTTCGCGCTCGGGTATGCGCACGCGGGGCAGGGTGAATTCCGCCAGGCGTTGCGGCTGCGCAGACTGCGCGATGGACGACAGATTGCCCTCCATGGCGACGGTGGTGAGCGTCAGGACCACGACGCCGACGGCGATGCCCACCAGCATGCGCATCAGTAACTTCCCCGTGCGTCGGCGACGCGCTGCTCGAACAGCCGCGCGTAGTGGTGGGTGACCCTTTCCATGATCGTCAGGGTCTTCTCCGCCGCGTCGTCAACGATGCTCGGGAAGTACGCGCCCGTCTGACGCAAGTCGAGGGCGCTCTTCAGCCACTGCCACTGCTCCGACGCGGCGACGAGTTCGCGATCGATAATGGGCGTGTTCTCCGGTGAAGTGCGAAGCTCGGTGAGCGCACCCTGAAACTCGTTCCGCGACCGGTCGATTTGATCCAGAACTGCCGCACTGCCGAGTCCCCAGGCCTGAAACAGATAAAGCTTCACCATGCGCTGGGAGAGCATGCGCTGGCGTCCGGAGATGTTCACCAGGCGCGCATAGGGTCGCTGGGATAGTGCTTCCAGGGCCAGCACGACGCGATCGGCCGCCTTCAGCAGCTCCTCGTTGAGAGGCATCAGGCGACGGGCGCCTTCCTGGTCGATGGGACCGCTGGCGACGGCATCGAAGCGCGGCCACAGGGTCTCGACTTCCGCGAGGGCGGTGTTCACCGCCTCATTGGAAGAGAACACTTTGATTTCGGCGAACTGTGCCTCGAACAACTCGATGGCCTCGTAGAGCTTGGCGCGGGCGTTGCGCATGTCGATGTCGAGACCGGCGAGGCAGTAGTACTTGACGATTCGCTGAGTGAGCATGCGTTGCCGCCCGGCTTTATTGATCGCTTGCGACAGGCTCAATGTTTCCGCCTGCGCCGTGCCCGGACACATTGCCGATAGCGCCACAATGGTGACGATCCAGACGCGCCAGGTCGTCGCTAGGTGTTGTGGCATGTGAGACAGACCCCGCTTTTTTTATTGCTCACCCGCAGGACGGCCTGGTAGTGAACCGTGCCGACGCCGCCCGAGGGAACCCCGTGGGGGTCGTGACGGTACACGCACACCGCGCCGTAGTTGCTGCGCTGGGAATCCATGAGCGCCGAGCGGCGAAGCAGCACGCCCAAGGCCTTCATCATGACTCCCATGAAACCCTCTTCCTCTGAGGGCCAAGCAAGTTCTATTC
>JAACFO010000077.1 GCA_009937425.1 Gammaproteobacteria bacterium
ATGTAGGTACGGAAAAGCAAGCGGATGTGGCCGGCAACCCGCGACATAAATGGATGGCCGCTGCGATATGGTTTGGCTGGCATATCGACGGACCGTGGAATTTGGGGCTCCGGCCGGAGTTTTATTGGGATCCGGATGGGCTCGGATCGGGCGCGGATCAAACGATACAAGCCTATACGGTCACACTGGAATACACATTCTCTCCTGTTGCATCCAATACCCTCGTTGCCGCTTTAGAATATCGCTACGATCGTTCAACCGGGCCCGAAGGCGGATTCTTCAATGGCGACGCCAATAGACTCGTAGCCGATCAGCATCAGGTGATCTTCTCCATAATGTGGAGCTTTGGGCCATGAATTTAGGGGTAATTTGTAAATCAGGGATGCAGCAAAGCGTGTGCACCCGACACCTCAAATCTTTCAAAGCTCGCATGCGAATGGCGAGGGGGAAAGCCAAAATTTGAATAAAACGGGAGTATCGAGCTGCTTTGCCACTGTTTTTCGCCTTGGCGTGCTGTTGTTGGTGTCAACGATTTCATTGGGAAGCAGTGCGGAGCCGGAGGTCGAGCAGGAGAACGCAGTCAATTTGTTCGTCGGCAATACCCAGAACGGATCGCTGAACGGCGCTAGCATTGGAGTGGGTTACGAGCGCCGACTGACCTCACTGTTTGGTGTCGGTGGCTTCCTCGAATATGCGGGCGGTGATTTCGACGTAACGTCCCTCGGGGCCACGTTGCACCTGCATCCCCACGCCGGATGGGAATTCAAACTTTCGCCAGGTGTGGAGCTCGATGGCGGCGAGCAAGATTTAATGTTTCGCGTCGGTGTCGGCTATGAGTTCGAGGTTGTTCCCAGCTGGGCGATCGTGCCCGAACTCAACGTGGACTTTGTCGATGGGGAGAGCGAGCTGATTTACGGAGTATCCGCCCAATACGAGTTCTGACTGGTTATCTGACCAATGCCTCCCTTATGTGCCAGATTTGTGCCACGGTGAGCGTTGGCGAGACAGAAAATCAGCGAGCTACATCGGGTTTACGTATATGCCAAGCGTCTCAAGTGACTAGTCCAGTTGATATATCAAGTTAGCCCATGTGACTTCGAACCAGGTGGTTGGGGGTTCGAGTCCCTTCGGGCGCGCCGAATCTAGTAGAGCTTCCCCCGATGAAACCCGGTGGGCACCGCGTCAGCCTGCGGCCTGAACGGCGCTGTCGGGCAGCCGCAGTCGATCCCGTGAGACGGGATGGTCCCAGTCGGCGTCCGTCATGAGACGAGCGGCCAGCCACCCCCAATCGTCGCAGGACTTCGCGCCCTTCCCGTTGCCGCCGGTTGCAACGGCGACTCTTTCTGGAATCGCTCTAGCGCCGTTCTCCTCAATGCAGCCCGGCTGAGCGCAGGCGATCCGCGAGCTCCTCCAGGCGCTCGTTCCCCGCATAAGGTTGGGTCGCGAGAAACCCATCGAGCGTGAGGTCGGGCCTCTGTTGCAGCACCTCTTCCATGGCGGCCCGCGCCGCCGGCCCGTTGCCCAAGGCACTCTCCGCCGCGGCGAGGACGAGCCATGCGTCCAGCGCGTCCCTGTTCTGCTCGACGATCGCGTGAGCGGCCGCGACCGCTTCCTCGAAGTGTCCTGCCCCGTAGTAAGCGCTCGCGAGAACCGCGGGGTAGATCGTAGGAGCGATCGGGGTAAGTCGAATCGCCCGTTCCGCGAACTGGATTGCCTCTTCGGACCGCCCTATATAGTTGAGCACGTTCGCGACCGCGGCTGCGCTCACATCACAGCTCGGGCGCAGGTTCAGCGCATGCTGGGCGGCCGCAAGGGCCTGATCGTGTTCTGCGCGTAGAAGGTGCACGTGGGCCATTACCAGGCTGGCGAATCCGTTCGGATCCTCCAACGCCTGGGCTCGCATCGCGAAATGCTCGGCGCGCTCGAACGCGCTTTTCGAGTCGTGGGCGAGGACGCGAAATCCCTGCCACCAATAGGTCCAGGAAGCCATGGACGGCGGCAGCGGAGACTCGGGCTCGAGCTCCGCCGCAGTCTCGAAGTCCCGTTGAGCCAGGATGAGATCTTCGCGGCTGCCGGAGATCAGATGTGACCAGCCGTTGTAGTAGTGGCGCAAGGCCTCGCGGTTGCGTAGCGATTGGCGGGTGATGTGGGAACGCCTTCCGGAGACCAGACGCACGTCGAGCGCGGCTATGATTGAATCCGTGATCGAATCCTGGATCCCGAAGATGTCATCGAGGGTATTCTCGTAGCGCTCCGCCCAGATCCCCTTGCCGTTCATCGCGTCCACGAGCTGTGCGTTGACACGCAACCGTTCGCCGGATCGTCTGACCGTTCCCTCCAGCAGGAAGCGTACGCCGAGCTCCCTCGATACCGCCTGCGCCGAGGGTGCCTCCCGACGGTAGCGTAGCGTGGAAAAATCGCTCGCGAGGAACAGCCCCGAGAGCTTTACCAGCTCGGTCATGACCTCCATGGTCAATCCGTCCGCGAACTGTGCCGCGGTCGGGTCGTCGTCGGTGCACTTGAACGGCAGCACCGCGAGCGAGGGTCGATCGGGCAGCTGCAGCCACGCGCCCCCGCGGGATCGAAATCCAGTGGCCGGTTGATCCGACGGTTGTCCCATTTCGACAAGGTACGCCGCGACTCGACGGGACAGATTCTTGAGGCTGCGCTCTCCGAGGTAGGTGACGGCTACACCGAGTGCTCTCTCGTCCACGGCATCCTTGACGCGGTCGGATACACAGATCGCCCCGGGGACGCACAGCGTCTCCAGACGGGCCGCGATATTGACGTCTTCGCCGTACACGTCTCCGCGGCTGGGTATTACGCTCCCCTCGTTAATCCCGACGCGAAACTCGACCCGGTGCGTCGGAGCCAGGGGTACGTTCAGCCGAAGGAGCTCTCTCTGTATCTCGACCACGCATACGACGGCCGCCTCGGCGGAGTCGAACGAGGCGAGGACCGCATCGCCGGCATAGTGGTGGACTCGCCCACCGTGCGCTCCTACGGAAGTGGCGAATACATCGAGATACTGCTCGAGTCTCCGGTGTGTCCCGTCTTCGTCGAGCGCGCAGAGTCCGGTGTAGTTGGCGACGTCGGCATAGACGATCGTGGCCCGATGTCTCGAAAGCGGGTCATTTTCATTTCCGACTGAATCCGATTCAGATGGCGGGCCTGCTGACATTTGCGAGTACACGATGGACTGCCGGACTCCAGAGTCTAACAGAATGCCGACTAGGTCGCGGGTTCGCCGCGCCGATCCTATCGGGCGGCAGTCATTGTAAATCGTCGCTGCGATTGCCGAAACCAGAACCTGCCTGACGATACTCGTCGCGCGGCGGACTGAAGATATCGAGAACGACGGCGCAATCGGGGCCGGCCTTGAGACCATGGGATACGTTACCCGGCGTCTGCCAGAAGTCCCCTGCCCGGACAACGTGCTCGATGCCGTCCTGAGTGCGCACACCGCTGCCTTCCAGCATTACGCCCCACTGTTCCTGCACGTGACTGTGGACTTCGCCCGACTTGTTCGGGTCGATACGCACGACAGAAAGCATGACATTCTCACCGGGAAATATCCGCGAGTTCAGGCCATCTGCTAATGTGCGCGAGATGCCCTGGCTCATGTCGTGGAGATTAAAGAAACACTGTTCAGTCATACGTCGTCAACCTCCTTCTTGGCGCCTCTCCGATCCTGCAATCCGCCCGTGCGCCGTTTAACCACGGCCACCCTTATTCAATCGTCCGGCGGCGGTGCGGTACAGATCTGTTCGTAGGCGTAGCGCTGCTTCAGCGCCCCGACGTACTCGAAGACGTCGAGAGTGACCTCGTAGGCAGGGTGGGTGATCTCGACATGCGGCGTCCAGCAGCCGAGCTGCTGGTACGTCGCGATGCAATCGGCGAGCACGTCCTCGTCGATGTCCGGGAAATACGGCTTCTCGGCTCGGGCGATGTCGACAGCTGGCGCTTCGTTCATGTAGATCCGCGTCCTTCGGTAGGCTCGCATGAACGCCTTGGCCATATCGGTCGCCAGCCATTCCCGGGTCGCCGCCAGGCTTGAAAACCCGCAGGGACCGATCAGCGGGCCGACCTGCGCGACGATGTGACCGACGCCGTCGGCCTGCAGTTGTTGTGGGAAAGGTCCCTGCTGCTGCACGTACTGACCTTGACCATCCCGGAATGCCCTGTCGATGTCCGCCGCGCCGCCCGGGTTGATGGTGATGATCTTGTCGTAGTCGATGCCGGCCTTGTGGCAGGCGTAGCGAAACATGGCGTTTGGCTGGCCGCTCTTGAAACAGACCACCTCGCTGCGCTCCAACTTGTCCCACGTGAAGTCGGCGTCAGGTTCGCGGCCAGTGATGAAGAAGCCGTCCATCTCGTTGACCTGGGCGAAATGCACGGCGAGCGGCGTCTCGCCCTTGTCGAGAGAAGTGAAACCCTGGCTGAGCGCCGATTGGATGACGTGGGCGGAGCCGTCCTCCAAGGCGGCGATGGCAGAGACGCCGGGGGGCGAGACCGACCAATTGGGCTCCAGCCCCTCCTCGGCGAGAAAACCGCCGGACATTGTCGAGATAACTGGCGAATAGAACGCCGAAAACAAGGTGAACTGGATGTTGATCTGGGTCACGTTCTTACTTCTCCCGCATCATTCGCCAAACAAGCGCCCCGTGAGCATTGTTGCATAACCTGCGCTTGTTATTGAGGTATCACACCTAACTCTCCCCGGACGCCGTTGACCCTCCGCCTCAGTCCGGGACGAATCTCGTCCCGACCCCCGGCCGACTCTGGCCGAGGCCCGGGAGCTCCCACACCCCCGCGCCAGTGGGGTTGGCGTCGGCGCCGATGTTGGCGTCGATTAGGTACGGCTTGCCGGCGGCGACCATGTTGACGGGCCCCGCTCGCGCAACCGCGCCTCGGGCGCGCGAAGCGCAACCGTAGGCACGCTCCCGACGAGCGCCGGGTCGCGGTGCTGGAAGTGGCGCAAGTGACTGTTCTATTTGAACTGTTGAACTCGTCGGTGTGACTTCGAAACAGGCGGTCGGGGCGTAAGTTCCCGTCAATGTGACAGTTCAGAAGTAGAGTTTCTGGCCATTTCGACTTGTCGATGGGACATCGCCGACGGTATCTTCCCCGGACTCTCGTGTGGTCGCTCCTCGTAGTATTCGTGGATGCAATTGCGCGTTGTCTGGCGCAACGATTCGAACACATAGGCATCGAGCACTTCGTGGCGGAAGGTCCGGTTGAAGCGCTCGATGTAGGCGTTCTGATTCCGCTTGCCCGGTTGGATGTAGCGCAACTGAACATGATGGCTACGGCACCAGTCCACAACACCTGTGAGAGGTACTCAGGACCGGTTGAACGCGTCGATCATCTCATCCCACACCACCACCAGGTCCATCAGCCCGTCCCAGTAGGCCTGATGCCGGCGGGCGTCGAAGTCGGCCAGGGAGATGCCCTGCTGCTCGACCCAGGTGTAGTAGCCGAGGTTGAAGATCCGCCCCCGGTCGCGGGTGTCCAGCTCGATCATGTGATCGGTCGCGGCGCCGAGCAGGTAACGGCCGAAGACCTCGGCCGCCTTCAGCTCGTCGAAGCGACCGTCGTACAGGCGCTTCTCCGCCAGGCCGAGCTCCGTCTCATACAGCTCGGCGCCGTCGGTGGCCACGGTGAGAATCGCATCCTGCGATCCCAGCCCCATGTACTTGGCGTACTTGATGGCGCCAAGGACGTTGGCAATGGAGGAAAGCCCCAGATCGCCGAGCGACGCCATGCCCTGCTGGTCCATGTGGATGCGCCGGCCCAAATGGGCGCGCCCGACGGTAGTGTTGAACAGCAGGTTCAGACTGTCGGTCGCGTGATCGGAGACGCCGATCACGAAGTCCGTGTTCATCACATTGTGGATCAGCGGCACGTGCTTGTCGCCGATGCCCTGGATGTTGTGCTCGCCGTAGCCGTTGTATAGCAGCGTCGGGCATTCCTCCGCCTCGACAACACAGATGTCCGTGCCGAGAACCTCTTTCAAGTGGTCGCCGGCGGCGAGCGTGCCGGCGGAGCCGGAGGCCGAGACGAAAGCGCGGGCACGGAGCTTGCCGTCGGCGTTCACGGCTTCGAACACGCGCGCGAGGGCCGGGCCGGTCACGGCGCGGTGGATGATGTAGTTCCCGAACTCGGCGAACTGGTTGAGGATGACATTGGCCGGGTCCCGCTCGAGTTCGTGACAGGCGTCGTAGATCTCCTTCACGTTGCTCTCGGTCCCCGGGGTGCGAACGATATCCGCGGGATCCGTGGTCCATTGCTCGAGCCAGCGAAACCGCTCGGCACTCATGCCCTCGGGCAACACCGCGACACTGCGACACCCGAGAATGCGCGAGATGGCGACGCCGCCCCGGCAGTAGTTTCCGGTCGACGGCCATACCGCCCGGTGACGATCGGCGTCGAACTTGCCCGACAGCAGGCGCGGCACCAGACAGCCGTAGGCGGCCAGCACCTTGTGGGCGCGGATCATCGGGAATCGGTCACCGAGAACGACGATGATCCGGGCCGCGACGCCAGTGAGCTCGGGCTCGAGGACCAGGTGCGCCGGGACCGGCGTGAGCCGCCGGCGCTCCCCGTCGTTGTGCCAGTGAACGCGAAACAGGTTGCCAACCTCCGGTGCATCCGGGTCGACTCCGGCGAGTGACGCCGCCTGCTCGGAGAGACGGGACACGGGATCGGCCAGATCGCCGATTCGTGGCAGCGTGATTCCGGCCGCGCGAAAACGTGCCACGTTGCGCTGGTACGCCTCCCCGTCGATGATGTCCCGTTCCAGGCCCAGGCTCATGGATCTCCTCCTCGCCCCGGTCGGGCGCCCTTGGTAGCAGTGATCAGATTGTAGCTTTCCGGCTCCCGATGGAGCGCAAAGTTGAAGATGTTGTCCTGAATGAGGAACTGGGTATCAGCCGGATCGGGTCGGAATACACGAATCACCAATCGATTACGAGGAAGCCAACTGCAGACGCTGGAGCCGATATGGAGTAGCCAGCCGAGCGGGTACTTCGTCAGCGCAACATCGCAAAGAGGCCGAACATGATGAGTGTCGGGACAAGAGCGCCTTTCAGTAGTCCCAGTGGTGAGACCCCGTTTTCAAAGTGGTCCTTGAGAATGGACTGGCCCGCCGGGTTTGGGGCGTTGGCAATAACCGTCAATCCTCCCCCTGCCACGGCACCGGCGACAACAGCATATTTCAGCTCGTCTGTGAACCCCGGAACCAAAGTAGCCAGATAGGTAATCGCTGCATTATCGTTGAAGGCCGTCAGTAGCGTCGAGACACTAATGAGGGAGAGTTCTCCCAAACTCCCGAGGACCGGCTCGATCCACCAACCTTGCACTCCGCCAAGTGTGACCAGCCCGCCAAGAAAGAAGGCAACCAGTAGAGGTCGTTGAAGATTAATAGTGTTCTGAAAGTCCGCAGTTACCACCGCGAACCCCAGGAAGAACAGCAATCCGGGCACAAACAAGGCGGGATGATGCGCATTGATTATCGTCCAGCCCATGAAGAGCACATGCACCATCGTTACCCAGCGAGGCACGTCATCTTCGCGCTGATCCCAGTTCGGGTCTATAAATGCAGCACGTAGCTCTTTCGGGAGAGCCTTTGGAACCTCTCGCTGCAACCGAAATAACTTGACGTCCGCGATTTGCCCGGCGAAGGCACTTTTTGCCAGCTCCATATCGATATCCGTCCCCGAGAGATGTTCCAGGTAGCGTTCCTTGAGTTGTCCCTCCACTCGCTCAGCGTATTTGTCCATCAATCCCCTGATTCGTCCATTCAGTTCCTCGAGCTCGCCAGTCTCGTCGGCTACGCCATCGAGCTCTGACTCCATCTCCTCGCGGGAGAAGTACTTCATGAGAATCTCTTCCCTGAGGCTGCGGATCGCGAATGACTCTTCGAGTTGCGATAGTTCGTTCCAAAAGACGGCCAAGAAGAGAGTATTCGAAATAAGAATTCCCACGACCGCCTTCCAGCCAAAGTGACTGAGCATGAACCCCGTGTCCCAGCCCCAGGGCTCCGCCACCATCAAGACGGGTGGTGCAGCAAAATGTGTGAGCGTTCCTCCCACCGAAATGTTTACGAACAGCATCCCCAGGGTCGCATATTTCAAGCGATTAGTTGGCTCGAGCGCATAGAATCTTCGACTGAGCAGTAGCGCCGAGATGGTCATCGCCGCAGGCTCCGTAATGAAGGATCCGAGAAAGGGGCCAAGCGTGAGAATTGAGATCCACCACGCCTTCAGCGAGCCACCAAGAAGTCCGGCGATCCTTTGCATGGACGCTTCTGCGAGCTTCAGGATCGGCCGAGTCGAAGCGAGGGTCATGATCACGAAGACGAAAATGGCTTCGGTGAAATTGACCTCGTGAGTAACGTAGTCGACCCCTGTGGGCCAGTTGAAGAAGAGAATTATGGCGAACAGCAGCAGCACCGCCCATATGCCAAAGACAACTTCGACCTCTCCCAGAAAATGCATCAAGCGGGCTCTGTGTGACACCGACGTTCTTGCGACTTCACCCTTCTCCCGCCTTAGTTCATGTTGACGTTCCAAGCGATGAGCCAACGCCGTGAAATTGCTGCAGAGAAAGGTATGGATCACAGCGAGCAGAAAGATCAGGGTGCCCACGAGATTGAAAGGATTAGCTTCGATTCGCATGCTGAGACGCTCGAATACCGGGCGTCCAGCATCGCCATAACTCTCCAGGTCGGGCGGGAAGTCGAGTGTGGCGCCGTTGCTCGTCTCCGACGCGGATGCGGTCGTAAAGCAGAAAAGCAACACGGCTAATGTCGCAATGTAAATCACAAGCGGACGGCGCGGACGCATGCTTGCTCCCACTCCTTCGTTGATCTCGGCGCTCGTTCGAATCTACATATGCTCCATATGGGTGGAGCGCCTTTATGTCGCCTCGAGTAGGGCTACCGTTACCGACATGGCGAACCCGAGGACGGTGAATACTCCGGCCAGTTTGCCGCCATGGTTATACGCCTCGGGCATCATGGTATTCGCGAGCATCATCATGATAGCTCCCGCTGCAAACGCCTTCATGAACGCCAACGAGCTCGCCGCTGCTTCGGCCAGCAGTTGGTACCCGACGCCGGCGGCGCCGGAGCAAACAATGGCGATTATGAACCAGAGCAGCATGACCTTTTTACCGTTCCATCCCCCGGCTTTCATGCCGCTGGTGCTGGCGATTGCTTCTGGCAGATTGGAAAGGAAGACGGCGATCAGCATGGCCATGCTGACCGTGCCCCCGTCGAGGAGGCTTAGACCTATGACGGCGGTTTCAGGCACCCCGTCAAGCACAATCGCCAGGACGAGCGGGATTGCGAGGTTGGACTCGTGAGCCGCGTCAATTCCCTTGCGGTTACCGGCACCGATCCTATCGATCAACTTGTCCAGGAGGAAGAATAACGCGGCACCAATCAGGAATCCAAGCGCAATGGCCCCTGTGCCGGCGGCGATTCTGACGCCGTCGAGTATCATCTCGTAGGCAACCGCCGAGATCAGTGTCCCGGCGCCGAATGCCATGATGATGCCGAGCGTCCGTTTGCCGAAGTTGAACTTGAGACCGAGCAAGCCACCCAACAGCAACGAGGAACTCGCGACTAATCCCCAAAGAAACGCATTCAACATTGCATCCCCTCCCTGCAGCTGGTCACCGTTCGCAGGCGGTGACACCACGCAGGTGGCAACTTGGTTTTATGTCCTTCTTCTCGCGGGCCACGACTCGATCGGCGCAATTATTTCGGCAGAGGTTGCCTGACGGCGCATCGAAGAATAACTCCGTTGATATCACACGACAACCACGCCTTGGCTTGGGACAGTTCGGCGGCGATCCTAGTTACAGGCGAGACGAAGCAAAGCGCGCTCCACCGCCCCCGGCGCGTGCGGCACGACGACAGCATCGGACTCGCAGCTAACGACCGGGTAGCCTGCCCTTTCGATAATTGGACCCATTCGAAACACCATGTATCCGGATGAGCTTCCGCGGTGCATTTCGAAAGCATCTGTTGCTTTAGCTACCCGAGTCTCGGTCACTAAGGCTGTGGATGATCTGAACTGCGTATCTTCGCGTTCAGCGTGGGTTCCCAACCCCCCGTCCAAACGATATGAACGCCAAGCCGGACGACAGTTCTTGGTTGGACGAACATATTGGCGTCGACAGTCCAGAGTTGTATGTTACGCTTGTTTACTCCAGGAACATTCTGCGGCTCCCGTGGACGGCATTGGGGAGTGCCAAGTCGAAGGCCGGGGACCGATTGAATGCCGGCCATGCACTCGATGGTGACGTCGACAAGAACAAGCTATTGGGCGTCAACACGTAATGCTTTCCTTGTCCACGCGCGCGAAAGAAGCCATCAAGACCGGGCTTGCCGTGACCATCGTCTATTGGGTCGCCTTGAGCTTCGACTGGCTGAATCCACATTGGGCCGTTATCGCGGTGGCGATGGTCAGTCTTCCAACGGCCGGTCAATCGCTGAACAAGGGTGTCCTACGGCTGCTGGGAACCATTATCGGAGCCGCGGCGGCCCTTCTCTTCCTCGCGCTGTTTCCTCAGGAACGTTGGGCATTCATGGCGTGCGTGTCGGTTTACGTGGGCGCGTGCACTTATCTGATGACAGGCAGGAAGCGTCAGTACTTCTGGCAAGTGAGCGGCTTCGTTTGCCTCATCGTCGCTGTCGCCGGCGCTGGGTCGGAGGCTCCGTTCACTCAGGCGGCTGTTCGCGTCCTGGAAACAGGACTCGGAATCGTAGTCTATACGTTGGTCTCGATCTTCTTGTGGCCACAGACCAGCGCGAGCGCCCTGCAAGGGGTGAGCCGCGAGCTCATGTCGACACAGCGCAAGCTGCTCAATGTCATTCTGAATCCCACAGCCGATGGGGAGGAAAAGGGGATACTCGGTGGGCTCTCGGCCCAGCAGATTCAGCTAATCGGACGACTCGAGCAGGTGCTGCAAGCGGCCGCATCCGAACGCTATGAGATACAGCAAGCGCGCCAACTGTGGGAGCGACTGCTTCATCTGTCGACCGAGCTTATGGAGGCATTCGACGGCTGGCGCGAGGGCCTTCAGGACACGCAGTCAATCGATCTACGCAAGTCCATTCCCAATCTGGATAAAATCGGCGCCTTGCTGGACCGACGATTCAAGCAGATCGACGCTACGCTGGAAGGTACGACACCCTATGCCGCGCCAACGGCGATCGAAGTGACCGTTGACGAGGCCAAGCTCAGCGGACGGTCCCACTTGGAGCGAGCGGCCGTGTTCGCCGACAAGACACGGCTCGAGCGCGTCGACCGTCTCACGCGAAGCCTGCTCGATTGTGTGGCCGATCTCCAGGATTTCGGCTCGAGGACGGTTCCGCACGATTCGGAACCGGCTGCGCGCAGCGAATGGGCTGTCGATCCCGATCGCATCCAAGCTGTCGTCATGGTGATGGCGTCCTTTTGGATTGGATTCGTTCTTTGGGTGTACGTCAATCCACCGGGGCATGCAGGATTCGTGACGCTCGTTCCAACGGTTGCGATGGCAATTGCCATCACGCCTCAGCTGAAGGCTTCGTCGCTCTTGTACGCCTTCGCATTCGGGTCGATTCTCGCGGGCATCGTGTACGTGCTAATCATGCCTCACCTGTCCGGCTTCCTGGAGCTCGGTTTGATGATATTTTGCGTCTGGTTTCTGATCTACTTCGTCTTCTGGAAGCCTCAGCAGATCGTTACCAGGCTCGGATGCGCGGTCGCGATTGTCGTTATGGTAAAGATTGAAAGCGAGCAGACCTACAGCTTCGCCGGCTATGCAAACAGTGTGGCATTCATCCTGCTCGGGACGGTACTACTGATCGCCTGTACTTACATTCCTGTCTCCCCCCGTCCGGAGAAAGCGTTCCTGAGACTACTCGCCAGATACTTTCGTGGTTGTGAGCTGGTGGTCTCGAGCATGGCGTATGAAGCGCCGCTACCAGACGTAGGTACCGCACCGTGGAACGTCACCTATCACCGCAGGGGCATCATGGAGCTACCCCGAAAGCTTGCCGTCTGGTCACGTTTTCTCGATTACCGGGTACTCCCCGGCACTGCCGCAGACCATGTCCAAAAGCTGGTGGTAAGCCTCCAGGGTCTCGCTTATCGGTTGAAAGAGGCAATCGAGGTGCGAAACTTGCAGGAGTCGAGCCTACTGAGAATCGAGCTCGCCGACGAACTACACGATTGGCGCGTCGGGATAGAGGAGACGTTTCACCGGCTCGTGGAAAATGTCGACGGCCTTTCGCCGAGCGAAACGCGGCAACGGCTGGAGACCACGCTCGCCAGCCTCGAAGAACGAATCAACGAGTCACTCGAGGTTCACAAGGGGTCGATTACGAACCGCGATGTCGCCACTTTCTACGATATCCTTGGCGCCTACCGAGGTGTGTCTCATGCAATAATAGACTGCGTGGGACATGCGGACTCGATTGATTGGGGTAAATGGCAGGAACCTCGGTTCTGAGCCCACACCAAGGCTGCGCATCGACTTTTCTACTGATTTCATATGACCAGCGGGTGGAGAATCTGATGCAGTACATTCCGGCCGAATTCGCCATCGGCGGAGTCTACATTCCGCCGTTATTCATCGCGGGTATCTTAGGAGTGGTCGCGGCGTCAGTGACGGCGAGGCTGTTCAACCGCTACCGTCTATCGCGATTCTTCTTCTATCCACCGCTCGTATTCGTCGCCCTCGCGGTCATTTTCACAGGTCTATTCGGAACTTTCGTCGTTCAGGTGTAGCGTTCATGCAAGCATTCACGAGAGTTCTCTTGACTGGGTTCGTCGTCCTGCTGGCGGTTGGAGTGCTTCTGTTCAAGTACTGGCAGTACGTCACCAATCCGTGGACCCGGAACGGCCAGGTGCGAGCCAACGTCATTCAAATCACGTCCCGGGTATCGGGACCGATCGTAAATCTACCTATCAAGGATAATCAGCCCGTCAAGTCCGGGGATTTGCTCTTCGAGATCGATCCACGCACTTTCGAGGCGAGCATGGAGCAAGCTGAAGCCGCCCTCACCAACGCCGAAAATAATGTAAACGCGTTGGAAAAGCAGGTGGAGGCGGAACGGGCAAACGTAGAGCTGACCAAGGCGGAGGTGAAGCAGGCCGAGATTTCGATTCATCAGACCGAGGCGAATATTGAGAAGTCGGAAGCGGAGTACGAGCGCCAGCAAAGACTGCTTACGCAAGGAGCGACGTCGGATCGGCTGGTTGCTCGTGCCAAGGCGAGCCACGAGATCAATCTTGATGAGCGACGGCGGGCAAAGGCGGGGCTGCTGCAATCACAGGCGTCATTGAGCCAGGCGGTGGCCCGGCTTGCCAAGGCACAAGCAGATCTGGGTGCACTGGGAGACAGTAACGCACAGATCCGCGCCGCCAAGGCGTCGCTGCGGGCAGCGGAATTGAACCTCGAGTTTACCCGGGTGAGAGCGCCGGTCGACGGGTATGTCACCAATCTGAGGCTCAGGCTCGGTAGCCAGGCTGTTACCAATCAGCCAGCATTGGCTCTGGTTGACACCAACAGCTACTGGGTCGACGGCTTTTTCAAAGAGAACTCAATCGGGCGACTGCGAAAAGGAAATCAAGCCTTAGTCACGCTAATGAGCTATCCAGATCGGCCGCTCGAGGGACATGTCGACAGTATTGGTTGGGGTATTGCGCAGGACGATGGAAGCACCGGATACGACCTGCTGCCAAACATCAGCCCGACGTTCGAATGGATACGCCTCGCGCAGCGCGTGCCGGTACGCGTTCAGCTCGACAATGTGCCCGACGACGTCCAGCTGCGGGTCGGCACCACTGCCTCGGTTCTCGTGGTCACCGGCAACACGCAGAGCCGGGCGGATGCTGTTAGGGCTGCGCCCAAGGCGCTCCAGTGAAGGCTCGATAGCTCAGCGGCTCACACACTTAAATACCCGGTGCGCGGCCGGGACATCCGGTTCGCCGTGCCATCGTCGCCGACAACAGTTTCGCGTTTGGCGGATCGATATGCTTCATCGGGTCCGGTCTTGGTATTGCCGTCCCCAGAGGCATCGAGGGAGGAACTTGTATGCAGGTGCGTGCCCCCGAAGTAGAAAGGATTGTCGATGCTTTCCATAATCAGGAATTAATCGGGTGGACGTCGGACGCTTCGAACCGTGACCCGGGTATCAGCCCCGACACCCCGTCGAATGCATCATCAAGGAACCAGCTTCCGGTCCGATATTCAGTTCATAGGGCGTCCGGTGCTCATATCCCCGGGAGTACCGTGGACCGCCCCGCATGCTGTTCCAGGAGTTTTGAGTTCTGGCCCTCACCATGACATTGTCCGGCGCTCACGCGGTGCCCTGGCACGCGGTGGTACAGTTCCATCGCGAGATGTCGCGGCGCGCCGGGGGAGCGTTCTTCGCGCTGCCGGTCACAGCGTCTGCGACCGAGCGCTGGAGCTCGCTCACCGGGTTCGAACCCGGGCAACTCGCCGGGCCGTGGGAGCTCGACTTCGAGGCGCTCGAGAGCGCCCACCTGCAGCGCGAAGTCCGAGCGGGACCGAGCGAGGCATTCATCGGTGGGCCCTGCTGGTTTCGCTGGAGGTCCGAGGACAACCAGCGTCGGTGCCTCGACTGGATCCCGCTCATCTACCGTGAAGTGACGGTTGAGAACCGGGGCGACCGCCTGCGTATCGTTCCGGCCCAGGGTGATTGGGAAGTCTGTCCGCTGGTGTTTCAGTTTCTCGAGCAGCGCAACGTCCAGATGCTTGCTCCCCTGGACGAAATGCTGCCGGACCTCCTGTCCAGGGCGGAGTCCAAAGCGGCCGAGGACGGTCACGGTCTGACTCGCACGCTCGCCGACGCCTTCCGGCTGGTGGCGCCCGAGCTCGGCGAGGCGCTCGTTAAGGCGCGTGACGGCTTCCCCGCCGACCGGGCGGAGTATGTGCCTTCTCCGTGGGTGCTGTTCAGCGCTGCGGCGGGGCCCTTGGCGATGACACAGCACGTTCTGCGCGACTACGCTCAGCTGGAGCGCCACCTCGTTGACTCCCCGCACCACATCGGCGGACTCGGATTGCTGGGGAATGCACCCGGCGCCGTGCAGGAAGCGCGCGAGGTCGCTCCGATTGTTCCGCTTAATGACTCGCAGCGTTCCGCAGTCGAGGCCACGCTCAGCGGGCGGCCGGTCACCGTCGTCGGCGGGCCACCGGGTTGCGGCAAGAGCGAGGTGGTTCTGTCGATCCTGCTCAACGCCTGGGCGAACTCGACGAGTGTCCTGCTCGCGAGCAGCAACAACCAGGCGCTCGACGTCGTGTGCCAGCGTCTGAGGTCCCTCGAGAGCGCATTCGAGATTGCGGTCCGCGCCGATGAACAGCCAATCAACAACATCGACGAGGCACTCACGCGCGCTATTGATCTGATTACGGCTCGTCGCAGCGAGACTCACTATGGCGGCTCTCTGTCCGCCCGAAAGCACGGGCAACTGTTCAAGAAGAAGCAGCGACTGCGTGAGATGCTCGACAGCCAGGTGCCCCAGCGGTTGAGTCAGGCGATCCAGGCAGCGCTCGAGTCACATGCTGCGCAACGCCAGGCGCTCTCGGCGCTCAAATCGCAGCGTGAAGAATTGGTTGGCAAGCTCCGCAGTCTTGGCGTCGAAGACGCGCCCGACGCCTTTGGCGAGCGAGTCGTCGACCCCCTTCGAAAGTGGCACAACGGAGTCAACACCACTAACCGGCTCATCAAGGACGATGCGCAGCGAGATGCAACGTTACAAAACGAGCTTTCGACTGCCCTGGCAGATCGCGACTCCGCACTGGTCGGCTGCCAGATTGAAACCCCATCGGACGACGCATCGTCGTGGCTCCTCGCGAAGCCCGGATTCGAGTCGTTCGAACAGGCGTTGGTTGCGCTTTCCGACAAGCTTAAGGAGCCGATCGAAGACGAGCTCACCGATGCAGCCTGGGAGGAGGCCTACGACGACTGGTCAAGCTCGGAAGCCGCCGCCGACTGGGAACGAAAGGCTCGCGAGATGACGGCTCTCTTACGCCCGGCGGGTATAGCCCTGAAAGAAAAGGCCGAGGAAGTGCGTGCCGCACGTGAGGCGCTCGACTCCGCCCAGCGTACTGTGCAAGAGGCGACCAAGAGCTCGAGCTTCGACGTACGACGCGAGGATTTGGACGAATGGGCTGCCTGCTACGCCGAGCTATGTGCGTTGCCTCGCGCCAAACTTGCGTTTCTTCCCCAATCGAGAAGTGCGGAGCTGGTGCGGCAGTTGGAGAAGGTAGAAGGTCGATTCAGGGTCTCTTTCCCCGTGCACCTCTGGACCAGTATCGGTGCACTCAACGAGACCGGGCGCAGCCGGCTGTCTCCCGTGATTGAACGGGCGCGCGAGTGGAACAGTGCACGCGAAGATTGGGACCGCCTGAGCACGGTACGCGACGAGATCGAAGCGGAGACCGATGCCCTCCGCCGCAGACTCGACGCCCTGGGTACTCAGTCTCTTGCCGCCGAGGTGACGCCGGCAGCGTGTGCGGCGATTGCCTCGAAGCTCAGCGAAAAAGCCTCGGTAGCTGCCTCGGCCGCCGCGGCCTGGTCGAAGCGCGAGACCAGAGAGCGGCTCCCTGGAGAATTGGCAGACCTGGCCACGCAGATTCGCGCGGCCGGGGCCGGTGTGCCCATCAAAGAGCGCTGGATGCATGGGGCAGGCGCCCCGCTCATCGCTGCCCTCGATTCAGTTGCAAGCAACCCGGGGGTGGAAACGATCACGGCAGTCCGCAGTGAGGTTCTTGGCCCGGCCGCAGCAGACCCGATTCTGGAGAATTGGCGGCGAGCGTATCAGGCGGAACATGAACGTGTTGCGATCGCCGAGGAGATGGAAAGAATTCCATCGCGCGCGGCTCGTCTCAGCCATTGGAAGTCCCGCCGGCCCGCGTCTCTACCCGCGGCACTCGAAGTTGCGGACGCGTTCGATGGCAACGACTCCCATCCTGTCTGGGCATTTCTGCAGAAGTGCGAGGCGTGGGGCCAGAGATGGGCAACCTATCGGGACGAGGATGCACCCGCGCTCGAACGGACGGCCAACACCGAAGGCGCGGGGGCGATCCAGCGTATCGGAGAAGCAGCGCAAGCATTACCCAATAGTAAGGAGAGGACTTGGCTCGAGGCTTTCGCGAGCGGTTCAGCGGTAAACGAGCCCTGGCCGGTAGACAAGCTCACCGAGCTGGCGGCGCTCTGGCGCCCGGATCGACTACAGGCAGCCATCGAAAGAATCGACACGCAGCTCGAGCGAATCACGTTCGAAACCGCCAGGGAGCAGTGGCTGGAGCGCGTCGCCCGCGATCTGGAAGTGCTGCGTTCCCTCGACGCGTTGCGAGACCACTACAAGCGCAATCGCCAGTGCATCGAGGAGGATGGTTACGCGCACTTCAGGCAGGCCCTGAAGGCGCAGCCCGTGTGGGTTACGGATGCGATGTCGGCACCATCCATCCCGATGCAGCCCGGCCTGTTCGACCTGCTCGTTATCGACCAGGCGACGCAGTGCACACTGACAAACATGCTACCGCTCATCTTCCGCGCAAAGCGTCTCGTCGTTATTGGCGATCCGGAGCAGTCACCGTCGATGGAAAGTCTCGGGGTGGAGACCGAGCGCACACTTGCCGCGCAGTTCGGCATCGAAGAGTGGGCAGAACTCCTCGGGCACGTGGGCAACGACGTATACAAGACGGCGGTGGGTGTCCTCCCGCGTCGGCAGGCGGACGTGATCTCCCTCGTCGAGGGCAAATGACTTACACGGTTCCTGCTTACGTGGGTACCATTCGAGTCACCAATCAGCAAATTCAAATCCCGCGCCGCCCGGGCGCACTTCTGATTGAATACCGGTCGGAGCGTCGCGTCGCTTCGCGCTCACAATCGAATTTTCAGTTTGACCCCACGTAAACGTTACTGAAGCCCATGGCCACGGTCCATTCCGGACACACGGGTAACATTCTTGCCTTGAAAGGGTTTCAACGGTCAATGGATCTCACCACACGAAGTTTATGATTCATATAGTATATATTGGTATATACTATATGAATGTTCATTCAAACAGTCATCCGCGCACTCGATAAGCATCGCGTCAAGTACGCCCTGGTCGGGGGATATGCAGTCGCTCTGCACGGAGCCATACGCGGGACGGTCGATGTGGACATCGCGATCGCCCTCAACCGTGCTACGTTCAAGCGTATTGAAACTGCCCTTCACGAGATAGGCTTGGAGTCTCGATTGCCCGTGACGGCCGAAGAAGTGTTCGCATTTCGCGCGGAGTACATTCAGAGCCGCAATCTCAAGGCCTGGTCTTTCGCGAACCCACGCAATCCCCTCGAAGTCGTGGACATTCTCATTACCGAAGACGCAAAGAGAATCAATACGGTCAACAAGCGTGCCTTCGGCATGATTGTAAAGGTAGCCGCAATCGCCGATCTCATCGCCATCAAGAAGAAGGCCGGGCGTGCGCAGGATTTGGAAGATATCAAGGCGTTGAGGAA
>JAACFO010000232.1 GCA_009937425.1 Gammaproteobacteria bacterium
GTCGACCGGTGATGACAATTTCGATGCGATGACTTTCTGCTCAAACCCTGGCGCAAAGCGCGAGATCGTGTCGATGACCTTCTTTGTCAGAGCGCTCTTCGCGTTATCGGTCCATCCGCCATCGAGGTTGAACGGCGCATAGCCGATCAACACACTGACGACGCTCTTGCCATCCGGCGCGAGGGTCGGGTTATCGATCGTCGGAACCGTGATATCCAGGACGGGTTCGTCCGAGAATTGATCGTACTTGATCGCATCGAACGCCTTCTCGACATGATCGAGTGTCGGCGCGATTCGCGCATGCCGAATCTCATGATCCGCAGATTCTTCCTGGAACGATACCGGACCATCGACTGCCAGAAGCAGATGCGCCGTCGTACCAGTGGATCTGAAGTTCGATATTCTGTGCTCGCTTATGTGCGTGAGCGCCTCGACCGGTAGCAAGTCGAGCATTACGGCCTTCGGATTACAGCTCGCACTTACGGCCGCAGCTTCAATCGTTGCTCCATTTTCGAGCTCGACACCTTTGACTGCTTTGTTCTCAAGAAGGATATTCGTTACAGCGCTACCGCACCTGAATTGCACACCAAGCTCGCGTGCGCGACCAACCAGGGCTTCCGTCAATGCGTAACTACCGCCCTTGATCGACTGACCGGCGATCGACTCGTGCATGAGCAGGTTCATCGTCGTGCCCGGAGAGCGCGGTGCGGCGAACGTGCCCAGGACGGCCTCTATCGATAAGGCGCCCTTGATGAAGTCCGATTCAAAATACTCATTCAGGAAGTCACTCACTGGCATGGGCGCAACCCGGAGGAGTTCGATCATGTCGTGTGCGCCCAGGAACCGTAGTCCAAGTGCGCGCGTCAGGATCTCAACAGGCGCTTCCCGTTCCACCTCAAGCAGGTTGAGGGGGCGGCGCGTGAGAAAGCGCGACAGGACCGGCCGGATTCGCTCCATGAACACGCGATAGCGTGTGTAGTTTCGTCCGTCGGACGAACTGTGCTGTGCGATACCGAATGCCGTACGATCGGCGGGCCCGGAAATGGCGGCAATGCGCCCGGCTTCGTCCAGCGCGTGCACGATTGGCGACTCGTTTTGGACCAGGCTCTCGAGACCTAATGAGCTCATCACCGATTTTGAGACGTTTCCGGTGCCGTGCCAGATGCCCGCACTCTTGAACCCGGGTGCAAACTCGACGGAATCTGCCAGCCCACCGAGTGAGTTACGCTTCTCAACAAGCGCGACACGCTCACCCTTCATTGCCATGAGGCACGCAGTGGTGAGGCCATTATGGCCGCCGCCGATTACTACTACGTCATACCGTTCGCTCATGCCGCTTTCCGCCGAAGAATGGCTTTCGCCGCCAACTCACCCGAAGCACCCATGATGCCGCCACCGGGATGAGTTCCCGATGCACACATCCAGAGATCCTGCACAGGTGTTTTGTATTTTGCCCAGCCAGCAGCCGGCCGCAGATAGAGCAGTTGCTCGAGCGACAGCTCGCCGTGGAAGATATTGCCTTCAGTCAAGCCGTATTCCTGCTCGAGGTCCCAGGGCGTTAGCACCTGCCGATGAAGAATCGTCTCCTTGAGGCCCGGAATGTACTCCGCAAGCGTGTCGACAACGGCATCGCCGAATGCTTCGCGTCGTTGCGGCCAGTTAGACGCGCCTTCCTTAATGTCATAGGGCGCGTATTGAACGAAGCAGCTTATGACGTGCTTGCCGGGTGGGGCCATTGTCGGGTCGAGGAGCGTTGGGATGACCATGTTGATATAGGGCCGCGCCGAAAAATCGCCGTACTTCGCCTGGTCGTAGGCCTTCTCGAGGTATTGAATACTCGGCGCGATGGCAACATCGCCATAGAGGTGAGGCCCATCGCCTGGACGGCTGGAAAACTCGGGCAGTTTGTCGACAGCGAGATTCACTTTGCCGGAGCTGCCGCGGAACTTGTAGTGGCCCAGTTGTGTGATGAGTTCGCTATCGAGATGCTCTTCCCCCACCAGCCCAAAGTAAGTTCGATGCGGGTCCATCCCCGACACGACCGTGTCGGCTTTAATCTCGTCACCGTTCTCGAGCGCGACACCGACGGCCTTGCCGTTCTTGATGATGACGTTACTAACCGGCGCCTCGGTGATGATCTCCGCTCCGCAGGACTGCGCGGACCTCGCGATCGCATTGCTGATACCGCCGGTGCCACCTTTGGCAAAACCCCACGCCCGCATCGCACCGTCAATCTCACCCATGTAGTGATGTAACAAGACGTACGCGGTTCCCGGTGATCGCACGCCGAGGAAGGTACCGATGATTCCGCTGACGCTCATCGGTGCCTTGAGCACATCACTCTCGAACCACTGGTCGAGAAAGTCTGCGGCACTCATTGTGAGCAGCTTCATATAGGTGAAGCGTTGGTCAGCATTCGCCTCTCTGAGGCCCTGGCTGGCACGCAGTGCCTGGATAAGCTCGCCCGGCTTGAGCGATGCCGGGTTCGGCGCCGGGTTATCGATAATGGATTTCGTGAAACGTGCGAGCTGCGACATCGCCAGCGAAAACTCTGGATAAACCTCGGCGTCTTTAGCGGAAAAACGTGCTATCTCGCGGCGCGTCCTGTGCGCATCTCCCCAGCGACAAAGCGAATCACCATCGGGAAGCGGTGAAAACGAGGCCTCGAGCGGAGTAATCTCGAGACCGTGCCGCGCCAGTTCCAGGTCCCTCATGATATGCGGACGGAACAAGCTCACGACATACGAGCACACCGTAAAGGTGAACCCGGGGAAGACCTCTTCGCTGACAGCGGAACCGCCAACGACCGGGCGCTTTTCGAGAACCAGGACGCTCTTGCCGGCTTTTGCAAGGTAGGCCGCACACGTGAGTCCATTGTGCCCACCACCAACCACAACCACATCGTAGCGCGAGTGATCGGGCTTGTTGTTGAACTTCATCACCGCACTCATGCCTTCTTTCTCGGGGGATCGTAAAACGGGGTCTTTGTAACGACAGCAGGAACTCGTCGACGCTCGAATTCGACGGTGACCTCAATCTGCAGGATCGTGCCCGGCTTCGCGTAGGCGGATTTGACGGTCGCCAACGCCAGGTTGTCTTTCAGGATTGCCGACCACGCACCACTGGTGCCCTGCCCGACTTGCAGCCCTTTCTTGTTATAGACCGGGACCGGGATGCGCCAGGCACCGCCCGGCAATTGCGGTGGCAATCCAAACTCGGCAAACAGGCGCTCAAAAGCAGGCCAGTCGTACACGAGACCGACGGTCGCCCACTCCGAACCATTGGCCTTTTCGGCCTTGAGGGCGTCCTGTCCGATGAACGGGTCACGATCGAGATCGACAGTCCAGCCGAGACCGATTTCGTAAGGCGACGACTTGCGGGATTCAATACTGCAGGCGTTTGCGCTGAAGTAGTCGACACCGTTCATGATGTAGCCCGCTTCTATGCGAGTGACGTCCATCGCGTCAAGGCCGACGGGCTGAATTCTGTAGTCCCGTCCGGCAGCCATGACAGCATCGTAGACATTGAGAGCCTGCTCACGTTCGACCCATATCTCGTACCCGAGGTCGCCGGTGTAGCCAGTGCGGGAAATGACGACATCGACGCCGTCGAGTTTTGCTCTCGTTAAATCGAAATAGCGGAGGTTGTCCATGTCCGCGTCGCAGACGTTTTTCAAAATTTCGCGAGAATTCGGACCCTGGAGCGAAAGCGTCCCGATCCTGTCGGTACTGTCCTCTATCGTGACATCGAACCGGCGTGACAGGCGCAGGAGCCATGAGAGCGTGGGCTCGGCCGCAGTAACGCGGAAGTACGTATCGTCCAGTCGGGATACCGTGCCATCGTCGAGCACTTTGCCGTGGTCATCGCACCAGCACAGATAAGTGCATCGACCTAAATCAAGATTCCTGACATTCCTTACCATAACGCGCGACAGGAATGCGGCTGCGTCCTTGCCGTAGACCTCGTACTTATAAAGAGGGCTTACATCGATCAGGCCGGCGGCATTGCGCAGCGCGTAGTACTCGCGTTCGTGACAGGTATCGTACGAGCAGACCGTATGGTAGCCCGCCCAGTCCTTATAGAAGAGGCTGGTGCACAGCTCCGAAGTCCGCGGATGAAATGGCGTCCCGATAGGCATGCGTTTCTCCTAGCCGGATCACAGTAATTAAGCGCAGGTCAGGCGGCAATACGGCTTATACGTATCGCCAACTGACAAGACGAGGACGAAATCGAAGTTCGCGCCTTCGTCGGAAATCCCTGATTGACAGTCTATCTTGCCAACTTCCAAACTCGGAGCGGGGCGCGAAGGAGAAGATACAATGAAGATAATACTAGTCGCATTAAGCGGCCTGGTACTAGCCGGCGCTGCTATGGCGGAAAGTCCGCTAGGGCTTCCGGACGTACCAATTCCGGCAGACAATCCGCAAACCGCGGAGAAAATCGCGCTGGGTGCGCGCCTTTTCAATGACGTCCGCTTCAGTTCAACAGGAGACGTCAGTTGCGCTACCTGCCATGTCGCAGCCACTGCATTTACTGACAGTCCACTACGAGTTTCCGAGGGTATCGAGAAGCTCACTGGCACGCGCAACGCGCCGACCGTGGTCAACGCCGCGTTCAACAAGACCCAGTTCTGGGACGGGCGCTCACCAGACCTCGAAAACCAGGCATTGCATCCGTTCCTGAATCCTGTCGAGATGGGCTTGCCCGATCACGACCCCATCCTGAAGGTTGTCCGCGAGGACAAGCAGTACGTCAAAGCCTTCAAGGCAGTGTTTGGTATTGCAGCAGACGCTATCACAATGGATGAAGTCACGAAGGCCATCGCCGCATTTGAGCGTACGGAAATCTCCGGTGACTCCCCCTTCGATCGCTGGTATTTCGGCGGAGACAAAGACGCTGTCAGCGAGCAGGCCGTCAGGGGTTTCGCCATATTCCTTGGCACCGGGCGCTGCGTCTCCTGCCACGTGATTGAACAGGACTTCGCACTATTCACGGACCACCAGTTCCACAACGTTGGTGTTGGCATCAACGATATCCAGGACAAGGTGCCCGAGCTTGCACGCGCGTTTCAGGTTGCGAAGAACGAGGGAATGGACGTCGACGT
>JAACFO010000233.1 GCA_009937425.1 Gammaproteobacteria bacterium
GGCCAAGCGGGCCCAGGCCTGGACCCGTCTGGAGAGAGCCTTCGAGGACTCGGACACCATTATCGGATTCATCAACGGCAAGGTGAAAGGCGGCTTCACCGTGGATATCGACGATATCCGCGCCTTTCTGCCCGGTTCCCTGGTGGACGTGCGCCCGGTTCGCGACACCTCCTACCTGGAAGGCAAGCCGCTGGAGTTCAAGGTCATCAAGCTCGACCAGCGCCGCAACAACGTCGTCGTGTCCCGCCGCGCCGTGGTCGAGGAAGAGAACTCGGCGGAGCGCGATCAGCTGCTGTCGAACCTGCAGGAAGGTTCGGTTATCAAGGGCGTGGTCAAGAATCTCACCGACTATGGTGCATTCGTCGATCTGGGCGGCATCGACGGATTGCTGCACATCACTGACATGGCCTGGAAGCGCGTCAAGCACCCCACGGAAATCGTCAATGTGGGTGACGAAATCGACGTCAAGGTGCTGAAATTCGATCGCGAGCGCAATCGCGTGTCCCTGGGCTTGAAACAGCTGGGCGCGGATCCGTGGGTCGACATCGCGCGGCGTTATCCGGAGAACACTCGATTGTTCGGCAAGGTCACGAATATTGCCGACTACGGATGCTTCGCGGAAATCGAAGAGGGCGTCGAGGGCCTGGTGCACGTTTCGGAGATGGATTGGACTAACAAGAACATTCATCCCACAAAAATCGTACAACTCGGTGACGAGATCGAAGTGATGGTTCTCGACATCGACGAGGAGCGCCGCCGGATCTCTCTGGGCGTCAAGCAATGCAAACCCAATCCCTGGGAAGAGTTCGCCGTTACCCACAAGAAGGGTGACCAGGTGGTCGGTAATATCAAATCGATCACGGATTTTGGCGTATTCGTCGGACTCGACGGCGGCATCGACGGGCTGGTGCATCTTTCCGACATATCCTGGAACCAGACCGGCGAAGAAGCCATCCACAATTTCAAGAAAGGTGACGAAATCGAAACCATCGTGCTGTCGGTGGACGCGGAGCGCGAAAGAATTTCCCTCGGCATCAAGCAACTCGATAGCGATCCCTTCTCGGCCTTTCTTGCCGAGCATTCGAAGGGCAGCATCGTGGTCGGCGAGATCAGCGAGGTGGATGCCCGCGGCGCCGTCGTAGCGTTGGCCGATGGTGTCGAAGGGCACATCCGGGTATCGGAGCTCGACCGCGACCGCGTCGAGGATGCCCGCACAGTACTCAAGGTAGGTGATAAACTCGAGGCCAAGTTCGTCGGGGTTGATCGCAAGAAGCGCACCATTTCTCTGTCCGTCAAAGCCAAGGACAGCGATGAGGAAGCGGCGGCAATGGAAGAGTATTCATCCACCGTTGCCGGCGTAGGTGCAACCCTCGGCGACATTATGAAAGCGCAGATGGAATCGAGTGAAAGGGAAGACGAGGACGGCGAGTAGGTTTACGACAACCAACAGGAAATAATACCGGCCGTTCAGGGAACAAATAGCAACCGAGCGGGATAACAAGAACCGTAACAATGCGGCACCGCGCATTCCTCTCGTGGCCAGAGTGTCGGCTTCATGGGGGTATCCGGCGAGTGCGGGACGGCCAGGGCTCTTCAGGGAGTCGCGGCGGTCGTGTCGGTCCCGAGGGGGGGTTGGCGTGGTACAGGTACCATGACTAAATCGGAACTCATCGAGCGAATTGCGCAAAAGCAATCGCAGCTGGCGTATCGTGATGTGGAACTCGCCGTGAAAACGGTGCTCGAGCACATGGCCGATCGTCTGGCGAGCGGGGAGCGCATTGAAATTCGCGGCTTCGGCAGCTTTTCTCTGCATTTTCGCCCCGGGCGCGTGGGGCGAAATCCCAAAACCGGTGCGCCGGTATCCCTGCCGGCCAAGCACGTCCCTCACTTCAAGCCCGGCAAAGAGCTGCGCGAACGGGTCGATGGCCGCGGCCATGGAGCGACGCAGCACGCGCCGTCCGCAACCGCGGACGACGGGGAAGACAACGACTGAGCCCTATCCCGGCGCTGGCCACTACGACGTAAACTTGGCCGAGAGATTCGCATATACTCTCGGCTGCCCGAGCGCACGCGAAACCCCTGAAATTTCGATCGAGGTCGGCATTGGCGTCCTTTGATTTCCTCTGGTTACTGCTCCCGCTGGCCGCGGCGTCCGGCTGGCTCGTCGGGCGCTATGGAAAACGCCGCCGGCAGTCGGCCGCGGCGGCAGACGACCTGCGATCCAACTACTTCAAGGGCATCAACTACTTGCTCAACGAGCAGCCCGACAAGGCAATCGAGGCATTCATCAAGGTTCTGGAGGTCGACAGCGAGACTGTCGAAACCCACCTGGCACTGGGAAATCTCTATCGCCGCCGCGGCGAAGTCGATCGCGCCATTCGTATTCATCAGAATCTCATCGCCCGTCCGAACCTGGAGAGCGAACAACGCAGCGAAGCCCTTCTGGAGCTCGGACACGACTACCTGAGCGCTGGACTTCTGGACCGCGCCGAAAATCTCCTCCAGGAGCTTGCCGACGGCGGCGATTACCGGGTGCAGGCGCTGAGGCAACTCATCGATATCTATGAGCAGGAGAAAGACTGGAACAGGGCGATTGCTTCCGCGCATCTGCTGGAGAAGGCCACGGGCAATCACCTGGGTCCCGTTATCGCCCATTATCAATGCGAGCTTGCCGAGCGCTTCCGGGAATCCAATGAGGTGGAATCAGCCCTGGAGATGATCAACGAAGCCCTGGCCACCCACGACCGTTGCGTGCGCGCGAGTATCCTCGAAGGCGACGTTCTAACCGACATTAATGAGTACGAGCGGGCCATTCGTGCCTACCAACGGGTCGAGGAGCAGGACGCGGATTACGTGCCGGAAACCATCGAGCGAATCCAGTACTGTTTTCGCGCTCTGGATCGGCCCCGGGAGATGGACGAGTATCTCAACGGATTGATGGAACGCTATGGTTGGATAACGCCGATGCTGGCGCTCGCGGACCTGAAGCACGACCGCCATGGCATCCAGGGCGCCATCGAGTTCATCTCCGATCAGCTTCGCCGCCGCACCTCGGTGCGGGGCTTGGATCGCTTGCTCGAACTGGAGCTCGAGCAAAGCGACGCCGAGAACGGCGCCCATGTCTCCATTCTAAAAGACCTGACCGGAGAACTCCTGTCCGACCGGCCGATTTACAAGTGCCTGCACTGTGGTTTTCCCGCTCGGCTGCTGCATTGGCAGTGCCCCAGCTGCAAGCACTGGAACACCATGAAACCGATACAAGGCGTGGAAGGTGAGTAGCCCCGTCACGCCCATCATCGTGGCCCTGGATTATGCACAAGCGCCGCCGGCCCTTGCCCTGGCGCGACGGCTCGACCCCGCGCGCTGCCGGCTCAAAGTCGGCAAGCAGTTGTTTACCCGCGAAGGACCGGCAATCATTGATCAGTTGCGCGAGCAGGGATTCGAGGTTTTTCTCGATCTCAAGTTTCACGACATTCCCAACACCGTCGCCGGCGCCTGCCGCGCCGCCGCCGATCTGGGGGTGTGGATGATCAACGTGCACGCCAGTGGCGGGCGCAAGATGATGCTCGCGGCACGGGAGTCCGTGGACGCGGCGGCGACGCCGCCGTTGTTAATCGCAGTGACCGTGCTGACCAGCCTCGATGCCGCCGATCTGCGCGACACCGGCATCGGTGGGCAACCGGCGGAGCAGGTGACACGGCTCGCAAAGCTTACCCACGAGTGTGGGCTCGACGGAGTGGTCTGCTCGCCGAAAGAACTCGAGACCCTCGCTGGCGCGGTGCCGGATACTTTTCTCAGAGTTACACCCGGCGTACGCCCGGCGGGCAAAGACGATGGCGATCAAAAACGCGTGGCAACGCCGGCACAAGCGCTCGCCGATGGCGCTCACTATCTGGTCATTGGAAGACCGATCACGCAAGCCGCCGATCCAGCGGCTGCTCTCGCTGCAATCGAGGTCGAGTTGTCTGCGCCAAGCTAGGGGCGATCACGATTGGGAGTTATTGGTTATGCGCTGTCGCGCGCCGTGACCGTCCATATTGGACGCCTGACTGAGTCGAGCTGAGGTCAGCTTCTCGCCCTAACAGCCGGCGCTTGCCCACCTCCCTCGCGAAACTTTGCGGACTCCCCGATATCCGTAGCGGAAATTGCAATGCCCGGCGCATGCGAGTAGAAGTTGCAAGCTCCACCCACGCGGAAGGACCCAACGATGGCCACCCGCCTACTCAAGCCGGCGATCGCCCGCCTCTCGCTCGTTGCTTTCTTGCTCCTCCCACCGGCGGTGAATGGCGCTCAGGATGCCGATGATGCCTTTCTCGAAGGCTGGGAGCGTTATCAACACTACACACGGGACAATTTCATCAAGGCCATTCCGCATTTCGAACGGGCCCTCGAGCTTGATCCGAATTATGCTCGCGCCCATGCAGCGCTCGCCGCCGTATACATTGAAAGTTGGTGGAACGCATGGCTGATAGTGGATGGTGGGTTCCGGGGGAGCAGTGAGGGAGCGCGGAAACATCTGAAGGAGGCCATGCAAGATCCGACACCGCTGGCACTCCGCGTTGCGTCATTGATGCACATTATCGCTGGCGAATATGACGGTGCCATGGCGGAAGCCCAGCGCGCAGTGGATTTAGATCCCAATGATCCGAACGGCTACGAGGCCATGGCCAGGGTCTTGATTCGTGTCGGTAGACCGGCCGAAGCTCTGGACTTCATCAAGCGAGCCGAAAAGCTCGACCCGCAATCACGCTATCTGCTCCGCCTTGGCGTGGCTCAGTTTCACCTGGAGCGATATGAGGAGACGGTGGCGACGATGCTGAAGTACTCCAAACGCCACACGGATGATTTTCAGCCTTTGTTGTATCTGGCTGCTGCCTACGGATATCTGGGGCAGAAACAGAATGCTGAATCTGCATTCGAAACCTACAATAAAATTCGCGTAAGCTTAGATCGCTACCCCGCAACTAGTGCGATGGACCAAGTTGGTATTTATTATTTAAAGGATGGGGGGGGGGCGAACAAGACAAGCCGGATTCGAATTGCCGCCAGAGGTTGTGGAGGCATCTTCGGAAGGGATTACCTTGAAAAAGCTTGCCGGCGGCGTCGGACGAGTGTACGAGGCCGCCAAAGAACACTGCCGAAAACACGGGAAGAAAAGCAACTTAGTGAATTCGTCACCTCCTAGCTATGTGTTCAGCTGTCGGTAGATGAATATAGCAGTCAACGAGAATGTCTATGCGGAGGCACGGCGCGTGCAGAACCGGCTACGGCTGTGCTGGTACTAACCACGTAAAGGAGGGAGAGCCATGGGGTACAAACTTGAAGGCAACATGCTGGAGGCCTGCACCTGCAATGCGATTTGCCCGTGTTGGGTCGGTGAGGACCCGGACTCGGGGACCTGTGACGGCACCATCGCGTGGCACTTTGATAAGGGGGAAATAGACGGCGTGGACGTTTCAGGCCTCACTTTCGCGCTGCTTTTGCACATCCCGGACAATGCGTTGTCGGGTAATTGGCGAGTTGTCGCGTGTGTAGACGACAAGGCGACTGCCGAGCAAGAGAAGGCAATTCTCGGCGTTTATACTGGAGAGAAAGGTGGACCAGTTGCCGACATGGCGCAGCTCGTTGGTGAGGTCGTTGCGGTGGAACGGGTGCCGATCACGTTTGGCATCGTCAAGGGCAAAGGACAGCTGAAGATCGGGACGCATCTAGATACAGAGATCAATCCCTTGGAGGGACCCACGGGCAGACTGACGACTCTTCACGATGCGGCACTCTCTGTCATCGAGGACGCACCGTACTACGTCGGGAAGGCAGATTACCTCAAGGCCTCGCACCCTGCGCTCGGCCTGAATCTTGATATTCACGGGAAGAGCGCTGTCCAGGGGCGATTTGCATTCGAGACATAGCTGTTGGCCGCTCACGCTGCGCATAAGGCGCCGGAGCCCGTAAGCGCTAATCATGGCGGTGGGACGAGCCGGCGCCAGTTCCTGCTGTTCATGGGAATGCTGGTAACGCTCGCGTGGTTGACGCTCTGGATCTGGGAGCAGTCGCCATACGGGCGTTACCTCGACCATGGCCGCTGGACTGAAATTGGCTTGGCGGGAAGCATTTGCCGCGTTTTGCCGAATGGGACCGTCGTCCTTCCGGCGCTGCTTTACGTCGGAGGATGGGTCCTGATGACGGCGGCGATGATGTTACCGACAACCATACCCTTGCTAGAGGCCTTTCGTCGGCTCACCCGGAGGAGGCAAGACGCTGGGCGTCTCGTGACGCTCGTAGTGGTGGGCTATTTGACCGTGTGGTTGTTGTTTGGCGTAACGGCTCATTTGCTCGATTGGGGCGTCAACGAGGCGGTGCGCCAGAGCGTGTGGCTGGGACTGAACGGCTGGGTGCTGGGCGTGTTCGTGCTCGGCATCGCCGGTGTTTTTCAGTTCACTGACCTCAAGTACCGGTGCCTGGATCGGTGTCGGGCACCACTGAGCTTTATACTCAGACATTGGCGCGGCGGCAACGTCCAACGACAAGCCCTTGCGATTGGGGCACATCACGGCATCTACTGCGTGGGCTGTTGCTGGGCGCTGATGCTCTTGATGTTCATCGTAGGCACGGGCAGCGTCGGTTGGATGTTGTTGCTCGGCGCGGTGATGGCTATTGAAAAGAACCTCCCCATCGGCCGGCTTCTTGGCAAACCCCTGGGTGGCGCCCTCATAGCCGGGGCTGCGATTGTGGCATTTCAGAACGATGCGCTGTCGCTTTTGTGACGGAGCATCGCTTTAGATAAGCAACCTCGAGTAGATCTGGTTCAGTGGCTACCTGCCGACGTCGTCAACCCTTTAGAGCTAGCCCTTGATCTGATACTCACGCGTTCAAGAGATCTGATCCCGTTATGCCCTCTGCTGCCGTTTCAGCTGCATAACTCAACGAAAGGCCCGCACTGGGCGGGCCTTTCGAATTTTTTGAAATATCCGTTACTCTGTTTCCGTACACGAAAAGCATAGTTGCGCACGTGAAGTCAGACGTCAAAACACATGTATCGTCGCTTCCATTCCGGCAGCGGCATGCGCAGGATACGCGCACCCAAACTTATAAGTGCCCGCCATCAGCGGCGTCAGGTGCCACTCCGTCCTCTCACCCGGGTGGATCACCATGCCATTCATGATGTTCATGGATTCGACGTCTGAGATGAGCGCCGTTCCGGCAAACCCGGGAGCCGATAGGGAGTGGTTGACGTCACTACGATTGACGATGACGAACCGATAGGGCTCGCCCACTTTTAAATTGAACTCACCGGGCTGAATCCTTCCCGTGGCCAATTGAATGGATACATCCTTCATACCCAAATTCATGGCAACGGGCAACGTATCAGCAGCCTGTGAGCTCGAGAGTACCAACAGCATGCCACAGACTGCGGCTGCGAGGACTATGAATCGCCTATTCATGGGGATCTCCTTTTTGCACATTCGATCGTAGGGCTTCTCCTTGTTTTGGTGCCCCAATAACACGATTATCTGTGCAATTTCCTGATTCAGATCAAGATTTTACGATTAAGAGAATAGACGCCATGTTGGTAATGTCGCAGCACGCTTAGCAAAAGCGCGTCGCAGGAGTCTAGGAAGGATTATTGCCCCTTTTTCGTGCAATCGAGCGCCCATCGTCGCAATTCAGACCGTGTAATCAGCGGTGACCGCGATCCGCGGATGCTGCCTTCACCCGAATGTCCTTAGAGTCCGCAAACGCTGTATTGCCTGATTGGCAACTTTTATCGCGCCAACTCGGTCAAACCGCTCAAAC
>JAACFO010000234.1 GCA_009937425.1 Gammaproteobacteria bacterium
TACGAGCAGCGCAGCTACGCGCAGGTTCCCATCGGCTTCGGCCACAAGCCAGGCATCGTCGTGGTCGACTATCAGGTCGGGTTCACCGATCCCAACTACGCTCTCGGCGGTGCCCCGTTAATCTTGCGAGGGGTCGAAAATACACAGCGTCTGCTCGAAAAGGCCCGCCGCTGTGGCGTGCCCATCGCCAATTGCTACACGGCATATCTCAACCAGCGTGAGATGCCCTACTGGAAGGTCAAGGCGGTCCACGAGACGTTCCTTCACGGACATCCGAGCACCGAGCTCGATGAGCGGATCTACGATCCCGACTACGACGTCAAGATATGCAAGACCGGCGCCTCGATCTTCTTCGATACCACCGTCGCCTCGTACTTCGCGAAGGAACGGGTCGATACCGTCATCGTCACCGGCTGCGTTACGAGCGGTTGCATTCGCGCATCGGTCATCGACTCTTTCAGTCACCGCTTTCGCACCATCGTGCCGGAAGACTGCGTCGGGGACCACGACGAGGGACCGCACCAGGACAACCTGCGCGACGTTTCCCGCCGCTACGCCGACGTATCCACAGCAGACGAGTGCATCGCGTACATCGAAGACTGGCGCCGCCGCAACTCCACGTAGTTCAGCGATTAAGTCAAGAGGTGCCCTCAAGAGGTGCCCGGTACCTCTTGACTTATTAGTGAGCGTTCAATGTGGACAGTGGAATAAATCTCGGAGAGAAGACTACAATCTTCGCTCTCACAGGCGCTCGAAGAATGAAAGCCAGCCAGCGCCTTCAGCGGACCACAGCAGTGGCTGAGCCGGGAAATCGATGCATTGCCCTTCGCTCACCACCCTGCGGGCCATAGCCACTGATAGGAGCATCTACTCCTATCGGTCTCACGTCGAGGAGAAAAGAAGAAGATGCAAACCAACCACCTGTTCAAAACTACACTCGCCTCGGTTCTACTTGTCGGTTTAGCGATGTTTCAAACAGTCGGCGCCGAGGAATATGTTTCAAAGGCCAAAGCTAAGTCACTGTACCAAGCGCCACTCCAGGGAGTGCCAGGCAAGGAGATGGTCGTAAAACATTTTGCACTGCCAGCTGGATATGTTGGTGGTAAGCATATGCATCCCGGCCCCGTCTTCGTGTACGTGCTCGAAGGCGAGCTTACGGTGGAGCTCGAGGGCAAGACAAAAACCTTCAAGGCGGGGGAGTTGTACCCCGAGGACATTAATGCCGCGATGGTCGGCAAGAATCTGAGCACAACCGATGACCTCGAGATCCTGGTGTTTCAGGTAGGGGACATTGGCAAGCCCATGATGCTCAAGGTGAAGTAAGAAGCACCCTCGAAGCATCGTGCGATCGCGCGTTCAAGGGGGGTTAACAACTCCCCTTGTTCGCCGATTGCCTTCCCGGACGAAACGAGTTCGGGACGTTTTCTCTTTGTTCTAACCCCCTTCTTCATCTATCTTCGGCGCATCGAGTTCCGCTCCGGGCGCGGCCTGAAGAATGGTTACGCGCACCGTACTCTGACTACCCGCAACCGATCGGATTGCCGATTCGATGTATTCGACGAATCCAAGGGGAACCGGCACTTGCGAAGCCAGTATTACCTGGGCACCCGCTTCGGGAGATGTGGCGTAGCGCGCCATGGCGACCACTTCGATACCTGGTTCCGACTCGACCTTTTCGAGAATGACGTCGCGCATGGCGGTAGGCAGGGGATAGCCGGCGGGTCGCACCTGGCCGGTCTCGAGCTGAGTCTCCAGCCGAGCGCCGAGAGGAATAATCAGAACTACCGTCGCCAGTATCAGCCCGATTCTGGTTCGGCGCGCCCACAGCGGTGCAGCCGTCTCCCCCAGGGCTCCCTGCACGCCCAGCAGTCTGAATACGAGTCCGGCGCCGAGAATGATGGCCACCACATTTGTGAGGAAGAGCACGGCCGAGAAGCCCGAAAGTACGAACTCCCCGGAGGCGGCGGCGATGCCCACCACGGCCAGTGGCGGCACAAGCGCCGCGGCGATGGCGACCCCGGAGAGGGTGGCGGCGAGGCCCGGTCGGGCCGTGGCGTAGGCGGCGGCCATACCCGATAGCAGGGCGACACCGAGATCGAGAAGATTAACCTGTCCTCTGGCCTCGACTTCCGCCGTCGGATCGTAGCCTGGCGTGATCAAGCCGATGACCAGCGACACCACAATGCTGACTACGATGCCGTAAGTCATGGCTTTGATGCAGCCACGGAACAAATTGACGTTGCCCTGTACCAGGGCAAAGCCCGCACCGAGAAGCGGTGACATCAGTGGTGCGACGAGCATGGCACCGATGACTGCCGCCGGTGAGTTGTTCAGCAGGCCAAAGGCGGCAAGCGCCGTCGAAAGCCCCATCATCACCACGAAATCGACGTTCCAGGTGCCGCCGGCCTGAAAAGTCTCGAAAAGATCCCGGCGCTCATCGCGTCCCAGCACCGGTAACCAGCCAAGCAACCGCGGGCGCGCGAGTGCTTCCTCACCAGGATTCATCATGATTTCCCCCCCCTTTATTAATCGATGGTTTGTTTTTGGTATTCGGGAAGGATATCAGCAATGGATACCATTGCTCTTTACTCGGATACCCCGTCACCTTGTCGCCGGCGAAGCAAATTCGAAGGGCTCGAAGCGGCCGTTTCTAATTATCGTGGGCCACACCATCTGGCTGCCCTGATAGCTTTCCGGGGCGTAATCAATCGGCGTACCAAGGCCGATGTCCATGTTGTGGATGCTGAGTAACGCGTCGATGATGGATTCGCGGTTCACCTCTTGCCCGGCCCTGCGCAATCCCTCCACGAAGATCCTGGCAACGACATACCCCTCCAGGGAAACGAAGCCCTGCTCCGTGCCCGGGGCAAACGCTTGAAGATCCCGGCGATACTCTTTGGCAAGAGCCAGATCGCTGTCGAAGTGCGGAACCACCTGCGTGACCAGCACGCCCTCACTGGCGTGACCCAGGGTATTTTTCAGAGCAGTGCTGCCGACGAAGGAGACATTGAGAAAGGTTGCGTCGGGGAGTGATCGCCGGGCCACGCGGATGAACTTCGCGCAGGCGGCATAGGCGCCGATCATGATGATCGCGCGGGGTTTGATGGGTGCCTCGAGAATTTCCAGGAGGCCCTTTTCCACATCCTGGGTGTTGCGTTCATAGCGCCCGTGAGCAAGGCGGTAACCGTGAACGTATCCCGCCTCTTTGAGGCCACGCATCACACCCGTGTAACCTGCTTCGCCGTAGGCGTCGTTCTGGCTGAATATGGCGATCTGGTAGGGAAGAACGCCCTGGGCAAGAAGGCCGCGGACCATCGCCGCGGTTTCCTGGAGATAGCTGGCCCGATAGTTGATGACATAACGGTTGGGAGGGCTCGGCCGCAGCAGCCCGGCACCCGTAAATGCGCCGAACAGGAGCGTCTTCTTCTCGGTGGCAATTGGCACGGTGACCTTGGCCGTGGGTGTGCCGACGTTTCCAAGCACGGCCAGTACTTTCTCCTTATCTATCAGCGCAACCATGTTCCGTGCCGCTGCCTCGGGCACATAGCCGTCATCCATGGCGATCAGGACGAGCTGTCGGCCATCGAGGCCGCCCTGGCGGTTGATGCGCGCAAAATACGCCTCCATTCCCGCTTTCATGCCGGACCCCAGGGACTGGGCCGGGCCGCTCAGGGCCGCCGACATTCCGAGATAAACGGGTGGGCGTGCAGACTTCCCTTGGGTCGCCAATGGCAGCAGGACCGCGAGCACCGTCAGAAACGAAATGCCGGGTAATTTCATCAGTAAAAGACCATTAGCGTGAACACGAGCAACGCCAGCTGACTAACAGGCCAGAAGACGACCTTGACGATGAAGTTGTCCCGATAGTGAACCAGCCGTATCGCGGTTTTCGTAAATAGGACGTAGTTGACGGCCACGTAAAGAATCATGGCGTAGGTGACAAAGTAGAAGTACTCGAGGTAGAAAATATCCCTTGCGGCCAGATCTCTTCGCAGGGCGATATGCAGAAGAATCGCCACCAGGAAAAAGCCGGCGCAGGCGGCGATAACATCCAATGCGAAGCCCAGGCGCCCCTTGTCGCGTTCCTCGCGGGTACCCAGAAAGAGAATCGCGAACAACAGAATCGTCACCACCAGCAGCGGCAGCATATTGGAGACGAATGGCCCGGTGATCTCCTTTCTTATATCGAATCCAAAATAGAGATTGGGGTAGTTGGTCAGTCCGGCGAAGTCCCTGAGCCCGAAACTGGTCTTGTAGCTTTCGGACAAATAGTTGAACGACGAATCGCCGATCTTCCAACCGGAAATCTGCATCTCCTCGAACAAGCCGGGCTTCGCCGCGGGGCTCATGAGTTTGTAGGATGCGAGATCGGGGATCAGGATGACGTTTTTCGTGAACTCTTTGTGCCACAGATCGATGACGACCCGTTCACTGTCGAACGGATACCGAGAATAGTCGAAGTTCTGATGCACAGTCGCGTTGAAGTTCCAGCGAACGAGCTCGGTATCACCATCCTCCACCGTATAGGCTCTGGTAATCGTCGAGATCTTCGCCTGCGGCATGATGAAGCCGCGTTGGATGCCGTCGTGGATACCCTTTGTGTAGCGTTGCCAGACATAGCCGTTGACACCTACGGTCGATGCGTCCTCGAGAAAGGCCGACTGGACATAAATGCCGGTGGGGATGAACAGCGGTACCTCTTCGCGCTGAACCAGCGTGCGGCGGCGTTGTTGCGATGTGAAGCGGTTGAGCGAATTCCAGTTGGTTATACGTGTGACGTTGTCGCCATTTGGCAGTTGTTGGCGTATGGCCATGGCTATTACGAACATTCCTACCAGAATGCAACTCCCCGCGAGGGCACTCGACACGATCCACAGGCCGCGGTTGAAATCCCGATCAATCCTCGCCAGCGCGATGGCAAGAAGCACAACGGCGATCGCGATTACGAGGGCGATATCGATCAGCTTCCTGTGGGCGACCCGCGCGGGCATCAGCACGTCGCGATCGGCAAGAACGA
>JAACFO010000019.1 GCA_009937425.1 Gammaproteobacteria bacterium
CCTTGCGCGCCGCGAACTCGGCGATCACATGGGCACCGCCGTAGAGCGTTTTTGCATACTCCGACGGTTCCGACAGTGCCACGGACTGGGGGTGATGGAACCGGTGGCCGTAGGTGTTGCCACCGCTGCGCACGCCCATTATGTCCACCTCAACGCTATCGCTGCCGTAGAGCAGCGTTACCCAGTGCACCGGGCGGACGAATTCCACGTCGAGATTCGACCAGCGCATGCGCCGCGCGATGGGGATGCGCGCCAGAGCTTCTTCGACGATCGCGGGCAACAGTGAAAGGGTCGATTCACCGACTGCAGTGGATCGGAACAACAACCAACGCCCGTCGGCGGTCTCGTAACGATCCAGGTGGTCGACCTCGACGCCGCAGGAACGGGCAAATCCCTCTGCCGCCTTGGTCGGATTTCCCTGCGCATCGAAAGCGGCGTCCAGGGCTGGACCACGGCGCTCGATATCACGATCCGGCTGATTCGTGGGCACTTCGGGGACGAGCACGGCAAGCCGCCTCGGGGTCGCGTATACGGTTCCCTGGTGTGCGCCGAGAATTTTCGCTTCCAGTCGATCGCACAGCGCTACGCCGAATGCTTCGGAGAGTTTGCGCAGGGTTTTGGGCGGCAACTCCTCGGTGCCTATCTCCACCAACAGATCGGCGGTTTCAGACATTGTTCAGCACCTCGGCTTCATGGAGAAGAGGAAAGCCAAGGGCGCGGCGATTATCGAGATAGCATTGCGCCACCTGCCGCGACATTGCGCGCACACGCAGAATGTAACGTTGACGCTCCGTGACCGAAATCCCGTGACGCGAATCCAGTAAATTGAAGCTGTGCGATGCCTTTAGCACCATGTCGTAGGCGGGGCGGGCCAGTTCGCGCTCCACGAGAAATTTGCACTGTCGCTCGAAGTCATCGAATTGGCTGGCGAGCACGGTAGTGTCGGCGTACTCGAAGTTGTACGCGGACATCTCGGTTTCGTTCTGTCGGAACACGTCGCCGTAGCTTATCTTGCCCCGCGGGCCATCGGTCCACACCAGATCGAAAATGCTGTCCACACCCTGCAGATACATGGCAATGCGCTCGACACCGTAGGCGATTTCAGCTGTCACCGGCCGACATTCAATTCCGCCCATCTGCTGGAAATAAGTGAACTGCGTGATCTCCATGCCGTTCAGCCACACCTCCCACCCGAGCCCCCAGGCGCCGAGAGTGGGAGACTCCCAGTTGTCCTCGACGAAGCGAATGTCATGTTCCAGCGGGTCGACGCCGAGCCAGATCAAGGAGTCGAGATACATCTCCTGAATATTCAGTGGCGATGGCTTGATGGCCACCTGGTACTGGTAATAGTGTTGCAGGCGATTGGGGTTTTCCCCGTAGCGCCCGTCGGCGGGTCGCCGCGATGGCTGTGCATGGCCCGCGCCCCACGGCTCCGGGCCTATGGCGCGCAAGAATGTATCCGGGTGAAAGGTGCCCGCGCCCACCTCCATATCGTAGGGCTGCAGGAGCACGCAGCCCTGTCCGCCCCAGTAATCAGCGAGGGCTAGAAGAAGCCCCTGGAACGTTTTGACGTTGCGTTGCGAATCGGAATTTTCAGCGGGAGGCAATTGGGCGTCTCTGCAGGGGTGAGGAAACAAAAAAGTATAGCTTGCATTCGCCACAGGCGTGGCGGGGCGCCGGCATGGCCGTCATTTTACCTCCAATAGAGTCCCGGTTACCGTGCGCAGGTTTTCGCCATCGCGAACGCGGGAATACTCCAGGCTCAGGCCCTCTGGAATGCGCGTGCGCGTGTAGGTCTGCATCTCGTATCCGCCGTCCTCGAGAACATGCAGTGCGTGCACCGTCAGGGTGTCTCCATGGATACGGGCCCATACGTAGGGATCGCCCTTCATGGGATCCATGGGCACGGCGTTGCCAAAGAAGTCGTTGCGCTCGCCGGAACGGAAGATATTGTCGCGGCGGGTGGGATGAAAATCGATGGAGTATTCTTTGCGCTTCAATTTTCCATCGGATCTCTTGGTTACAGAGATCCAGTTGACCGTGAATCCTTTCTCGTGAGGAGAGATGTTGACTCGCAGGTCCCTTTTGCGGATCTCACCGCCGCTTTCCGAAACAGCCTGACCTTCGAACTCACCGAAGAAGGCATCGAACCCTGTGGAAGCAGCCTCGGACGAGGTCGCCAATGCCATCGTGGCGCAAAGCGCCAGCGAGCGCATCCAGATCGTGTTCTTGGGCCTCATGAGCATTCCTCCAGCCAGCATGCACAGTATCGAACACATAGGGGTCCCGGCTCAATCGACTATGTCCGCCGCCTATTGGCCGTCCGGCTTCGCCGGGTGGCGCCTCCGGACGGCCAATAGGCGGGCCGGGAAGCGCACTTCCAGGGGCCAGGGGTCAAGATGGGTGCCGTGCAAGGTCGGTCCATACCCAGGAGCTAGCGATGATCGGACTCGTGTTGGCGCTATCAGGCCTGATCCTGCTTGGCGCAGCCGTCGCCTTGTGGCTGCGCCGCTCCCGGGCCGATTCCGGGCCCGCGCGGCCGGTGTCCACTGTGCTGGACCGCGACCAGGACCTGCTTCCCGAGAGCGGAAATGACGCCGGTGAGAGCGGTCTCGCCGCTTTCTACGCCTACCAGATGGCTGCAGGTAAGATCCATCGCCAGAGATGAAACCCAGGGATGAAACCCAGGGACGAAAACGTTAATCCAGTGCACTGAACCCGCGTAGCCGCTATCCTTGCCGACTAACTCTTTCCCACGGTCCCGATAGCAATCATCGGGTTTCGGCCCATGCAGCACCCGCAGAAATACGACGTCATCGTGATCGGTGGCGGCCACGCCGGCACCGAGGCGGCCCTCGCCTCGGCGCGTACCGGCGCGAGCACCCTGTTGCTGACCCAGAGCATCGAAACCCTCGGGCAAATGAGCTGCAACCCTGCCATCGGCGGCATCGGCAAGGGGCATCTGGTGAGGGAAATTGACGCCCTCGGTGGGGCTATGGCGGTGGCGGCGGACCATTGTGGCATTCAGTTTCGTACCCTCAATGCCCGTAAGGGGCCGGCGGTACGCGCGACCCGCGCGCAAATCGACCGCGGCCTTTATCGCGGGCATATTCGCCGCATCCTGGAATCCCAACAGAACCTCACACTGTTCCAGCAGGCCGTAGACGATCTGATCGTGGAAGGCGATCGCGTGGTCGGAGCGCGCACCCAGATGGGCCTCGAGTTCCGGGCGCTCTCGGTGGTGCTGACTGTGGGGACTTTTCTCGGCGGCCTCATTCACATCGGCCTGTCGAACTACGAGGGTGGTCGGGCCGGTGATCCGCCGGCCAACGCCCTCGCGCGCCGGCTGCGCGAGTACCCCTTTCGGGTTGATCGGCTGAAAACGGGTACGCCACCCCGGATCGACGCCCGCAGCATCGATTTCACGGCGCTGGAATGCCAGCCCGGCGATACGCCGGTTCCGGTGTTTTCGTATCTGGGCCGGGCGGACCAGCATCCCCGCCAGGTTCCCTGCCACATCACCCATACCAACGCGCGCAGCCACGACATTATTCGTGCCGCGCTGGATCGGTCCCCCCTGTACCGTGGTGACATCGAGGGTGTCGGCCCGCGTTACTGTCCATCGGTGGAAGACAAAGTCGTGCGTTTTGGTGAGCGCGACTCCCACCAGATTTTCGTCGAGCCCGAAGGCCTCGACACCCTGGAGATCTACCCCAACGGCATCTCCACCAGTCTGCCCTTCGATGTTCAATATGAAATGGTGCGTTCCATTCGCGGCTTCGAAAACGCCCATATCACGCGGCCCGGCTACGCTATCGAGTACGATTACTTCGATCCCAGGGATCTGAAGCCGAGCCTCGAGACGCGCTTCGTTGCGGGCTTGTTCTTCGCCGGACAAATCAACGGTACTACCGGCTACGAGGAAGCGGCCGCTCAGGGTTTAGTCGCCGGTGTGAACGCCGCCCGCGGCGCGTGCGACCTGGAGCCCTGGTGGCCGCGCCGGGATCAGGCCTATATCGGCGTGCTCATCGACGATCTCGTAACCCGTGGCACCAGCGAGCCGTATCGTATGTTCACCAGTCGTGCCGAATACCGGTTGCTGCTGCGCGAGGACAATGCGGATCTTCGTCTTACGGAGCGGGGTCGCGCCCTGGGTCTGGTTGGTGACAGCCGCTGGCGCGCCTTCGAGGGAAAACGCGGCGCGATCGAAAGCGAACAGCAGCGGCTGCGGGCAACCTTGGTCCGTCCGCAAGCAGCAAACGCGCAGGCTCTAGCGGGCATCCTCGGCGGGCCCCTCAATCGTGAATGCTTCGCCATGGAGCTGTTGAGGCGCCCGGAAGTGAGTTACCGTGCTCTGATGACCTTGCCCGGCGTCGGGCCCGGTGTCAGCGACGAAAAGGTGATGGAGCAGATCGAGATCCAGGCGCGCTATCACGGCTACATCGAACGCCAGAACGCCGAAGTGGCGAAGAGCGCCGCCCTGCAGGAAACACCCCTGCCCGAGGACGTGGACTATGGGCGGGTACGCGGCTTGTCGGCGGAAGTCTGCGAGAAGCTGTCGAAGCAGCGTCCGGCCACCGTGGGGCAGGCATCGCGCATCGATGGGGTAACACCGGCGGCCATCTCGCTGCTGCTGGTGCACCTGAAAAAACGCAGCCTGGAACGGCAGTCGAGTGAAGCGGTTGGCGAGGGAACCCGCCGGCGCGCCTGACATCGACGCGCAGGCCCTGCGCCGACACTTGGACGCGGGGCTTGCCAGCATGGCGGTGGACCTGGACGAGCAGGCTCGCGGCCGGCTCATCACCTACCTCCGGCTGCTGCAACGATGGAATCGGACCTATAACTTGACCGCGGTGCGCGATCCGTTGGAAATGATTCATCGTCATGTGCTGGATAGCTTGGCTGTGATGCCGTATCTGCGCGCACCGCGCTGTCTCGACGTGGGCAGCGGCGCGGGGCTGCCTGGCCTGGTATTGGCGGTGGCGTATCCCGAACTCTCCTGGGTGCTGCTGGATAGCAACGCCAAAAAGTGCCGCTTTCTCAGCCAGGCGCAGATGGAGCTGGGACTCGACAACGTCCAGGTGGAGCGCAGCCGGGTGGAGGATTTTCACCCCGACGCACGCTTTTCCACTATCATAAGCCGCGCACTCTCCAATCTTGCGGATTTCGTCACCGGGGCCAGTCATCTACTCGCACCCGGGGGATGCTTGCTGGCCATGAAGGGGCGAAATCCGGAGCGCGAACTGTCGACTCTGGGCAAATTGGGTGAGCAGGCGGAGGTGGTACGGTTGCGCCTTCCAGGACTCGAGGACGGACAGCGCCACCTGGTGATCGTTACACCTGCGGGTGCCGACGAGCCATCGAGCGAGTGAGGATAACGCTCGGTGAGCTGTGGCAACTGACGATTCGGAGCTGAGTGAGAGCCGATGGGCAAGATCATCGCGGTTGCCAATCAGAAGGGTGGTGTCGGCAAGACAACCACCAGCATCAATCTGGGCGCATCTCTGGCGGCCGCCAAACGGCGTGTTCTCCTGGTGGATCTGGATCCCCAGGGTAATGCCACCATGGGCAGCGGCGTGGACAAACGCAACGTCGAACGCTCCAGCTACGAAGTGCTCATGGGGGAGTGCAGCGTCGAGCAGGTGGTCGTCGCCGTGGAGCACAGCAGCTACTCTCTGCTGCCGGCTAATTCCGACTTGACCGGCGCCGAGGTTGCGCTGCTCGAAGAGATCGGCCGCGAGATGCGTCTGCGCCAGGCGCTCAAGCCGATTAGAGATGGCTACGATTACGTGATCATCGATTGCCCGCCGTCTCTCAACATGCTGACGGTGAATGCCCTGGTGGCGGCGGATTCGGTCATGATCCCCATGCAATGTGAGTACTACGCGTTAGAGGGACTCTCGGCGTTGCTGGAAACCGTGGAGAAGATTCGATCGCTGCTGAATCCGAACCTGCGCGTGGAAGGTCTGCTGCGTACCATGTATGACCCGCGCAACAATCTCTCCACCCAGGTTTCCCAGCAACTGGTCAAGCATTTCGGCACCAAGGTCTACAGCACCGTCATCCCGCGCAACGTGCGCCTGGCCGAGGCGCCCAGTCACGGCTTGCCGGCACTGCTCTACGATCGCAACTCCAGCGGTGCGCTGGCGTATCTGGCACTGGCCGGTGAGATCCTGCGCCGCGATGGCGCCCATCTGAAAGCCGCCAAAGCGTAACCGGGGGAAGGCACAATGGTAAAAACTCATGGTGTAGGCGCATTTCTCCTGGAGCGGTCGTCGGCGTGACTTCCAGTAAGCGCCGCGGGCTGGGCCGGGGACTCGACGCGCTGCTCGGCGCCAGCGCCGGCGCCCACGTGGCGGCGGTGGTGGCGGACCATCAGCTGCGGGAACTCCCGCTTGATCTCATCGAGCGTGGCCGTTTCCAACCGCGCATGCATATCGCACCGGAAGCCCTGGAGGAGTTGACCCAATCCATTCGCGCACGCGGGGTCGTGCAGCCCATCGTCGTGCGCCCGGCGCAAGACGGCCGGCACTTCGAGATCATCGCCGGCGAACGGCGCTGGCGCGCCGCCCAGGCCGCGGGACTCTCGGAAATTCCCGCCGTGGTACGCGAGGTCGCCGATGATGCGGCATTGGCAATTGCCCTTATCGAGAACATTCAACGAGAAGACCTCAATCCCATCGAAGAGGCTACTGCGGTCGGGCGTTTGATCGAGGAATTCAGTCTTACCCACCAGGAGGCCGCGGACACTATCGGGCGCTCCCGGGTCGGGGTCAGCAATTTGCTGCGCTTGTTGGATCTCGGTGATGAAGCGCGTGCATTTGTTGAGCAAGGCGAGCTCGACATGGGCCATGCGCGCGCCCTGCTGGCCCTCAAAGGTGAGACCCAGAGTCAAGCCGCGCGTCAGGTGGTGTCCAGGGCGCTGACCGCCCGCCAGACAGAAGAGCTGGTGCGGCGCATGAAGGCGCCGGCGGATGCCAAGCCGGATTCCACCCAGGGCGATGACCCGGATGTGCGCCGCCTGATGGAGAAACTCAGCGAGCAACTGGGTGCGCGGGTGCAGATCCTGCGTGGTGGCGCCGGCAAGGGCCGGCTGGTTATTCACTACACGAGCCTCGACGAGTTGGACGGAATACTCGAAAGAATCAAGTAATCCCCGGGCGGTACGCCCAATACCATTGATCGCCGACCGGCGCCGACCGTATACTGCGCCGTTGTTCGAGGCGCCGGGCTGACGAGGTCCCGGATCGTCCGCCGAGGCGGGTTCGAGGTCCAAGCATGCGGAAATCTGCTGGGGCTCGCGGACCAATATGAGGCAGGCCTGGCGGCAAGGGGTGGAAAATTCTGCGGAACATGGGAGCCGTATCGGCCAGTTTCTCTGGGCCGAGGTTCTGGTCATGCTCGCGGGGGCCGGCGTCGCATTGGGGATTGGAGTAGAGGCCGCTTATTCGGCGCTGCTCGGGGGGATGGCTGCGCTCGTCCCGGATTATTATTTTGCGCGCCGCGTATTTCGCCGGTACACCGACAGGTCTCCGGAAGAAATTGCGGCGCTCATGCTGCGGGCGGAGGTCGTCAAGATTTGCTTGGCGGCGCTCATGTTCGGCGCAATCTTCGCCTTTATAATGGCGTTGAACGTGGTGGCCCTGATACTGGGCTATTTGTTGGTGAAGGCGACCGGAGTCGTCGTGTCGGTACGAGTCAGCTAGCGTTGAGACAGGGCCCCTCAGACAGAGATAGAGCATGGCGTCGGAAAATCCCACATCCACCGAATACATTCAGCATCACCTGCAAAATCTGACCCTGGGCGTTCACCCGGATGGCACTATCGGCATCGCCCATGGCGCCCAGGAAGCACGGGAAATGGGGTTCTGGGCTATCCATCTGGACACCATGTTCTGGTCCATCGGACTTGGCGCGCTGTTTCTGTTCTTCTTCTACAAGGCGGCTTCGAAAGCGACCAGCGGTGTGCCGGGCAAATGGCAGAACTTCGTCGAAATGGTCATCGAGTTCATCGATAACAATGTTCGCGGCACCTTCACTGCGAAAAACGACCTGGTCGCACCAATAGCCCTTACTCTGTTTGTCTGGATCCTTTTGATGAACTTCATGGATCTGGTGCCGGTGGACTGGATCCCCCTTGCGGCAGGCTGGATTGGTATCCCCTACATGAAGGTCGTCCCGACGACGGATCCAAACGCTACCTTCGGCCTGGCGATCGCCGTGTTCGTGCTGATGATCTACTACAGCATCAAGGAAAAAGGATTCGGCGGCTTTTTCGGTGAGTTGGCTTTTCAGCCCTTCCCGAAGTGGATGTTTCCCGTAAATCTGCTGCTGGAAGGCGTCAGTCTGATCTCGAAGCCGGTATCCCTGGCGCTGCGACTGTTCGGCAATCTGTATGCCGGCGAGATGATTTTTATCCTCATCGCCCTGCTCTATAGCGGCGGCTTGATATGGGGACTTGCAGGTGGGGCGCTGCAATGGGCATGGGCTGTATTTCACATTCTAATCGTGTTGTTGCAGGCGTTTATATTCATGATTCTGACCGTCGTCTATCTCGATATGGCGCACCAGGCCCATTAGACACACATTAGAAACCTAGACTGAATTCCGAACAGGAGATTCGTGATGACGAACGAAATTGCACTTTTGTATATCGCCGGCGGCATCATGCTCGGCGTCGGCGCGGCGGGAGCCGCCGTCGGTATTGGCGTCCTCGGTGCTCGCTTTCTCGAAGGCATAGCCCGCCAGCCTGAGATGTTGGGGATGCTGCGAACGCAGTTCTTCATCGTAATGGGCCTGGTGGACGCGCTACCCATTATCGCCATCGCGATCGGCTTGTATGTGTTGTTCGCCGTCGTTGGTGGTGGGTAAACGGTAAGGGGCGAGAGGTTTAGAGGCGAGCCATGAATATCAACCTGACACTGTTTGGGCAAACGGTCACGTTTATCGTATTCGTGTGGTTCTGTCTTAAGTTCATCTGGCCGCACATTATCAAAGCGATGGATGAGCGCAGGACGAAAATTGCCGACGGACTGGCGGCCGGCGAACGTGGACACCACGAGCAGGAACTCGGCGAGCAGCGCGCCGTCGAGGTTATCCGCGAAGCCAAGGAACAGGCGAAGGAGATCCTCGCCCAGGCGCACAAGCGCGGCGACGATATCGTCGACGAAGCGAAAGGCGATGGCCGGGCGGAAGGCGAGCGCATGCTGAAGGCGGCGGAAGCCGAGATCGAGCAGCAGATGAATCAGGCGCGAGAGCAGTTGCGTGCCGATGTCGTGAAGCTTGCGCTTCAGGGCGCAGAACAGGTTCTCGGCAGCGAGGTCGACGAGAAAGCGCACACCGAGCAGTTGAATCGTGTCGCGGCGCAACTCTAGGGACGGCAGTCGATGCAAGACTTAAGCGCACTTGCCCGTCCATACGGCCTGGCTGCATTCAACCAGGCCCGGGAGGAGGGCAATGTTGAAGAGTGGAACAACATGCTCCGGCTTCTGACTCTGATCATGCAGGACGCGACCATGCGCGGGCTGACCGCTAATCCCAAGGTCAACGACCAGCAATTGGCCGAACTCGTTATCGATGTCGCTGGCGACGGTCTTTCCAAGACGGGTGGGAATCTCGTGCGCCTGATGGCGGAGAACGAACGGCTGACGGAAATGGCAGACGTTGCGGCGGTATTCGAAGCGGAACGCGACGCAACCGAGGGGCGAAGTCACGTGGAAGTGACCAGCGCCTTCGCGCTCACCGAGACGCAACAAAAAGCCATTGCCGACTCCATGAGCAAACGCTTGGATACCGAGGTCGACATCTCGGTAACCGTTGACGAATCTCTCATTGGCGGCGTGGTAATACGCGCCGGCGATACAGTAATCGATGCTTCGCTGCGCGGTCGTCTGAGTCAGCTCGGCCAATCACTCACGTAAACGAAGCACTGGAATTCTACAGGGGCTAGCAAATGGCACTCACTGCGGCGGAAATCAGCGGTCTCATCAAAGATCGCATTGCAAACTTCGACGTTGGCGTCGAAGCGCGTACCGAAGGCACGGTGGTCACGCTCACCGACGGCATCGCCCGAGTCCACGGGCTGAGCGATGTCATGCAGGGCGAGATGATCGAGTTCCCCGGGAACACTTTTGGGCTGGCGCTCAACCTCGAGCGTGATTCCGTGGGCGCGGTGATACTTGGTGACTACCAGCATATTTCCGAGGGCGACACCGTCAAATGCACGGGCCGCATCCTCGAGGTGCCCATCGGCCGCGGACTGCTGGGGCGCGTGGTAAATTCCCTCGGCGAGCCCATCGACGGCAAAGGCCCCGTCGAAGCCGAAGGAACCTCTCCCATCGAGAAGGTGGCGCCGGGTGTGATCGAACGCCAGTCCGTCAGTCAGCCCGTGCAAACCGGTCTCAAGTCCATCGATGCCATGGTTCCCATCGGCCGTGGACAGCGCGAGCTCATTATCGGCGACCGGCAAACCGGCAAGACCGCGCTCGCCATCGACACCATCATCAACCAGAAGGGCTCGGGAATTACCTGCATTTACGTCGCCATTGGACAAAAGGCATCGTCCATCGCCGGCGTGGTGCGCAAACTCGAAGAGCATGATGCTATGGGGCACACCATCGTGGTTGCCGCCAGCGCCTCTGAGTCCGCGGCCATGCAGTACATCGCGCCCTACGCCGGTTGCACCATGGGTGAGTACTTTCGCGATCTCGGCGAAGACGCACTCATTATTTATGACGACTTGACGAAACAGGCGTGGGCGTACCGCCAGGTCTCATTGCTGTTGCGCAGACCCCCTGGCCGCGAAGCCTATCCAGGCGATGTTTTCTACCTGCATTCACGGTTGCTGGAGCGTTCCTCACGGATCAACGTCGAGGAGGTCGAACGCATAACCAACGGCAAGGTCAAAGGTAAGACCGGTTCGCTGACGGCGCTGCCCATCATCGAGACCCAGGCCGGCGACGTCTCGGCCTTCGTGCCCACCAACGTGATTTCCATCACCGACGGTCAGATCTTTCTGGAAACCGACTTGTTCAACGCCAACATTCGCCCCGCCATCAACGCGGGCCTGTCCGTATCGCGGGTGGGTGGCGCCGCCCAGACCGAGATCGTCAAGAAGCTCGGCGGCGGTGTGCGTCTGGCGCTGGCGCAGTATCGCGAGTTGGCGGCCTTTGCCCAGTTCGCTTCGGATCTGGACGAGACGACCCGCAAGCAGCTCGAGCGCGGTCAGCGGGTCATGGAAACAATGAAGCAGAAGCAGTACTCGCCCATGAATGTCGCGCAGATGGCGGTCTCGCTGTATGCCGTCGATCGCGGCTTTATGGATGACGTCGAGCTCGACAAGGTCGGCGACTTCGAGGAGGCCCTGCAATCCTACATGGGTTCGAGTCACGCGGAATTCATGCAGAGCATCGTAGACAACCCCGTGTTCAACGACGAGGTCGAGTCCAAGCTCAAAGCCGCCTTGGACGACTTCAAGGCAAACAACACCTGGTAACTGTCGGGAACTGATCCATGGCCGGTGAAAAGGAAATACGCACTCAGATCCGCAGTATCGAGAATACGCAGAAGATCACGCGTGCCATGGAGATGGTGGCCGGGAGCAAGATGCGCAAGGCGCAGGAACGCATGCAGCATGCACGGCCCTATGCCGACAAAATGCGTAACGTCATCTCACACGTGGCGGCCGCGAATTCCGAATACAAGCATCCCTTCCTGATTTCCCGTGAGGTGAAGCGCGCAGGCGTGATCGTCGTTTCCACGGACAGGGGACTTTGCGGCGGCCTCAACACCAACGAATTCAGACGTGTCGTCGTACAGATGGATGAATGGCGCCAGCAGGGCATCGAGGCGGATTTCTGCGTTTTCGGCAACAAAGCCGCGATGTTCTTCAAGCGCTTCAGAGTCAATATCCTCGCCCAGGCGACCCATCTCGGCGATCAACCGGCCATCGAGGATCTCATCGGCACCATCAAAGTGATGCTGGACGCTTACACCGAAGGGACGATCGACAGTCTCTATCTGGTGTACAACCAATTCGTCAATTCCATGACGCAAAAGCCGGTTATCGAGCAGTTGTTGCCGCGTGAGCCCTCCGAGGAAGAGGAGGTCAAGCATTACTGGGATTATATTTACGAGCCCGACGCCAAGGACGTGCTCGACAATCTCCTGACACGCTATATCGAGTCGCTGATTTACCAGGGGGTGGTCGAGAATGTCGCTTGCGAGCAGGCCGCGCGCATGGTGGCCATGAAATCGGCGACGGACAATGCAGGCGAGCTCATCAGCGATCTGAAGCTGATTTACAACAAGGCGCGCCAGGCATCCATCACCCAGGAGCTTTCAGAGATTGTCGCGGGTGCGGCGGCCGTTTGAGCCGGCAGTGCCGGGACACAGCTAATTAAATGAGGACATCACGATGAGTTCCGGAAAGATCGCCCAAATCATCGGCGCCGTGGTCGACGTGGAATTTCCCCGCAACGCGGTTCCCAATGTGTATCACGCGCTCGAGGTCGAAGGCGGCCTCACGCTCGAGGTGCAACAGCAGATCGGAGACGGTGTGGTTCGCACCATCGCCATGGGATCCACCGACGGCCTGACCCGCGGTGTCGGTGTGACCGATACCGGGCAGGCCATTCTCGCGCCAGTGGGCGAAAAGACGCTGGGCCGCATCATGGACGTGCTCGGCAACCCCGTGGATGGCAAGGGTCCAATCGGCGCCTCGGAAGCGATGCCCATCCATCGCAAGGCGCCGGATTTCACCGATCAGTCCGCCGATGTAGAAGTGCTCGAGACCGGAATCAAGGTCATCGACCTCATCTGCCCGTTCAACAAGGGCGGTAAAATTGGTTTATTCGGCGGTGCTGGTGTTGGTAAGACGGTGACGCTCATGGAGCTGATTCGCAATATCGCCATCGAGCACAGCGGCTACTCGGTGTTCGCCGGCGTCGGTGAGCGTACCCGTGAGGGCAACGACTTTTATCACGAGATGCGCGAGTCGAATGTTCTGGACAAGGTGGCGCTGGTATACGGCCAGATGAACGAGCCACCTGGTAACCGCCTGCGGGTAGGACTGACGGGTCTCACCATGGCGGAGTACTTTCGCGACGAAGGCCGCGACGTGCTCATGTTTATCGACAACATCTACCGCTACACGCTGGCAGGCGTGGAGTGCTCGGCGCTGCTCGGGCGCATGCCTTCGGCGGTGGGTTATCAGCCGACCCTTGCCTCGGAAATGGGCGCATTGCAGGAGCGCATCACTTCGACCAAGACGGGCTCCATCACCTCGATTCAGGCCGTCTACGTGCCGGCTGACGATCTCACCGATCCGTCGCCCGCCACCACCTTCGCGCATCTGGACGCGACGCTGGTGTTGTCCCGGCAGATCGCCGAGCTCGGTATTTATCCGGCAGTGGATCCTCTGGATTCCACCAGCCGTCAGCTGGATCCGCTGGTGGTCGGGCAGGATCACTACAATACCGCACGCGATGTGCAGGGCGTCCTGCAGCGCTACAAGGAACTCAAGGACATCATCGCCATTCTCGGCATGGACGAGCTGTCCGACGAAGACAAGTTGGCGGTATCGCGGGCACGCAAGATTCAGCGGTTCTTGTCCCAGCCATTCTTCGTCGCCGAGGTGTTTACAGGCAGTTCGGGAAAGTATGTGCCGCTCAAGGACACCATCGAGGGCTTCAAAGCCATCGTCAACGGCGAAATGGACGAGTACCCCGAGCAGGCATTCTACATGGTCGGCGGTATCGACGAGGTCGTCGAGAAGGCGAAGACCGTTTAGTTTGGAACTTGGTTAGTACGGGAGCATCGGAACCAGCGCCATGGCAATGACAATTCACGTGGACATCGTCAGCGCCGAGTCGGCGATCTTCTCGGGACTCGCGGAAATGGTGTTCGCGCCCGCAGTCATGGGCGAAGTGGGTGTTCTGCCAGGGCACGCGCCGCTGGTGACGACCCTCAAGCCCGGTGAGGTGCGCGTGCGTCTTCCCGGTGGCGAAGAGCAGTCCTTCTACGTCTCCAGCGGCATGCTCGAGGTCCAGCCTCATATGGTCACTGTGCTATCCGATACGGCGCAGCGCGCCGGCGATCTGGACGAGGCCGCGGCGCTCGAAGCCAAGGAGCGCGCCGAGCGCATGCTCGCCGATCGGCATGCGGACATGGACGAGGCCCAGGCCAGAGCCGAGCTCGCCCAGGCGGCGGCTCAACTCCAGGCAATCAGACGCCTGCGCAGGAAATAAGAGAAATTAGGGGACCGTTTACCTAAACTGTTCCCTTATTTGCCCAACGGCTCTCACCATGGCCCCTCTGCACGTCGTCATCCTCGCCGCAGGCCAGGGCAAGCGGATGAAATCCCGCCTGCCCAAGGTATTGCACCGCCTCGCGGGACGAACACTGCTCGAGCACGTGGCCGCAGCGGTCCAGAAACTCGACCCGGCGACAATCCACGTGGTTTACGGCCATGGTGGTTCGCAGGTGCGCGATGCGCAATCGGCGCTCGGGGTGCAATGGGTGGAGCAGCGCGAACAGCTTGGCACGGGTCACGCCGTCGAGCAGGCGATGCCCGGGATCCCCGATGAAGCCACCGTGCTGGTGTTGTATGCGGATGTGCCGTTAATCGCAGCCGGCACGTTGCGTGAAACGGTAACTGCAACTGCCGACGGGTCGCTGGCGTTGATCACCACGCCGGTCGACGACGCCAGCGGCTATGGCCGCATCCTGCGCGATGATGACGGCTGTGTGATTGGCATCGTCGAGGACAAGGATGCCAACGACGATCAGCGAAGCATCCGGGAAATCAACACCGGCATACTGGCCGCCGGTGCGGCCAGCCTGCGGGGCTGGTTGGGGCGAATCGACAACAACAATGCCCAGGGTGAGCGTTATCTTACCGACGTCATTGCGTTGGCAGTGAGTGACGGGGACGGCGCGCGCAGCATCAGCCCCGGAGCGTTGGAAGAAGTTCTCGGCGTCAATGACCGCAGCCAGCTGGCGAAGCTCGAACGCTACTATCAACACCAACAGGCCGAACGGCTGATGGGTGAGGGCGTCACAATCGCCGATCCGTCACGCCTCGACATTCGTGGTGAGGTGGACGTTGGGCAGGATGTGTCGCTGGACGTGAACGTTATTCTCGAAGGCAATGTGGTCATTGCCGAAGGTGTGCGAATCGGTCCGAATTGCATCATCAAGGATGCCGAAATCGGGGCCGGCAGCGAGATTCACGCCAACACCGTAATCGAGCAGGCCAGGGTCGGCTCGGGTTGCAGGATAGGACCCTATGCGAGGCTTCGCCCGGGCACGGATCTCGCCGAGGAAGTGCATATCGGCAATTTCGTAGAGGTCAAAAACACCCGCGTGGGCCGTGGCTCCAAGGCCAATCATCTCACCTACCTGGGGGACTCCCGGATAGGGAAGAAGGTCAACGTTGGTGCCGGCACCATTACCTGTAACTACGATGGGGCCGAGAAGCACACCACCATCATCGAGGACGACGTGTTCGTTGGCTCCGGGGTAGAGTTGGTGGCGCCGATCACAGTGCGCGCCGGTGCCACAATCGGCGCCGGCGCGACCGTGACCAAGGACATCCCATCGGGGGTTCTGTCGGTTAATCGCGGCCGCCAGACTACTGTCGAGAACTGGGCCAGGCCGACGAAGAAAAACAAGGCTCCCAAGTAGAGCCAGCCTCTGAAAAGACCGGTCTGTTGGGATAGACTGGTCGTCTTAAAGCATTCAAGAGACCAACCACATGTGCGGAATCGTCGGTGCAGTCGCGGAGCGTAACGTCGTACCTATACTGGTCGAGGGCCTTAGACGTCTGGAGTACCGCGGATACGACTCGGCGGGCCTGGCGGTCCTCAATGGTTCGAACGCCATTACCCGGGTGCGCACTCCCGGCAAGGTCGCGGCCCTGGATGAGCTGTTGGAGGACGGATCGGTGCACGGTTCGATCGGTATTGCCCATACACGCTGGGCAACCCACGGCGTGCCCAACGAAGCCAACGCCCACCCCCACGTGTGCCGTGACGAGGTCGCCGTGGTGCATAACGGCATTATCGAAAATTATTCGGAGATCCGCGCCGAGCAGGAACGCCTCGGCTACGAGTTTCAATCCGACACCGATACGGAAGTCATCGCAGCGCGCATCCATCACTACCTGTCGCAGGGCGCCGACCTCGTCGAGGCCGTGCGCAGCGCCACCAGCGAACTCGAGGGCGCATACGCCATCGGGGTCGTCAATGCGCGGGCGCCGGATCGGGTCGTGGGCGCGCGCATGGGTCCCCCGTTACTGGTAGGGCTGGGCGTTGGCGAGCACTTTCTCACCTCCGACGTAGCGGCACTGGTCCCCGTCACCCAGCGGTTTTTGATTCTGGAAGACGGGGATATCGCTGAGCTGCAACGCGACCATGTGACGGTTTACGACCACTCGGGTCAGGTTGTTGAGCGCGAAGAAACCCTGAGTGAGCTGGACGCGGACGCCGTCGAGCGCGGTCAATACCGACACTATATGCAGAAGGAGATTTTCGAGCAGCCCGAATCTATCGCCAACACCCTGGAGGGACGTCTACACGGCAATCGGGTTCTCGAGGAATCATTTGGTCCCGAGGCGAAGGCGATCTTCGATCGTGTGAAAAGTGTACAAATTGTCGCCTGTGGTACGAGCTTTCATGCGGGCATGGTTGCTCGAAACTGGTTCGAAGGACTCGCCGGCATCCCATGTCATGTGGAGGTTGCGAGCGAGTTCCGCTACCGGCATCCAGTCCCCCATGCCGATGCCCTGGTGGTGGCAATCTCGCAATCAGGTGAGACGGCGGACACCCTCGCGGCCGTGCGGGGCACGCGGGAAATCGGTTTCGGGCCGGTCTTGAGCATCGTCAACGCTCCGGAGAGTTCCCTCGTTCGAGAATCCGAGCTGGTGCTCATGACCCGTGCCGGTCCGGAGATCGGTGTTGCATCCACGAAGGCGTTTACGACACAACTCACCGCGCTGTTGCTGCTCGTGTGTGCCCTCGGGCGGCGTCACGGCTTGAGCGTGGAGGCCGAAGCACGCATCGTCGAGCAGCTGCGGACTTTACCCGGATTGTGTGAACGGGTGCTGGCGCTGGACGACCATGTAAACAGTCTCGCCGGCCGATTTGCGGATAAGCATCACGCGCTTTTTCTGGGCCGCGGTGTGCAGTACCCGGTGGCCATGGAGGGGGCGCTGAAGCTGAAGGAAATTTCCTATATTCATGCCGAGGCCTATCCGGCGGGAGAGCTCAAACACGGACCACTCGCTCTGGTCGATGCCGACATGCCGGTGGTCGTGGTGGCGCCGAACGATGCGCTCCTGGAGAAGCTCAAGTCCAATCTCGAGGAAGTGCGGGCCAGAGGTGGCGAGCTCTACGTATTCGCCGATCGGCATGCGGGGGTTAAACCGAGCTCCAGCGTTCATGTGTTGGAAGTACCTTCCATGGGCGAGCACATCACGCCCATCGTTTACACCATTCCGCTTCAGCTTCTCGCCTACCATGCCGCCGTGCTGAAAGGCACCGATATCGACCAGCCTCGCAATCTCGCCAAATCCGTTACCGTCGAGTAGTCAATGGACAGTGAGATAAAGGGCGCGGTCAGGGAAAAGTACGCCTCCATTGCGGCGAAACGCTCGCAAAAGTCGTCCGACGATGAAATCGCACTGGCACAGGCATTCGGTTATTCAGACGGACAGCTGGACAGCATACCCGAGGAGGCGAATCTGGGAGTCTCCTGCGGCAATCCCACGGCCATGGCAAGTCTTCGCCCGGGAGAGGTGGTGGTGGATCTCGGAAGCGGCGGCGGGCTCGACGTCTTTCTTGCCGCGCAAAAGGTCGGAAGCTCGGGGAAATCCATCGGTATTGATATGACGCCGGAGATGATCGCGCTGGCGAACAAGAATCTTTCGCGATCCGCGTTCAAGAACGTCGAGTTTTATTTGGCGGAGATTGAGGCGATGCCGCTGGATTCGGACTCCGTGGATTGTGTCATCAGCAATTGCGTACTCAATCTGGTTCCCGACAAGGTGAAGGCGTTTCGCGAAATAGCCCGGGTATTGAAGCCCGGTGGGCGGCTTGCGGTAAGCGACATCGCCTTACACAAAGTCCCGCCCCCTGAGCGGGAAAAGAGTGTCAGGGCGATAACCGGTTGTGTCGCCGGAGCGATTCTTACGAGCATTTACAAGGAAATGCTGGAAGCCGCCGGTTTTTCGTCAGTCGAGATCAGCGACGCGAAGCAAGATTTGAACGCCTACCATGAACTTCGCGCAGCGGACGCCGTCGAAGGGTCACCAGCTTCCCGGGGGTCTTGTTGCGATGCCGCGGGAGAAGTACCACAGGACACAGACTTCGACGTCAACGAATATGCTGCAAGCGTTAAAGTGCTTGCCATTAAATAGCGCGCCTCGCTTCCCGCCTTCCCATTAACCCGCCTTTGACCGCGCCAGCGGTGCTAACATTGGGCCGCAAAATTCTTCTGGGAATTCAACGAGATGCCGGGAAAGTGGATGCGCTTCACCCATCGCGCGGCGATGCTCGCCGTGGCGTCGTCGGTGTTGCTTGCGCCCCACATCTGCGATGCCCGTGGAGCATTCACCGATGACCCCGACAGCATGTTCTACCAGGCGGGGCAAGACATCGGATTTCGTTACCGCACAGAGTTCACCGGAGTCGATGACAAATCGTTGGAAAAACTCCTGGAGTCGGCATCGCAACTGATGACCCTCGAGGAGCGGCCGCCACCGACGCTGGCGGCGCTGGAGCGCCGAATTCGTGCCGATCTGGATAGATTGGAGAAGGTGCTGCGCTCAGAGGGCTACTACGACGCGCGGCTTGCGTACCGTATGGAGACGGATAAGAAACCCATTGGTGTTTACGTAGACATCACCACCGGGGTTCGTTACGTGCTCAAGCAATACACCATCACCTACTCGGGACCCGGGTCCGACAAACCGGATCTCCCGCGGGATCCAGGCAGTCTCGGTGTAACTTCGGGACAGCACGCCCAGGCCGTGGTCGTAACCGGCGCGCGGGCGCGCTTGCTAGAGAAGCTCGCGGACATCGGACATCCTCTTGCAAAGGTCGTGGATCAGTCGATAGTCGTCGATCACGCGGATCGCAGCATGTCAGTCGTGATCGAAGTCGCGCCCGGCGAACAGGCGCGCTTCGGGCCCGTGGAGGTCGCCGGTGCGACCAGTGTCGAAGTGGATTACATCGAGGCTTTCATTCCCTGGCAGGAGGGAGAGATTTTCGATCGTAGAAAATTGAACGAGGCTCGCCAGCAATTATTGGAAACCGGTTTGTTCGCGGTCGTGGCCTTTGAGCGTCCCAATGAACTGGGCACCGACGGCACATTGCCGGTTACCGTCCGGGTGGAGGAACGAAAGCACCGCTCCATCGGCCTGGGGGGACGATGGTCGACCGACCAGGGGTTGTCCGTTGAGGCCCAGTGGGAACATCGCAATATATTTGGCCGCCAGGAGCTGTTAACTCTCTCCGGCGAGATTGGCGAAATAAAGCAGGAGTTCGCGGCGGCCTTCAAGAAACCGCACTTTCTGCGCCGGGACCAAGATCTGTTGGCAAATGGTGCGCTGGCCCATGAAGATACCGATGCATTCAACGGGCCTCTCACCAGGTACTTTGTTGGCCTGCAGCGAAAACTCAGTAAGGATTGGAAACTTATTGCCGGAGTGCCCGTCGAGTTCAGCAATCTGACCGATCTGCAGGGGTCACGAAGGTTTTCACTGTTCGGACTCGAAGTTCGCGGCGAGAGGGATACATCCAACGACCGGCTCGACCCCAATGCGGGCTCGCGGCTCAAGGTGTCACTGAAACCGTATTATGGATCCGGCGACAATCGCGTGACCTTTTTGACTGGTCGACTGGGACTGTCCGGCTATCACGCCGTCGACGACGCAGAGCGTTACACTCTTGCGGCGCGCGGGAGATTCGGGTCTGTCGTGGGCGAGTCGACCGCAAGCTTGCCGGCAAATAAGCGCTTTTACGCTGGTGGCGGTTCCTCCATCCGCGGCTACAGGTTCCAGTCCGTTGGCCCGCTCGGTCCAGCCAACACGCCACTCGGTGGGCGATCGCTGTTTGAAGTCAGCACCGAGTTGCGTGTTAAGGTGACCGACACCATAGGCGGCGTCATCTTCATCGATGGCGGAAATGTTTATGACGACGAGTTGCCGGATTTCTCCACCAATCTTCAATGGGCAGCTGGTTTTGGCGGCCGGTATTTCACCGCATTCGGTCCGGTACGTTTGGATTTCGGCTTTCCGCTCAATGGGCGGGACGGTGTCGATGACTTCATGCAGTTCTACATCAGCATCGGTCAGGCATTCTGAATGAGACGCCGCTGGCTCCGGATTATTCGCTGGACGGGCATCGGTACCGCGGTTGTCGGGATCGTGGCAGCTCTGCTGTTGCTTTCCGGCTACGCCTTTATTCAAAGTGAAGCGGGTCGTGCCCGGTTGGTGGAGTTGCTCAATCGACACTTGAGTACTCCCGGCGCGGTCCAAGTGCGCATCGGGCGCCTCGAAGGCGATCTGCCAGGCAGGATCGAACTTCACGATCTGAGCATCGACGATGCCGATGGCACCTGGTTGCGACTGAAGTTTCTGGGTGCCAGCTGGCGCCCGGCAGCATTGCTCGCCGGGACCCTCAGCATCTCGAACCTGGACGGCCGGGGTTTGTCAGTGCTTCGCCTACCCGAAGATACCGAGAGCACAGGGGAGTTTCATTGGCCCGAATTGCCACTGGGAATTTCCGTCCAGAATTTTTCCCTGCGAGAAGCAGAAATCGCGCAGCCGCTGTTCGGTGAAGCAGTCGCGTTTCGAGCATCTGGCGACACCGCCATCGAGGGCTCCGATCGGGTTCGAACGACCATCGTCGTAACGCGAACGGACGCAATTTCAGGCCAGGCGCAGCTGCGGATGTTGCTCAAGCCGCGCTCGAAATACCTGGAATTTCAACTGGCGCTCAACGAAGCCGATGGCGGCGTGCTGGCACGCGCGCTGGATCTCGACGGTTTACCGTCGCTGTCGGTCCAGGCCGACGGTGAGGGCCCAATCAGTGCATTGCGCGGCAATGCGCGATTGCGTGCCGGCGATCTGGCCTTCATTGAGAGCAGCTTCACGATCGATGTCACAAGCGGGCCGTCGCTCGAGCTCGCCGGCCGTGCTCGCATTGCGCGACTCGTGGATCCGCCGCTGCGCGAGCTCCTGTCCAGCGAACTCGCGTTTGAAGTGCAAGGGATGCTCACCGAAGACGGCATCCGGTTGCGACGCGGCAACCTGGCCAATGCGCTTGCACGGATGAATTTGTCCGGCGAACTGCGTGGATTCGCCGCCGACTTCGACGTGACCGTGGCGGTGGATGATTTGATGCCTCTGTCAGACATTGCGAGAATTCCCCTGCAAGGACAGGCAAGCGTTCACTCCAGCATTAGCTCCGAGGATATCCGGCGTACGGTGACGGCATCGAGCACCGCATCCTTTGCCGAAGTATTGCCGCCGTCGAACCCGCTACAGGCGCTGGTGGGCTCAGAGGTAGCAGTTGCGGGCACCTTCGAATTCGACGCCGGGCGACACTGGGCAGTTCGCGATCTGACGGTTAGCGGCAGCTCGGCGCTATTGAACGCGAATGCCATGCTGAGTACCGATGCGGCCAGACTCGACGGTGACTATCAATTGACACTTTCGGATCTGGCGGCGCTATCCGCTGTGCTGGACACGCCGATTGCCGGCACGCTCACGGCCAACGGCAATTTAGGTGGTAGCCTCGACCACCCTACATTGACTGCCCACATGGCATCGCCGGACCTGGCGGTAGATGCGATCGCGATCGGCGCTACGCAGTCTCGCATCAACATTACGCAGTTCTCGAACGGTGTGCGCGGCGATGCCGATCTATCGGTGGACAACGAACGCATCGGCGCGCTGACCTCGAGTAGTCGATTCGCCGTTGACGCCGGCAACACCACGCTTCGCCTCGATGGGCTCACGGTGGGATCGCGGGATACGACACTCGAAGGGTCCATGGTGGTTAATCTCTCCGACACGACGGTTACAGGGAAACTGTCGGGGACGGCGTTGTCCCTTGCGCCATGGTCAGAGCTGGCGGGTCATGGGTTGTCGGGGCGCGCCGGCGTCGGCCTCGACCTGAGCAGCAGCGGTAAAGCCCAGCGGCTCGACCTGGCCCTGAATGTTGATGAATTGAACGTGGCGCTGGCGCCGCAGCGGTCTCTGAACGTTGATGCGATCGAAGTCTCTGCCCGTATCGAGGATCTGTTCGCAAGCCCCAGGGGCGGCATGCGTGTTTATGCTGAAGATGCGAAGACTTCGGACGCCCGATTTGCCAGCGTCGTCTTCGAGGTCAAAATGGAGGATTTGCGGCGTTCCAGTGCAAGGCTGCAGACCCGGGGCGAGCTGCACGAACCTTTCGAACTGGAAGCGCTCGCCGACTACAGTGCCAGTGACCGGGGTTTTGTTGTAACCGTTTCCAAGATCGATGCACTGTATGCCGGGCAGACAGTCACCTTGGTAAAGCCTGCCAGGCTCGAGCATGAGGGTGACACGACGACGCTGTCGAAGTCGACATTCTCCGCTGCCGACGGACGCCTGACCGCGAACGGGCAGTATGGTGTCGACCATATAGAGGCCCAACTGACACTGGAACAACTCTCCCTCGCGGCTCTCGACGCAGTAATGCCCATGGCGGATATCACCGGTACGCTTTCGGGTCATCTGCAAGTCTCCGGATCGCGAAGCGCGCCGACGGGAGAGTTGGAACTGAACATGACTGATGTGCGCTCGAGCCATTCGACCCTCGCCGTTGCGCCACCAATATCGGGCAGCTTGCGCGGTCAGTGGCGCGGCGGTCGATTGCAGTTGAACGCAACGCTTGCCGAGATCGCGAATACCACCATCGACGCCCGTGCCAGTGTACCGTTGCGGCTCGATCCGGTAACTCTCGCACTCACGATGCCGGAGGACGACGCCGTCGATGGCACACTGCGCTGGGCGGGTGAGCTGGGGCCGGTGTGGGATCTCGTGAGCCCGTACGAAGACCGATTCACCGGCCCCGGTGATCTTGCCCTCGAACTCGCCGGGACCATGGCCCGCCCGACGGCCGGCGGGCACTTCCAGGTAATCGGAGGCCGTTACGAAAATGTCCAGAGTGGAACCACTCTCACCGGCATCGATCTGCGCCTCGCGGGTAACGGTGACAAGCTAACGCTCGAAGAGCTGACGGCGGGGGACGGCAAAAGAGGAACGCTGGTGGGCGGTGGGTCCATCGATCTCCTGCCAGCACAATCCTACCCCACCAATCTGCACATGGACTTCAGCGACATATTATTGGTGGCCCGCGACGACCTGATGCTGAATGCCAGCGGTAAGCTCGCCTTGGAGGGCACGTTAACGAGTGCGCTGCTGAGCGGCGAAATCATCACCGGCCAATCCGAGCTGAGTCTCGCCGGAACGCTGCCGCCGGACGTCGTCGCGCTGGATGTCGACGAGGTCAATATCGCGAATGACGCGCGGGCAGGAAAAAGGTCGCCGGCAAGCGCGGCGGATTCATCCGTTGTGATCCTGGATCTGGACATCTCCGTGCCCGGCCGTGCGTTCGTGCGGGGCCTGGGTCTCGATTCCGAGTGGAAGGGGGATGTGAAGATCAGCGGAAACACGAATGCGCCGAACGTCTCGGGTGTTCTGAATCCAGTACGTGGTCACTTCTCCCTCATGGGCAAGAGATTTTCGCTCGAACGCGGTGACATTCGATTCACAGGCTCTGATGATGTCGATCCCTTGCTGGACTTAACCGCGGAGCACACGGCCGCGCGTCTCACGGCACTGGTCCGTGTCACCGGTTCGGCGTCGAAACCCAAGATATCACTCGAATCCCGCCCGCCACTCCCGGAATCGGAAATCGCCTCCCAGGTTCTGTTTGGTACCGGATCAAACAATCTTTCGCCCGGACAGAGTCTGCAGCTGGCCTCCGCCATTGCTACCTACAGCGGTACCGGCGGCGCCGTCGGGATTCTCGACGCCACCCGTCGTGCTTTCGGCGTCGACGTGATTAGCTTCGCCGAATCAGAACAAGACCCTGACAAAACTCGCGTGAGCGTCGGCAAATACGTAGCTGATGGTGTGTACATCGAGGTGGAACGAGGCGCCGAGGAAAGCTCACGTACCTCCACCACCGTAGAAGTGGAGGTTCTGCCCGATGTAAGAGTCGAGGGAGGCACCACGGAGACGGGTGGAAGCAAAGTGGGGATCAAGTGGAAGTGGGATTACTGATGTGTTCCAGCCCGAACGATGTGTGTCGATTAATCTAAATCCGTCACGTCACCGTATTTCAGTACTCTCACATCGGATAGCGGTTTTCTGGAATGTATTCAAAATATCACGCAGTTCGGGATGTCGGTCTAATTAACTATCAGGCGGCAGACAGGGGAGTTGTTGGAAGTGGACCCACGCATCAGTATGGTTACTCTGGGCGTACGCGATCTCGCGGCGTCAGTGAAGTTCTATGAAGAAGGACTCGGTTTCCCTCGAATGGAGTCGCCTCCGGAGGTGGCATTCTTCACGCTCAACGGCACATGGCTAGGCCTGTACGGAAGAGATGCTTTGGCCGCAGACGCAGCAGTTCCACCGGAAGGCAGCGGCTTCGAGTCTTTTGCTCTTGCTCATAACGTCCAGACTGAGGCCGAAGTGGATGACGTCATTGACCAAGCTCTAAAAGCCGGAGCGACGCTGGTTAAACACCCTGAGAAGGTTCATTGGGGTGGATACAGCGGCTATTTCAAGGACTTGGATGGTCATCTGTGGGAGGTCGCGCATAACCCGCATTTTTGGGTGGGTCCAAGTGGCAACGCCGCCTGACAAGGCGCTCCAGCCAACGGTCAACCCGCTCCGCGGTTTGTCCGCGGCTGAGCTTGGTCGTTATGTTTCAAAATGACTAGCGGCGCATGGAATGACGGAAGCTATGAAAACACTTATCGATCTTAGTCACACGGTAGAGCACGGGATGACTACTTACAAAGGGCTACCTGCACCTATCATTTGTGATTTTCTCAGCAGAGAAGCGTCCGAGAAACATTATGCGCACGGGACCACCTTTCACATTGGAAAGATCGAAATGGTGGCCAACACAGGGACGTATATAGATTCGCCATTCCATCGTTATGCTGATGGCAAAGATTTATCGGAATTGACGTTAGAATCAACTGCGGATTTAGAAGGTTTAGTTTTCCGAGTTCCTCCAGGGGAACGAGCTATCGGCCCGGGGCTGTTCTCCAAAGCTGATGTTGGCGGAAAAGCAGTGCTGGTTCATACTGGCTGGGCCAGTCACTGGGGTTCCGAACAATATTTTGAAGGCCACCCTTTCTTGACAGCGGAAGCTGCAGAATGGCTGAAAGCCTCGGGAACCGCTCTCGTGGGAATAGACTCACTGAATATCGATGACACGTCAGGTGGACACCGCCCTGTTCACTCAATTCTGTTGGGGGCGGATATACCCATCGTTGAGCACATGTGCCATTTGGAAGACCTGCCTGACTCGGCGTTTAAGTTTCATGCTGTCCCGGTGAAGGTGCGGCATTTCGGCACATTTCCGGTGCGTGCATATGCAGTCGTCGATATATAACAAGCCGTTCGAGCGTATGCGGTTAATCGTTGGCTGCACTCCCTGGCCTCTCGTCCGCGCCGCTCAACGAAATCGTTTGGTGCCGCTAATGCTGAAAGTGCTGTGACGTGGAAATTAGTCATGCCCCTGGTACTGGCGCTGCTGCTCTGGCCCACAGGTCCCAGCGTCGCGAGCGGGACTGACTCTCGTATTGTTCACGTCGTTTTGGTATGGCTGAAGGAGCCTGGAAACGCAGCTCACAGAGCTAAAGTCATTGAAACGACGCGAGGATTTTCGACCATTCCGGGAGTTGATGAAATTAGAGTGGGGGAGTCGGCACCGAGTCACCGACCGTCTGTAGATGATAGCTTCGACATCGGGCTCTATATCATCTTCTCCTCGACAGAAGCTCTTCAAACCTATTTGTCCCATCCAGAACATAAAGCGGCTCAGAGGACAATTCTTCGTCCACTTGTCAAAAAGGTGGTTATCTATGATTTTCGCGACGACGGCACCTGACAAGGCGCTGCAGCTGACGGTCAACCCGCTGCGCGGCTTGTCCGCAGCTGCGCTTGGTCGTTCGTCGTCAATTTAACATCTTCATGGCCCAGCGATATCTTAATCAGCTACAAGAACTGATTTCCACAATCGGCGGGGGCCACAATGTGGTTTGCAAGCACTTCTTCAGCGGCGCTGCTCTTTACGTTGAACGGAGGATATGCGCATCACTTACCTCGAAAGGGCTTGCCTTCAAGCTGTCAAAATCACGATGTGACGATCTATTTACGCTGGGTAAGGCGATACCTTTGAGGTATTTCGACCGATCTCCCGTAAAGCAAGGCTATATCTTGCTTCCAGATTTCCAAGATCTCAGTGATGCTGACATTTCCTCCTTTCTTGAGGAGTGCATTTCCTATGCGACTTCAGCCGACGCCGGAAAGCGCCGGGGCGGTTGAGCTTGGTCGTTAGAGCGAGACGGTGGAGGTGCTAGACTGACAGGAGTAGACTCACAGTCAGTGGCAAGAGATACCGACAAGTCATGCCAGAAATGATCGATAAGTCAGTGATTTACCGTTCTCCCGAGGTGCAAGGGGGAACGCCTGTTTTTAAAGGTACGCGAGTGCCTGTAAAGACCTTGCTCGACTATCTCGAGGCAGGAGACTGTCTGGATGACTTTCTCCGAGAGTATCCTAGCGTCACTCGCGAGCAGGCGCTTGCGGTACTCGAAATTGCCAAGGAGGCACTATTAGTGGATTCGAATGAGGCTGCTGCTTGATGAATCCCTCGCACGAGGGCTGAAACGGCTTCTTTCCGCCCACGAGGTAGCGACAGTACCCGAACAAGCGTGGGCTGGTAAGTCCAACGGTGAACTTCTCCGACTGGCTGAAGAGGAGTTTGACGCCTTTCTTACTGCCGACCAGAACGTCGAATATCAACAGAATCTCGGTGCATACAGGCTGGCGGTCATCGTGCTGGCGGCACATTCGACACGCCTTGAAGACCTTACGCCCCTGGTTCCAGAAGTGTTAAGAGCCTTAGACATGACTCCGCCTGGGGAGGTGGTGCGTGTTTCGCTCTAATTGTCTATTGAAGCGCAGAAGGAGAATGCAGTCATGGATGACATTGATCAGTTCTTGCAGTTGCACCGAGCAAAATTGTTGACCTACTTGGACGGTATTGCACCTAAGTCACCGACAGACCAGGGACCCTTGGAGTATGTGGAGCAGGTACTTGACGAGTGGTCACGGTTTTCTGTAGGCCGCGAACTGAGGGCGCCGCGGCGGGGGGAGCGAACGTTTTGGTTTGCCCTTTACCAACTTGAAGAATTAGTAGAATACCCGGTGCGAGGTGAGCTGGATCCATACGAAGGCTTGCTCTTGAAGAATCTCGCGCATGTAACTGAGTTACTGAAAGGTTGGAGGGAGTTGCCAGGTGGGTTCTATGCAACTCGTCCCGGGGAGGATTCCGACGAACTCTAACAACGCGCTGACGCTGACGGCCAACCCGCGCAGCAGGTTGGCCGTCAGCTGAGCTTGGTTGTTAGTCGGCAATCAAGGATTTTCTAGATGCAATTCGGACAAAATGAGACTCCACCCGAAGCGCTCGCGCTGGACTTTGCTCGCGTACTTGCGCGCCGCGACTATCGAGCGGCATATAATATGACTTCTGCCGAGTTCAAATCCAAGTTCTCCTGTGAAGAAATGCAAAATGATTTTGAATCGATTATCCCAACGGATTGGGGAGCGGTAGACCCAATTGAGATCGGAACGACAATGGACGATTGGCCTGGGAAACGTGTAAATGATATAGAGTGGATATATGTCGGGATCGGCGGAGACATGTACTCCGAGGCTATTGTTGTCGTTATAACAGAAGAAGATGGTGTTCTAAGCGTTCGTGATGTGGAATGGGGGCGCCCATAGTCATGAGCTCAAGGTGTCGATTCCGTTGTATTGGCTGTGATGAGCCGCGCACGCATGGCAAGGTGCTGCGGCTGACGGTCAACCCGCTACGCGGTTTGCCCGCAGCGGATCCTGGTCATTAGACGGATCGAGGAGTATTCGCATTGCCCCACGCAGTTCTACTAGGCGACTCCATCTTCGACAATGGCGTTTATGTGCCAGATGGACCAGCATTCGCGGATCAGCTTCGTGCCGCGCTCCCTGAGGAGTGGGAAGTCTCCCTGCTCGCTGTAGACGGTCACGTTACTGTCGACGTTGAGGCGCAGCTAACCAGGCTTCCTCACGATGCGACACACTTGGTCGTTAGTTGCGGTGGGAACGACGCGTTGAATTACTTGCCTATCCTCGCGCAGCGAGCACAGTCTGTAGGGGAAGTTCTTTCTCACTTTGCGCAAATTCGTTCAGACTTCGGTCAAACATATCGACGGATGCTCGAGATGGTGATTGCGAAGCAGCGGGATGTGGCTATCTGCACCGTCTATGACTGCATTCCCGACCTTGAACCGATGGCGCACGCGGCCCTGTCCATGTTCAACGAAGTGATCCTCCGAGAAGCAATCTCGGCGAGAGTGACTATCATCGACCTCCGGCTGGTGTGTACGGAGAGATCAGACTACTCCGAGCTCTCTCCGATCGAGCCTTCCGAGATGGGTGGGGCGAAGATCGCGGTAGTGGTTCGGAACATGCTGACAGGCAGCAATTTTCCCGGCAATGTCGTCCAAGTCCATGTGTAGTCACTCTTCCCGTGCCGGAGAACAAAAGGTCCGGAGAATTGACCTGCCACCCGACAAGGCGCTTCAGCTGACCGCCAACTCGCTGCGTGGTTCGTCCGCGGCTGACCTTGGTCGTTTGACGTCAATTGAATTCAAGTACAGTTAGTCCGTGAACGATAAGAAGGAAGCCATTTGGTTCGGGGTGGTTGCGGTGATTGCCTTGCTCGTTTTGGTCATCCTTCACCAATCAAGCGGGGTGATTGGGGCGCACACAGGGACGGAAGAGGCGAGCACTCCAGGAGTATTTTGGGTTCTTGTTGTGACCTGTTTGAGCCTTTGTGCGCTCGTTCCATACTTGCTCAAGAACTCGAGTCCGCTGGACTTCAAGATTATCGCGATCTTGCTGACGGGCGTGGTGCCGGCGATCCTCATTGGCTTTGTTTTGTTCTCTGTTTGGCGATCTACCGGTCCGGGGTAACGCACAGTCACGTCTAACCATGGATTCGAGCAGACGGTAGCTGAGCTTGGTCAGTGGGTTTTATCGATCGGGTGGAGGAGCGATGCTGAAGCTTTATGATTTACACCGATCGGGAAACTGCTACAAGATCCGGCTACTCCTATCGCTCATTGATCTCGAATACGATAAGGTTTCTGTCAATGCAAACGCAGGGGAGAACAAGGCTCCGGAGTTTCTGAAGCTCAATCCACGGGGTCAGTTACCGGTCCTCGTGGACGACGGCCGCGTCCTATGGGATTCGACGGCGATACTGGTTTACCTCGCCGGAACCTATGGAAAGGGATCATGGTTACCCGAGGACAATTATGAACTTGCGCAGGTGATGCAGTGGTTGGCGCTGGAGCAAAATGAAGGTCGCTACGGACTGGCCCGGGCAAGGGCGATTGTCTTGGGAAACCCAACACCATTCGCACGCTTGGGAAATTTGGAAGAATGTAAGACTCTTGCCTATGTAGCGTTGGAAGTGTTGGAATCACGCCTCGAGACACAGCCCTGGCTGGTTGGTGCACAAATGACCATCGCTGACGTGGCTTGCTACCCCTATGTCGCTCTCGCTCGGGAAGGCGATATAGACGCCTCGCAATTCCACAGTGTAGGGGAGTGGTTGGGCCGAATTGAGGCACTATCGAACTACATTCCCCTGCCGAAAGCCGGTGATTAGGTGCAAGTCACAGGTCATCCATCTGAATACCAACAAGGCGCTGCAGCTGACGGAAACTCGATGAGGCGGATTTTTCTCAGGTGAAAGACCTGCCTCCCAACGTAAGACCATACAAGAGAACGCCGGAGTTCACCGAGCTATCGGTCCCACGAGCCTTGCTTAGAAGCCATAGTACGAAGTCAGGTACCTGGGGCAAGATCGTTGTACTTAAAGGACGTCTAACCTACAGAATACTCGAGCCAGATATTGAAGAAATGCAAATCGACTCTACTCATCCGGGGGTAATAGAGCCTGCTGTCAGGCATGAGATTGAACCCCGCGGCGAGGTGAGATTCTATGTTCAGTTTTACAGCCAACCCATCGCCTGACAAGGTGCTGCAGCCGACGGTGGGCCGCTACACAGCTCATCACATCCAGTGAGCATTGCTCGCGAAGCGGAGATCTAGAGAATGACGCCGGAAGTCCAGGGGCAAGTGAAGGTATGGGATATTGTTGTTCGTACCTTTCACTGGCTGTTAGTCGCACTATTTGTCCTTTGTTACATCTCCGGGGACTTTGTCGATCTTCTCCATGCTTATCTGGGTTATGGAATTCTGCTCTTGCTCGGAGTTCGCGTCGTCTGGGGCCTGATGGGCACGAAATACGCCAGATTTGCTGGCTTCATATATGGGTGGAAAAGGGTCAAAGAGTATTCCGCAGGACTGATGGCCGGGCGTCCACCTTACTATCTGGGGCACAATCCGCTGGGTGGGTGGATGATAATCCTGCTTCTCGTCGGCCTGTTCCTCGCGTGTTGGAGCGGACTCGAAGCATATGCCGACCAAGGTCATGGTCCATTAGCTTATGAAGATGCGCGGTTGCTCAATGTCGCCTATGCCGATGACGAGAAACAGGAGGACAATGAAGGTGAGTTGTGGGAGGAGGTGCATGAAGTATTGGCCAACTTCGTATTACTTCTCGTTATTGTTCATATTGCCGGTGTCTTGATAGCAAGTCTGTTGCACAAGGAGAATCTGGTGCGCTCAATGTGGACTGGCTACAAGGTCGATAAGCGAGACGGTAGCGGGCCGGCTTAGTAGAGTGTGAAACTCTGCTGTCGAATGCTGAAGTGACGCTGGCGGATCTCCAAACGACCCTGAAAGCCACTGACGCAGACCTGAAAAATGTGGTTCTGATACAGATTTATTTGACCTCACTCGAGCACAAGCTTGTAGTTGACGAAATTTACACGTGCTATTTCTCAGAGCCCTATCTGTGATAGCTCATACCTCATCGAACAGACAGTGTCCGAGGTGGTCGAAATTCTCACGTCCCCGATAGCGGACAGTCGATGATCCAGCACTGAACGGGTACTATCGACTGCGATCTCAACCGGTCGATGCAACACATGCGATAAATCGTTCTGCCGGTGTCTCGAAGTCTAACGTTTTCCGCGGACGCCATCGAGGGCTCGTCAGCTTCATCTCGTTGTTGTGCGGCGTGGTCTCGAAAGCCGCTAGTGACGCCACCACCGGCGATGCATGAATGCAAGAGCCGCAAGGAGATCATGGTCGTCTCGACCGGGCTCGACCCACAGGAGCCAGAATCTCTTGATGTGCCCCACCTGGCCGAGGACGTGAGTAGCCCCGCCGTGCTTAGCGACGATATTCATCCACCAATAGAATGGGGTGTGAACATTCCACCGGTCGCCATTGGAAAACGTGAGAGCATGGCGCCTCATAACCAACGACCGGGATGACACGGTCCATACGGAACTGTCGCCACGGCGCATCGTGAAGCCCAAGCCCGGCGGACGCGGGCGTATTAGGCCGATCTCTTGACCTGCGGCGTCAAGAACGCGGACCCTCCGAAAGGCGGCGACGAGGCGGAGGCGGAGAGTGCCAGGCGTCTTTTCGGTCACATCCGCCTCAGCCGGCGCTTTCATGAGGCGCACGGAATCACCCCCACCCCGGTCGGTCTCGATCATCGAGTAATAGTGATACCGAGCCGCTCTGTCCATCCAGTCGGGGATGTATATGTCTGGCCCCATGAGGCTCATCATGTGTGCCTAGCTACTGGGAGCATCGAGGATGGTGCGGTAGTCCGCATAACAGATTATTAGGTGGCCATATGCCGTCTTATAACAGGGACAGTTGCCGCCTATCATGCTTGAGTGTCTGTTTGCCGTGCCACAAATCGCCGCCGGGAATGTGCGGAAGTGGCCGTCAGGTCCTGCCTCAGTCTAATCGACATTCTAACGGAGAGTAGTGATCGTGGGAGGCTCGGTCGATATCGCCCCCTCGGATGGCTGTGAACCTTAGGATTTGTCACTAGCGGCCAAGTTCAATGAGGCTTGAACGCTAACTAAGCACTCTGAAGTGAATGAATGTCGAGACCATCGCCCCTCCATGGTAGAGGGCTTCATAGCGATCATCACCGAGTGCATGCACAGTGAAGCAATTGGTTCTAATACCTACGGATTTGCCCCACCAAGTGAGTTCATAACACATCACATCGTCATTGATTCTCCAAGTGCCAGTGTCTGCACAATCGCCAGTCTGGTTATGCAAGCGAAAGCAAACCGTGTTATCTGCGCCCCAACTCCAATAGCCCAATTCCGCATCTTCAGCCGCCCATGTGCCTTGAAGTGCAAGCTTTTGGACAGCAGTGCCATTAAGCGCCTGAACCTCCGCTTTAGAGTTAGCAAGCAGACAAAACGTTAACATCAACCCCAAGCTCGCCAGACGCAACCACTGAATGGGTTTTTGCATTCCTTTCTGAGTACACGGCATCGAGAATCCTCCTCTCTTTATTCGGCCTACCCTACGCGACGGGAATATGTTCTATAGCCAGATTGACTCTACTCCTGGCTGCACAAATGATCATCCTCGCCAGATTCAATGGTAATTAGAACCATCACAAAGTAAACGCTCGCCTCCTAGGCTCAAATGGCAATTTGTGGCCGATTTTTGCCTACCGAAAGGCGTCTTGTTGGCCAATTGAGCGTCCGCTTTGGGTGAGTCCATCTGACACTGTCTGTCAGATCAGATGCCGACCATTACACCTATCCGGTACGGGCGTGCATCACTGTATCCGAGCTACCGACACCAGGTACGATGTTCGAGATCGAGGCAACGGCCACGCTCTCACATTCCTGGATTTTCGGAATGCGCTCGAATCCGTCAGGGTGTGCGATTGATTAGCAGCGTCATGCCCCACACGGAAGCGGCAACGAACACTGTCAGATGGATCCAGGCCCACCATTTGTAGCGTCGCCTGAGATCGTCGGGATCACGATTGGATAATAGAAAAGGCCGGCCATCGCCGGGAGCACGCATCATATGAATGCCGGGTTTGAGCCGCATCTCCCGGTGCTGCGCATTTACCTGTCGTTCGGCGGCTGTTACCGCCCCCTGCCATTCCTGTAAATCGACCTCTCCGTCACCGTTGGTATCGAATTGTTGCACCAGAGCCGCGCGATCCCGCTTCCATTCGCGTAGTAAAGCGCTGAGATCCGCCCGGCGGTCCAGTGTTCCATCGGCTGCGCGCAACGTGCGCATGTCACCTATGGCATAAATCCGATCGCCTGGCACCAGATAGTTGACCCGGTAGTAGGTGGAACCCTCCCGCCAGCTCGTCTGATGCGCCGATTGGACCTCGGCATGCTCGGGATCGATGACACATTCTCCGGTGCCATCTTCGATGATGAAGGTGTCTTCGCTGCGTTCGAAGCGTGTGTTGGTACGGTTTTTGCCGAAGCTGCGTTGTTGTTCGATGATGGTCGCCAAGTACCAGAGACAGGGTGGTGCTTTGCCGTAGCGAAGCAAATCCGCATCGGGGGTCGCGCGGCAGGTACCGGTGAGCTCCACGTAGCCTTGGGCGGCGCTGCGCAGTATCGCCGTCGGCGTGTCGGCGATAACACGGTAGCGCTTGAGCGCACCGAGCCATGCCACCACTGCGCCGAGGCTGAGGACCGCGATGCCTGCTATGCGCAGATTGGGATCCTGGTGGCTGTAGCTGTAGACGATGCAGATGAAGCCGACGGCGAGGTAAGCCGAAGCTATCAGGGAACGGAACAGGCTGCCGGCGGAATGGCCCCGAATCTCGGCACCGCCGATATGGACGAGATCCAGAAACATCGGCTGATCGGGTCAGCTCAGGACTGGAACAGTCCGCCCACGTTGACGTCCGCAAGCTCCGATTGCTCGAACTCGAGCAGTTGAAAGGATTTGAAATTGAAAAATCGTGCGATGATGACGTCGGGGAACTCTTCGATACCGATGTTGTTGAGATTGACCGATTCGTTGTAGAACTCGCGCCGGTCGGCGATGGAGTCTTCGAGTCCGGTGATGCGCCCCTGCAGATGCTGGAAGGTCTCGTTGGCCTTCAGGTCCGGATAATCCTCGGCGAGGGCGAACAGCTGACCGAGGCCAATGCGAAGCGCGCCTTCGGCGGCGCCGAGCGCACCGATATCGCCGGACGCACGGGCGCTTGCAGCACGACTCCTGGCGTTGATGACCTTCTCGAGAGTCTCTCTCTCGTACTGCATGTACTCTTTGCAGGTGTCTATCAACTTTGGCAACTCATCGTGACGCTGCTTGAGCAGTACGTCGATATTGCTCCATGCTTTGGTGGCGTTGTGCTTGAGATTAACGAGCCGGTTGTATATGGCGATGACGTAAAACACCGCTACGACGATCAGTGCCAGCACCACGTATCCAAAAATATCCATGAGTCTTTACCCAGCGATTCCACGGGATCTATCCGGCCGCCTTGGCCGGTACTGACGACAAGCATAGACCAGGGGGTCGCCGGCGCCGGTGGAATGGGTCACATTTCCGCCCCGCGGGCCCGTATCCGGCAGCCGGGAAGACGCCTATTATCCGCCCTGGAATCGCCTGTGGAGGACCTGCCAGTGCCCCCGTATTGTTCGAGCAGGAGGACGGCGCCGTGAGCGCCGCCGGGCCCGGCGGCAGAATCGCTATCGTAGACGGCATGCGCACGCCCTTTGTCCGGGCGGGAACCGTATTCAAAGACCTTAACGCCAGGGATTTGGCGGTGCACTCGGTGGATTCTCTGCTGGATCATGCCCAGTTGCCCGCCGATCAGGTGGATGAGCTGATATTCGGCAACGTGGTCCTGGATCCCAGAACGCCGCATCTGGCGAGGGAGATCGTGTTCGCCTCCCGGCTGCCCGCAAGCGTGCGGGCGCTGACCATAGTAGATAACTGTATTACCGGGACCTCGGCCATTGCCGTCGCCATGGCGGATATCCAGACCGGGCGGACCGATGTGGGTATTGCCGGCGGCGTGGAATCCCTTTCCAACCCTGCGGTTTTGTTTACTCGCGCCGCGAGTCGCAAATTCGTGGATCTGGCCGCCGCCCGCAGCTTTGGGGAGCGGCTGCGCGGGCTTCTACGGCTTCGGCCGCGGGATTTCTGGCCCGAGGCAGCGGCGATTGCCGAACCCTCCACGGGCCTCACCATGGGCGAGCACTGTGAGCTGATGGTCAAGCAGTGGTCGGTCGGGCGCAGTGAGCAGGACGCGCTCGCTTGCCGCAGCCACCATAATGCCCACGCGGCGACCCAGGACGGCCGGTTAGGCGCCGAAATTGCGGCCCTCGATGGCATCGACAGGGACGGCCTCATCCGGCCCGACACCAGTGTTGAGCAGCTTGCCAAGCTGCAGCCGGTGTTCGACCGCTCATCCACCGGCACCATTACTGCCGGAAGCTCGAGCCCGTTGACCGACGGTGCCGCGTGCGTTTTGCTCATGTCCGAGCAGCGCGCCCAGCGCGAGGGTCGCAAGCCGATGGCCTTTATCAAGGCCATGGTGAATGCCAGTATCGATCCCGCGGACGGGCTGCTCATGGGCCCGGGGGTCGCCGTGCCGCAATTGCTCCACGAGACCGGACTGACACTTGCCGACATGGACGTGGTGGAGATGCACGAGGCCTTCGCCGGTCAGGTATTGTGTAACCTCAAGGCCTGGGAGCTCGGCTGGCGCAGTCCAGCTATCGGCCGGGTCGCGCCGGAGCGGCTGAATCCCCTGGGGAGCTCCATCGCGGTGGGGCACCCTTTTGCCGCGACGGGTGTGCGCATCGTCGTCACCCTCGCCAACGAACTCGAGCGGCGCTCAGGGCGTTACGGACTGGTCAGCATTTGCGGCGCGGGCGCGACAGCGGTGGCGATGATCCTGGAACGAACATGAATCTATCGGCGATTACCTGCGTGACAGGGCAGCGGGCGCAACCATGACAGCCGGCGAACCCACCTTGCGACTCGAACGCCGTGACGACGGTATCGCGGTGCTGTGGATGGACGATCCGCGGGAGCCCGTGAATACCCTGAGGCCGGAGCTCGCCGATGAGTTTCGACAGGTGCTCGATGTGCTTCAAGAGGCCTCCGCGGCGAAAGCGCTGATCATCATCTCCGCAAAGCCGGACAACTTCATCGCCGGCGCTAATCTGGACATGCTGCAATCGGTGAAAAGTATTGCCGAGGGGCGCGAACTCGCGGAGCTCTCCCAGGCCGTGCACATGCGCCTCGCCTCGCTGCCTATGCCCGTGGTGGCTGCCATACACGGAAGCTGCCTTGGCGGCGGGCTGGAACTCGCCCTGGCCACCGATGCTCGTGTCGCCAGCAGCGATCAGGTAACGCGCCTGGGACTTCCGGAAGTACAGCTGGGCTTGTTACCTGGCGGCGGCGGTACCCAGCGCCTGGCGCGCCTAATCGGCCTTGCTCCCGCCCTGCGCCTGCTCTTGACGGGACGGCAGCTGGATGCGGGCCAAGCCCTGACGCAAGGGCTGGTGGATGCGGTGGTGGACCGGGAGCAACTCCTGGACGCGGCCATGGAACGGGCACTCACCATGCGGGGTCTTCACCGCCGGACGGGCCGACCGCTGGTGCCGCCGCCGGTGGCGTCACCATTCAATCGGCGCGGCTTCGTGCACTTCCTGTTGGCACGTAATCCCATCGGCCGGCAGTTGTTTTTCGCCCGCGTGCACCGTCAGACCGTCGACAAGACGCGGGGCAATTATCCCGCACCGGAGCGCATTCTCGAGGTGGTACGAAAGGGCCTCGAGCAGGGCAGGGTTAACGGATTCGCGGCGGAGGCGCGGGCCTTCGGCGATCTGGTCGTGAGTCCTCAGTCGCGAGCGCTGGTACGCATGTTCTTCGCCACCCGCGCGCTTGCCAGGGAAAACGGTGTCGATGATTCACGAATCGAAGCAAGCGACGTTGATGCCGTGGGCGTATTGGGCGCAGGTCTCATGGGCGTTGGCATCGCGTACCTGTGCGCGGCAAAAGCTGGCTCCTCGGTGACCATCAGGGAACGCGACCAGGCGAGTCTGGACAAAGGGCTGCAACGGCTGGGCGAACTCGTCGATGGGCGTGTGCAACGCAAACGCTTGAGCAGGGAGGAAGGCGAGGCCATTGTCGGGCGCGTTGCAGGCACGATAGATGTTACGCCGCTCGAATCCGCGAGCCTCGTCATCGAGGCGGTATTCGAGGATCGGGATCTGAAGCGCAAATTGCTGGCGGAGGTGGAGTCGCTGGATCAGGATCAGGTGATTTTCGCATCGAACACGTCGTCAATCCCCATTTCCGAAATCGCAGCCGGCAGCCGTCATCCCGCCAATGTCATCGGCATGCACTACTTTTCGCCGGCGGACCGCATGCCCCTGCTGGAAGTGGTCATCACTGAGCAGACAGCGCCCCAAGTCACAGCCACATGTGTCGCCTACGGCAAGCGTCAGGGTAAGACCGTCATCGCCGTTCGCGACGGTGCCGGCTTCTACACCTCGCGTATATTGGCGCCGTATCTGAATGAGGCCGCCTGGTTGCTCACCGAAGGTGTTGCAGTCCAGACCATTGATCGGGCGCTGGTGGATTTTGGCTTTCCTCTCGGCCCCCTGGCGCTGCTGGATGACATCGGCATCGATGTGGCCTACAAGGTGAGTCGCGTCCTCAGCGATGCCTTCGGACTGCGCATGCAGGCCCCCGAGGGTATGCAGCGGTTGGTGGAAGAGGGTCATGTGGGTAGGAAGTCCGGGCGCGGATTCTATGTGCACGATGGCCGACCCCGCCGGCGGGTCAACGACGCGGTTGACGAACTTGTCGGCCTCACGTCGGAGAAAGACACGGGCACGATTCCTATTGCAGAGCGTTGTGTTCTGCAGATGGTCAACGAGGCGGCGCGCTGCCTCGAATCGGGAATATTGCGCAGCGCCCGTGACGGCGATGTCGGTGCCGTCTTCGGCCTCGGGTTTCCGCCATTTCTTGGCGGCCCGTTTCGCTACGCAGACACCCTTGGCGCGGCCAAAGTCGTCGACCGGCTGTCGCATTTTGCCGAACTTCACGGCGAGCGCTATCAGCCCGCCGAAATCCTGCGCGGACTTGCAGAGCGTGGGCAGAATTTTTATGGTGGCGGTCCTGGCCAATGATGACGGCCGATCATGCCAGGCGCGGTTCGCGCGTCGCGTGCTTCGAAGTCGAGCCCTTATCGAGCCGTTGGATTCGTCGCATTGCCGTCTAAACTTCATTCCAGGGACGTCTTTTAATCACGTTGCAGCGAGGCCAGTATTTGATCGCCATGACATCATTCGTATCCAGGTTGCTGACCGGCGTCGCGGGTCTTCTGATCGCAGTTGCGGTCCAGGCAGGCACGCTGAAGCTCGACCGCGATCCTCTTCAGGGAGCTTTAATCATCGGCCGCACCGATCCAGGAGCTACCGTGAAGCTCGATGGCAACCCCGTACGCGTGTCGAAGGATGGCGTGTTTTTACTGGGCTTTGGCCGCGATGCGCCGACACAGGCGCAGCTGGATGCAGTCTTTTCCGACGGTAGCCGCATCCGTCGCGATTTGCAGGTGGCACAACGCACTTACAACGTGCAGCGCATCGACGGTCTTCCACCGAGCAAAGTATCGCCGAGCGAAAAGGATATGGTGCGCATCCGCAAGGATATCGCCCAGGTGAGAAAGGCGCGTGCCCGGGACGATGCCCGCGAGGATTTTCTAGGGGGATTCGCGTGGCCCGTGAAGGGCCGCATCAGCGGCGTATACGGTAGCCAGCGAATTCTCAATGGGGAGCCGCGGCGTCCCCATTTCGGCGTCGATATTGCGGCGCCGGTGGGTACCATCGTTCGCGCGCCGGCCGACGGCGTGGTTACGCTGACCCATAAGGACATGTTTTTCTCGGGCGGCACCCTGATCGTCGATCACGGGCACGGACTTTCATCCACATTCATGCATTTGAATGCCATCCTGGTGAAGGAAGGCAGGCACATTCACCAGGGTGACGTGATTGCCGAGGTGGGTGCTACCGGGCGGGTCAGTGGGCCACACTTGGACTGGCGCATGAATCTGCGGGGTCGCAGGCTGGACCCCCAGCTGCTGATGGGCCCCATGGCACCTCAGTAGCATTCTGATTGTCAGGCGGGCGCAGTTTCAGCCAGCAGGCTGTCCACGGCTGCGGTCAGATTGTCGTAACTTTCGAAGTCCACGAGGCTCTCGGCGATTTTTTCATCGCCGCCTGCGCCTGTGCGCACGAATATGGGGCGCGCGCCCGCTGCCCGAGCGGCTTCGATTGCCGCCACGCTGCCACCGATTATCGGCACACCCGCCAGGGATATTCGCAGGCGTGAAGCAATCTCCAGCAACATCCCGGGACTCGGCATCATGCACTCACAGGCGTCCTTGGGCAGGCATGGGCAGAAGAATACGGCGTCCACGCTGCCACCAGCCTCCAGCAACTCCTGCTGCATTTTGTGGTGGATTGCGTTGAGCGTTTCGATGTTGAGGGCCTTTCGCCGCAACCCGGGTTGATTGCTGGCGATTACCACCCGGTAGCCGGCGCCGTTGAGTCGCGCAAGCGCCTCCACACTGCCGGGGATCACCCGCCATGCCTGCTCGGATGTAACGGGGGCGCCGGCATTGAAGTTGATTACGCCGTCCCTGTCGAGAATGACCAGCTGCACTTGTGGCCCTCCGCGTGGCCGGATCGCGGCAATGCTCCAGGAGCACGCCTGAACACCGAATTGTAATGACATCGGCTGCCTGAGGTATAGTACCCGGCTTTGACGAAGTCCCGGAAATCGATGCGGGGTCCCGAGCGGGGAGAATGCCATGCCCACGGATAATCGTGAGCTCAAGCGTGCCGGATTGAAGGCGACGGTGCCGCGGATCAAGATTCTCGAGATTCTCGAGACATCCGGCACGCACCATTTGAGCGCGGAGGACGTCTACCGAGAGTTGCTGGAATCCGGCGACGATGTGGGTCTTGCGACAATTTACCGGGTGTTGACACAGTTCGAGTCGGCGGGAATCGTTTGCCGGCATCATTTCGAGTCCGGTCACGCAGTTTTCGAACTGGAACGTGGGCACCACCATGATCATGTGGTTTGTGTTCAGTGTGGAAAAGTCGAGGAGTTCTACGATCAGACCATCGAGGACCGTCAGAAATCGGTGGTAGGTAAATTGGGTTATGACATCCAGGATCATTCTCTGGTGGTATACGGGAACTGCACTAAGGTGAATTGTCCAGGTAAGTCCCGTTGAGGACCGTTTGTGCGGTCGCTGGTCTGTTAGTCGCTTCTGAATTCTGAGTCCATGAGCATCCAACTCTACAATACCCTCACAGGTCGTAAGGAAGTGTTCGTCCCCGGCGATCCCGAGCGAATTACCATGTACGTGTGTGGGCCCACGGTGTACAGCTTTCCACATATCGGAAATGCCCGTCCGCCGGTGGTGTTCGATCTTCTCTACAGAGTTCTCTCGCGGCGTTATCCGACGGTGATATACGCGCGCAACATTACGGATTTGGATGACAAGATTAACGCCGCGGCAAAGCAAGCCGACCTGCCCATTGATGCAATCACTACCAAATTCGCGGCGGTTTTTCATGACGACATGGCGGCACTGGGCGTGCCCCTGCCGACGATCGAACCGCGCGCCACCGAGCACATTTCCCAGATGATCGCGATGATCGAATCGCTGATCGAAAAGGGTCACGCTTATGAAGCCGATGGTCATGTGTTGTTTCATGTTCCGTCTTTTCCGGAGTACGGAAGGTTGTCTCGGCAGGATCGCGAGAAGATTATCGAAGGCGCCAGGGTCGAGGTTGCACCGTACAAACGCGATGCCGCCGATTTTGTCCTCTGGAAGCCCTCGACGATGGATCTGCCGGGCTGGGACAGTCCGTGGGGCCGAGGCCGCCCGGGCTGGCACTTGGAATGCGCGTGCATGATCGAGGAGCATCTGGGCGATACCATCGACATTCACGGCGGTGGCAGTGATCTGGTTTTCCCTCATCACGAGAACGAAATTGCTCAGGGCACCTGCGCCCACGATGGCCAGATCTTTAGCCGTTATTGGATGCACGTGGGCTTCGTCAATGTGGACAAGGAAAAGATGTCCAAGTCGCTCGGCAATGTATTGTTGATCAGAGATTTGCTCGAGGAGGCGCCGGGAGAAGCAATACGGCTGGCATTGTTGAGTGCCCACTACCGCAGCCCGGTGGACTGGAGCACCGACACACTAGACCAGGCAGCCCGCACTCTGGATCGTTTATACGGCGCGCTTCGTGATTTGCAAGACGTGGAGGTGGGTGAGCCCTGCGACGACGATCTGCCGGAAGAATTCGTCGCGGCGTTGGAAGACGACTTGGACACCCGTCAGGCATTGGCAGTTCTTTTCGAACTGCGCCGCGCGGCTCGCCGCGCCGACAGCGTCGACGATCGGGCGACGATTAAGAAAAAGCTGGTGGCCTGTGCGGGCATGCTGGGGATCGGCCAACAGGACCCGAACGACTGGCTGCTGGAACGCTTCGGTCAAGTCGAGGATGTTGAAGAGATAGAACGGCTGGTGGCGGAGCGCGATGAGGCGCGTCATACCCGGGATTTCGCCAAAGCGGACCGCATTCGCGACGCGTTGGTCGAGCGCGGCATCGTGCTCGAAGATGGGGCGAGCGGTACGCGCTGGCGAGCCGGGGCGGATCCGGCGGCTCTGGATGAGGAGGAGCAGGACGGGTGATGGAAAAAGTCGTTGGTGCGATATTGCGCGGAATCATACGCGCCTATCAGCTGCTGATTTCACCGATCCTCGGGCCCCGCTGCCGGCATCTTCCGAGCTGTTCGGAGTACACATCGGAAGCTATCGCGCTGCACGGACCGGTGCGTGGTGGCTGGATGGGTATTTGCCGCATCGCGCGCTGCCATCCGTGGGGAACCAGTGGCTACGATCCGGTTCCGGGAAGCCCCGGTGCGGAATCCGTCGACCGGCCGGGGCATGCGCCATGAGGAGCAATCCATGACCGCGCCATGGTCGCCTGACGGGTGGCGTGCTCTGGGTGCGCGCCAGGCACCGGATTACCCCGATGCTGAGCACCGGGCGAGGGTCGAGGAGCAGCTGACCGGCTATCCGCCGCTGGTCTTCGCCGGCGAAGCGCGTAATCTCACCGTCGCTCTGGGGGAAGTCGCCGACGGACGCGGGTTTCTCCTGCAGGGCGGTGACTGCGCCGAGAGCTTCGCCGAGTTTCATCCGGACAATATCCGCGACACCTTTCGCGTGTTGCTGCAAATGGCGGTGGTTCTTACTTACGGGGCTGCCTGTCCGGTAGTCAAGGTCGGCCGGCTCGCGGGGCAATTCGCGAAGCCTCGATCGGAACCGACAGAAACCCGCGATGGCCTCGAGCTGCCTTCCTACCGGGGAGACATCGTCAATGGCATCGAGTTCACAGCGCAAGCGCGTACGCCGGATCCCGAGCGCATGCTCAAGGCCTACTCCCAGGCAGCGGCAACATTGAATCTGCTCCGCGCGTTCGCCCAGGGCGGATATGCGGATCTGCACCACGTGCATAGCTGGAACATGGATTTCCTCGCCGGTCACGCCGCCGGCGAACGCTATCGGGAGATGGCCGACCGGATCGGTGAGTCCCTGTCGTTCATGGAGGCCTGCGGCATTGATTCCAGTAACGCCCCGGCGGTTCGGCAAACGAGCTTTTACACCTCACACGAGGCGCTTTTGCTCGGTTACGAGCAATCGATGACGCGTATCGACTCGACCACCGGTGATTGGTACGACACTTCCGGTCACATGCTCTGGATAGGCGATCGTACCCGCCAAATCGATGGCGCCCATGTGGAATTTCTACGCGGTGTAGGAAATCCCCTTGGTGTAAAGGTTGGTCCCAGCATGACGACGACGGATCTGCTGGCGCTCATCGATGTGCTGAACCCGGACAATGTTGCCGGCCGCCTGACACTTATCAGCCGTATGGGAGCCACGGCGGTACGCGAAAAGCTGCCGCCGCTGGTGCGCGCGGTGAAAAGGCAAGATCGGCGCATCGTCTGGTCCTGCGATCCCATGCACGGCAACACCGTGAAGTCAGGAGTCGGTTTCAAAACCCGCGACTTCCAGAGCATACTCGACGAGGTGCGCGGATTTTTCGACGTGCATCTGGCGGAAGGCACCCATGCCGGTGGCGTCCATGTGGAGATGACCGGCCAGGACGTCACCGAATGTATCGGCGGAGGACAGCAGATCTCGGAAAACGACTTGAGTGACCGCTACCATACCCACTGCGACCCGCGCCTGAATGCCAGTCAGAGTCTCGAACTCGCATTTTTGACCGCGCAAATGCTGCGAACTGAACGTGAGAAAAAACTATGAGCGTAGACAAACATCTGTTGGAAATTCTCGTTTGTCCTGTAACCAAAACCCCCGTCAAGCTACTGGCGAAGGACAAGCTTGCCATTCTCAATCGCGAGGTGGACAAGGGGGCCGTGGCGTACGTGGATGGAAGCCCCGTGGACGGTCAATTGGACGAGGCGTTGATAACCGAAGACGGGCGCACGCTTTATCGTGTCAGCGACGGAATCCCCGTCATGCTGGAGGAGCAGGGGATATCGGCGAATCAGGTTCCCGGGTGGTAAATTCGGCCTAGTCGCCGAGCAGTTCTGTGCGCACGAGCTCGATTCCGAATCCCGCCAAGCCAATGTAAGTTCTGCGGCGAGTGGCGAGTAGCGTAATCGACGATACGCCGAGCTCACACAAAATCTGTGCACCCACACCGACCTCGCGCCAATCGCGAGCGCGGGTTGCTTCACTTTCCGACTCGATCTCGCCGTCGGCCGGTAATTCGCCCAAGGCCCAGGCGGGAACACCTGACGATCCTTCGCGCAGGTACAGCAAGACCCCGCGTCCGTCCGACTGAAAACGCTTCAACGCCCTGGAGATGGTGTTTTCGTGTTCAGGGGTTGAATGGGCAAACACATCCTGAATGATGTTTTCACGGTGTATGCGAACGGGTACGGCAGTCCCGTCGTTAATATCGCCGAAAATGAGCGCCAAATGCTGCACCGAGTCGAACGGTGTCGAGTACGCGACGCCTTTCGCGGGTCCGATCTTCGTTTCCACCTGAAACTCCGCGACACGTTCCACCAGACGTTCACGCCGTTGGCGATAGGCAATGATGTCGGCGATGGAGACAAGCTTGAGGCCGTGCTCCTCGGCAAACAGGAGCAATTGGGGTAGGCGCTTGACCGAGCCGTCGTCATTGACGAGTTCCGCCACCACCCCCACCGGCGGGTGCCCGGCGAGACTCGCCAAATCCACTGCCGCCTCGGTGTGGCCCGATCGGGTGAGCACACCGCCTTTTTTTGCAATCAGTGGAAACACGTGGCCGGGCCGTACGAAATCTTCTGCGGCGACGTTATCGTTGGCGAGCGCGCGCAGTGTGGCGGTGCGCTCTTCGGCCGAGATGCCAGTGGTGAGGCCTGCGTGGTAGTCCACCGAGACGGTGAAAGCCGTTTGCAGCGGCGCATCGTTGTCGGACACCATGCTGTTCAAGTGCAGACGCCGGGCGTCGTCATGAGTAACCGGTGCGCATACGATGCCGCTGGTGTGGCGGATTATGAACGCCACTTGCTCCACGGTAGCCCGTGCCGCCGCCATTACCAGATCACCTTCGTTCCATTCGCAATTGCGTTCACTGCGTCTTCAACGGTATTGAACATCGTAGCCGTGCCTTGCGCCGAATCGCCTTGCCGTGCCGATGCGCCGCGTGCCATCTGTTTTGTTTCGTCCATTAGGCTCCCGACCTCGAATCTTGATATCGTCAGCTCGCGGCGCGGGCCTTGCTCGCCGTCACCCGCCTTTGCTTCACGGAATCGGCAAGCTCGTTGAGCATCTCTTTGGTATCTTCCCAACCGATGCAGGCGTCCGTAATGCTCTGACCGTAAACCAGCGGCTTACCCGGCGTCACATTCTGTCGCCCGGCGTTGAGGTGACTCTCGATCATAACGCCCATGATGCGGTCCTCTCCACCGGCAATCTGACCGGCGACATCACGACACACATCACGCTGGCGTTCATGTTGTTTGTTGCTGTTGGCGTGACTGAAATCGATCATCAATCGATCACTCAAGCCGGCGCCCGCGAGGGCGCAACCCGCAGCATCGATATTGGCTGCGTCGAAATTGGGCTGTTTGCCACCACGTAGGATCAGATGCGTGTCCTCGTTGCCGCTGGTGAAGAATATCGCCGAGTGTGCCGCCATCGTGAATGAAAGAAAATGATGGGGGTGGCGGGCCGCGCGTATGGCATCCAGGGCCACCTGTATATCGCCATTGGTACCGTTTTTGAATCCCACGGGGCAGGATAGGCCCGAGGCGAGTTCACGGTGCACCTGACTTTCCGTGGTGCGCGCGCCGATAGCGCCCCAGGTGATGAGATCGGTGAAGTACTGCGGGGTGACGATGTCGAGAAACTCACTGCCGGCCGGGACGCCCATGTCGTTCAGATCCAGGAGCAACTTGCGCGCGCAACGCAATCCCTTGTTGATGTTGAAGCTTCCGTCGAGATCAGGATCGTTGATGAGTCCCTTCCAGCCGACGGTGGTGCGCGGTTTTTCGAAATACACGCGCATCACGATAATTAATTGCTCGCTGAGCTCCTTGACCAGACTCGCGAGTCCGGCGGCGTATTCCACGGCCGCTTTCGGATCATGCACCGAGCACGGTCCAACGATTGCCAGCACGCGATCATCTTGTCCGTGCAGCAGCTGGTGGATGGCAAGGCGCGTCTCGTAGGTGAGCTTGGCCGCCGCCGTGCTGATGGGAAACTCCTCGTGCAGCTGTGCCGGCGGGATGACGTCGTCGATGGATTGGATGCGCAGATCTTCGGTTTTGAAATTCATGGGATTGTGGGCGTCGGGTTCCGCTCGGACCCTTTCTGGCCCCCTTCTGTCAATTCGTAATGGTTTGAAATATCGGGCAAATATAGACGTCCTAGTATATCGAAATGCCTGCCCGGGCGGTAACCGCCCCGGCATCGGAAGAGGGTTGGTGGGATCCTCGGCGTGTGGCGGAATCAGCCCTCCGGCTCCACCCCCAGGGTTGCAAATACGCGCTCGGCGGCCGCCAGGGTGGTGTCGATGGCCTGTTCGTCATGGGCGCTGGATACGAATCCCGTCTCGAACGCCGACGGCGCCAGATAGACCCCCTCGCGCAGCATGCCGTGGAAGAAGCGCACGAATCGGTCCTGATCGCAGGCCATTACCTGGGAAAAGTTGCTGACGGGATCTTGCTCGGTGAAGAACAACCCGAACATGCCGCCCACCTGGTTGCTTGATAGATCGATGCCCGCTGCCCGCGCGCGCTGCACCATCCCCGCCGTCAGTTTCTCGGCAGTGGCACCGAGTTTCTCGTAAAAGCCGTCTTCCTGCACCAAGCGCAGGTTCGCGAGTCCGGCAGCCATGGCTACCGGGTTTCCGGACAGCGTCCCTGCCTGATAAACCGGTCCCAGTGGCGAGATATGCGCCATGACGTCGCTGCGCCCGCCGAATGCGCCCACGGGCATGCCGCCCCCGATGACCTTTCCCAGGGTCGTGAGGTCGGGCTTGATTGCGTAGAGCGCCTGGGCGCCGCCCAGCGCGACGCGAAAGCCGGTCATGACCTCGTCGAAGATCAATAGACAGGCGTGGGTGTCGCAGCAGCGTCGCAGGGTTTGCAGAAATTCCGGTAATGGAGGTACGCAGTTCATGTTGCCCGCCACTGGCTCGACAATGACGGCGGCAATTTTGTCGCCAAGCTTGGCGAAGGTGGCGTCGACCTGCTCGGCGTCATTGAAGTCCAGCGTGATGGTGTGGGACGCGAGATCCGCCGGGACGCCCGGAGAAGTGGGCACACCCAACGTCAATGCACCGGAACCTGCTTTGACCAGAAGAGAATCTGCGTGACCGTGGTAGCAACCTTCGAACTTGACGATGGCATCGCGACCCGTGAAGCCGCGGGCCAGTCGAATCGCCGACATGGTCGCCTCGGTGCCCGAATTGACCATGCGTACTTGTTGCAGCGACGGCATCAGAGCGCAGATTGTGTCAGCCATTTCCGTCTCGATGGCGGTAGGTGCGCCAAAGCCGAGGCCGTTGGCGGCGGCGTCCTGCACAGCGCGCACGACCTCCGGATGCGCGTGTCCGGTGATCATGGGACCCCACGAACCGACGTAATCCACATAACGGCGATCGTCGGCATCGACAAGATAGGCACCTTCGCCGCGCTGGAAAAAAACAGGATCACCACCGACGGCGCGAAATGCCCGTACAGGAGAGTTAACGCCGCCCGGAATATGCTGCTGGGCGCGAGCGAATAGCGATGCAGATTTGTTCATGATTCCTCTTCCCGTGCTTGTCGGCAGAAAAGTCGTGCGTAGCGCCGGGCAGGCTCGGCCGGATCGTCGTGACCGAATACACCCCGAACTACGGCGAGAAAGTCGACCCCAGCGTCCAGTAAAGACGCACCGTTTTCCGGTGTAATGCCGCCAATGGCGACGATGGGCAGATTAATGCGCTGGCGCGCCGATTCCAATGTGGCAATTTCACCGTGGGTTGCAGCGGGTTTGGTTGTGGAAGAAAACATGCTTCCGAAAGCTACGTAGTCGGCGCCGTTGCGTTGTGCCGCTTCGGCAAGCTCCACGCTGTTATAACAGGACACGCCCAAAATGTAATTGTCGCCGAGCCGTGCGCGCGCCGCCAGAAGATCCGTGTCGTCACGGCCGATGTGTACACCATCGGCATCGCTGGCCAGGGCGAGCTCGACATCGTCATTGACGATCATGGGAACGCCGTGGTTACGGCAGACGCGCACCAGCATGGCCGCCTCTCTGTGCCGGCGATCCCCATCCTCGCTCTTGTCGCGGTATTGAATCATCGTCGCGCCGCCGGCAATGGCGCGGGCCGCCGCCTGTTCCAGGGCCCGGCCAGTATGCAGAGTGCTATCGGTGATGGCGTATAGCCCGCTCGAAGGGAGTGTGGAATTGCTCACGCGCGAGGTGACCTGCCGGACCGAAAATGCCGATTTGGTATGAGTTGTCCGCCGCCCATGGAGGTGGCGTGTTTCAACGTTCCCAGGGTGTAGTCGAGTGCTTCGCCTACCGCCGTCAGAGGACCCAGGCCGTGACCGAGGAGCGCGGCGATGGCGGACGACAACGTGCAGCCGGATCCGTGATAGTTCCCGGCGAGGCGCTCGCACTGAAAGGATTGCACCAGGCGTCTGTCCGCGTACAGGCGATGCACGATATCCCGGGACTCATCGTGAGTCCCCGTCAGCAGCACGAACTCGCAGCCATAAGACAAGAGCTCCTGGGCGGCTGCATTTAGGGAGTCGGCCTCCGGAGTCAGCAGGCGCGCTTCGATGGTATTTGGGGTCACCACGGTTGCCAGGGGCAGCAACAGCGATACCATGGCATCCATTTGTTCGTCATCGCTGAGCGTCGTGCCGGCACCGCTGGCGCACACGGGATCGACCACTACGGGAATGTTTTCGTAGTCGGTGAGGATAGTGTGGATGGCGCCGATGGCTTCGACGCTACCGGCGAGTCCTACCTTGAAGGCATCGACCTGGATGTCATCGAGCACCGCCCGCGCCTGCTCGATGATGGACATGGCGCTGATCGGGGTGCAGCTTTTGACGTCCCGGGTGTCCTGGGCCGTGATGGCGGTGGCCACGGGCAGGGCATGGCCGCCCATGGCGCCAACCGCCTCGATGTCGGCTTGCAGTCCTGCGCCGCCGGTGGGATCCAGGCCGGCGAATACCAGAACTACCGGGCGTTTGTCTATGGTGCTTTTCATCGCGGCCCATTCTACCATCGCCGCTGCGGGTGCCGTCGTGGCGCGAAGATTATCGGACAGCTTAACCTGTAAAGGCGGGAGCGAAAATGAGAGACTATGCCGCTTTCCGACCCGGTCCGGGGGGACTATGAAGTCTTACATGTGCGTCATCTGTGGGTTTGTATACGACGAGGCGGAGGGTCTGCCCGAGGAGGGCATCGCCGCTGGTACCAAGTGGGACGACGTGCCGCCGAATTGGGTGTGTCCCGACTGCGGGGCGCGCAAGGAAGACTTCGAGATGGTGGAAATCTGAGGCGCGGCGCGGCCGCTTGTGTGACCCGCTCAGTTGTCCGGCCCCTGGCCCCGGCGTATAGTCAATTCATCGAAATCGACCGAAGGAATTCATAATGAGCGCTGAAAATGCCGTCGAATACCGACATGAGGTGGGTCCCGATGACGTCGCCATCACGCCGGAAGCCAGTAAGCAGTTGGCGAATTTGTTCAAGGATGTCGACGACGACAGCATCGAAGCGATTCGCGTCTACGTCGCGGGCGGTGGCTGTGGCGGCATGACTTACGGCATGACCTTCACAGATCGCAAGACCGAATACGACAAGGTGCTGAAAGGCGATGGTTATTTGTTCTACGTCGACATCGTGGCGCTGAATTTTCTGCGCGGTGTCGAAATCGACTATGCAACCCGGGACACCGGCGCGACTTTCGTTTTCAATAACGTCTTTCAGACCACCGGTGGCAGCGGTTTATGTGGTGCTTGTGGCGCCGCGACGGGCGGCGGCGGGGGTTGCGGCTGAACCTGAAACTAGGCCTGTCCTCAGCGCCACCCGGTGGGAAAAAATCCCCGCGGGTTCTTCTGGTCGCGCTCCATCAGAGTTATCGTGTTCCCGCTTACCAGATGGCTGCCGCCGCGCTCGGTGCGCGGCTCGTCATCGCTTCCCAGGGGCATCATTCCGTAATACCCGCAATCGCCGATGGGCTTCACATCGAGTTCGATAAAGTCCCCGAGGCCGTCGAGCGCATCGTCGCCAGTGCAGCCCGTGAACCTTTCGACGCTATCGTCGCCAGTGACGACCTGACCCTGGAAGTCGCGACCCGGGCTGCCGCCGCCCTCGGAATGCCCCACAATCCGCTTTCGGCCGTGTGTGCGGCGCGGCGTAAGGATCTCGCCAGGGATGCATTGCGGGCCGCCGGGCTTCCGGTGCCGCGGTTCAGATGCCTGAACCTGACCCAGGATCTGACGCCACAGATTTCCGGCCTGGACTACCCGTGCGTCATCAAACCGTTGGCCATGGCGGCGAGTCGCGGCGTCATCCGTGTCGATTCCAGCGACGAGTTACGGCGCATGCTGCCGCGGGTGGCCGCCATAGTCGCAGAGGCCGTGGTATCCGATGAGCGTGATCGGGTGCTGGTGGAATCCTTTCTTCCGGGCGCCGAGATCGCCATCGAAGGACTCCTGCGCGGAGGCCGGCTGCACGTGCTCGCGGTGTTCGACAAACCCGAACCACTGGACGGACCATTCTTCGAGGAGAGCTACTACATCACGCCTTCGCGCCTGCCGCCGGCAATCCTCGATGGCGCCATCGAGCGTCTCACTCAGGCGTGTGCGGCTTACGGCTTGCGCGAAGGTCCCGTGCACGGGGAGATGCGCCTGCACGAAGGCGAAGCCTGGATCCTGGAGGTGGCCGCACGCACTATCGGCGGGGACTGTGCGCGCTTGCTGTCCTTCGGCGCGGGACGCAGTCTGGAAGAGCTGGTACTGCGACAGGCCCTGGGTTGGCCTCTGGATCTCGACCCCTCCGGCGGTGCCGCCGGGGTGCTCATGATTCCGACACCCGGGGCCGGAACTTTGCGCCGCGTAGAGGGCGTGCTGGCAGCGCAACAGCTGCCCGGTATCGACGAGCTGCTGATTTCGGTGCGCGAAGGCTACGAGCTCGTGCCTCTACCGGAAGGCGGCAGCTATCTGGGCTTCGTGTTTGCCCACGCCGACACACCGGCAGAGGTGGAAAGTGCGCTTCGCGATGCCCACGACTGCCTCAACATTGTCATCGCCCCATCGCTACCCGTCGCCATGCCGGCAGCATAGGAACGTTCACGGTGAACGGCCGTCTCTCGATGCGAGAGGCGCAGCGCTATTTTTTCGATCCGCCTTGAAAGCCCTGGGGCAAACCGCCCAGATCACCTTCGCCGAACAGGAAGCCGAGCATATGTTGCTCGATGATTTCGACGCTGCGCGGGTCGGCGCTATTCAACTGATTCTCATTGATGATCATCTGCAGGCGTTGCAGCCAATCGGTCCAACCTTCTTTCGACACTGATTCGTAGATGCGTATGCCGATCTCCCCCGGGTGCGGGGGTTCGTCGAGACCTTCCGCCTCGCGTTTCAGAACAACGCAATCGACCATTCGTGCCATTTTCTACTCCAGATCCGATTCAGCTCGTCACAGTGGCTTGACCACCACCAGGATGACCACGGCAATCAGTATGAGGGCGGGTATTTCGTTGAATACTCTGTAAAAACGATGCCCATGACGATTGCGATCACCGCGGAAATCCAGCATTAGTTTACCGCAAAGCAAGTGGAACGCTATCAGCACCGCCACCAGTGTCAGTTTCAGCGTTAACCAAAGACTTGTCGAGTATGCGGCCCACGTGTAGTCGATCAGCAGCCACAGGCCGAAGATCAGAGCGCCGACGCCGCCGATGGTGGTTATGGCGAAGAGCTTGCGCTCCATTACCTTGAAGCGCTCGATGCCAATCACGTCGTCGCTCATGGCGTGGTATACGAACAGCCGCGGCAGGTAGAGCAGCCCCGCGTACCACATCACGACAAAAATCAGATGAAAGGATTTAATCCAAAGCATGCTGGTCGGTTCCCTTGTCGTCAGCCGCCATAGCGTACCGCGGCATCGATTTGAGCTCGCGTCAAAATCCCGTGAACGTTACCGGAATCGCGCTTCGATGAGCCAGTGATGACCGCGACGTCCGCATCGTCGCGGTCCATGGCGTCCAGAGCCTCGCGAAGGGTAGCGTCGGCGCGTACCACGACGCAATTGTGCCCATGCCCGGCCGGGAGTTCGCTGGATTCATGGGCTTGCTCGGCTTCGAGACCGGCGATGACACGACGGAGCTGCTCTTCGTTCAGCGCGGCCAGGATGCGGCCACCGTCCATCATGACGACCCACTCAGGGGTCCCGTCGAAGACGCCCTCGATATCGGCAAGGGTCGAGGATTTTGCAGCGATGCTGAAATGCCGGTTCATGATCGCGCCGACGCCGGTGCGGCTGAGAGCAACGGCCACGGGATCGTGGTGATATTCCAGTCCCCGGGAGCGCAGCACGCTGATGAAGATGGACTCGTGACCGAACAGCACCCGGCTGGTCAAGGTGGCGGTGACGATGACGACCATACCCGGCAGGATGCTGTTGGGGTTGGCGGTGAGCTCGAGGATTGCCATGAGCGCTGCCAGCGGTGCCTGCAGGGTGGCTCCCATCATCGCACCCATGCCCAGTAAAGCGTAGAAGCCCGATGAGGCGCTGAGCTGCGGCGCCAGGTCGTGCCCGATCACCCCGAGGGCGCCTCCGCCCAGGGCCCCCATTACCACCGTCGGGCCGATAAGGCCGCCGGGCACGCCGAGACCGATACAGGCCGTGGTGGCAACCAGCTTGAGCGTCACGATCAACACCAGCGC
>JAACFO010000235.1 GCA_009937425.1 Gammaproteobacteria bacterium
TGGTAGCAGACACCGTCGAGCGAATCCGCGCAGGCAACTGGGCCGCCGGGTCATTGCGGGACACCATTGCCGACCATGCACGCGTCTTCGAGCATATGGAAGATCCATACCTGCAGGCACGGGCCGACGACGTGCGCGAGATTGGCCAACGTATCCTGCTCCAACTCCAGTCCGGGCTCAAAGAGTCGAGACAGTACCCGGAACGATGCATCTTGGTGGCAGATTCGGTCGGTATCACGGACATCGCCGCGGTACCAGCCGGTCGACTTGCTGGGATCGTATGCAGACACGGGACGGTCCTCTCACACACCGCTATCTTGGCACACGCCTTGGGAATTCCGGTCGTTGTCAGCCTCGCATCAATGCCCGCTGGCCTCATAGAAGGGTGCACGATGGCCGTCGACGGTGACGACGGTCGTATCTACGTGAACCCGTCTCGCGCTGTGATCGATACGATCGAACAACGCATTGCCGACCAACAGGCTCTTTCCGATCGGCTCACAGGGCTCCGTAACCTGCCAGCGCAAACACCAGACGGCGTCGTGCTGTCCCTGTATGCGAATATTGGATTGGACTCTGACACAGACGCTGCGCGGCAAAGCTCAGCCGAAGGGGTCGGCCTCATTCGTACGGAATACCAGTTCCTGCTCCGCGACGCGTTCCCGATCGAGGAGGAACAGTATCGGAGGTACCGTGAGGTACTCAAAGCCTTCGCACCGAAGCCGGTGACCATACGCACGCTCGACGTGGGTGGCGACAAAATCCTCTCGTACTTCCCGGTGGTGGAGGACAACTCCTTTCTCGGTTGTCGTGGGATCCGGTTCTCGCTCGCACATCCGGAGATCTTCTTGATCCAGCTTCGGGCCATGCTTCGGGCCAACGCTGGTCTCGGCAACCTGCAAGTGCTCTTTCCAATGATATCGCGGGTTGATGAGCTCGATGAGGCCCTGGACCTATTGGCATGCGCCCATCGCGAGCTATTGGAAGAAGGCCAGGGGTCGGCAATGCCGAAAGTAGGGATAATGATCGAGGTGCCTTCGGCGGTCTTCCAGGCGAAATCCCTGGCGGACCGCGTGGACTTCTTTTCCATCGGCACTAACGATCTTGCCCAGTACATGCTTGCAGCGGATAGGACGAATCCCCAGGTGGCAACTCCGTATGACACTCTGCATCCCGCTGTTCTCCAAGCCATTCACAGAGTCACCCTCGACGCCCACGAACGAAGTACGTCCGTAAGCGTTTGTGGCGAGATGGCAGGCGATCCCGCGGGCGCCCTCGTTCTCTTGGGCATGGGAATCGATGCGCTTAGCATGAGTCCGGCCGCGCTTTTGCGCGTCAAGCTCGTGATACGCACCTTCACTGCAAAACGGGCCCGCGCGCTCGCCGAGGAAGCACTCGGGCTGGAAAATGGGAGGGAAGTTTTCGACCTGCTCAACGGTGCGCTCGAACAGACTGGTGTTCTGGCGAGCGACAGCGATGAGTGGGGAGAGCTTAAATCGTGAACACTCGAATCACACCCGCTTCAAGACACATGCTAAAACCAGAACAACCTTCTGTCGACGCGGCCACGTTCGAGGAATGGGATCGAGCGCCGTACCCGCTTCACGTGCGTGGCCGCATACAGCATTACGCTTGGGGCAGCACAGATGCGATACCCGAATTACTCGGCCAAGCTAATCCTAATGACGAACCATTCGCCGAACTTTGGCTGGGGGCGAACTCGGAACTTCCGGCGCTTGTGACTATTGGCAGCGGCGAAATCGCGCTAAATAGGCTGACGGGAGCGGCCGGCCCCGTATTGCTCGGCCAAACAGCGTTCGAGCAGTTCGATGGAGTCTTTCCCTTCTTGATGAAGATACTCTCGGCGGCAAAGCCACTTTCGATACAAGCGCATCCGAACACGGAGCAAGCCGAATCCGGGTTCGCGCGCGAGAATCATGCCGGCCTCGATCTTGACGATCCCCAGCGCAACTACAGGGACGACAAGCACAAGCCGGAGCTGATTTCAGCGCTTGACGATTTCTATGCATTGCGAGGATTCCGGTCGCTCGACGAGGTTGGTCGAACACTACACGCGATGCCGGAGTTAAGTGATCTCGTGCCGAACGGCACGTTGACCCACGATGGGATGGTCGAGCTGTACGTCGATCTGATGCAGTTACCTCAGCATGAGGTGAATCGACGGCTGATTCCCCTAATGCACCGGCTGAGGACTGCCAACAGAGATCCTGAATTCGGAAAGGCGGACCCAGAGTATTGGGCAATTCGGGCAGATGATGAATTCTCGCGCGATAATCGCAAGGACCGTGGGTTGTTCAGTGTGTTCTTGTTGAACATCGTCCACTTGCGGCCAGGTCAAGGGATGTACCTGCCCGCAGGCGAGCCGCATTCCTACCTCGAAGGCACGGGCGTCGAAATCATGGCTAACTCGAACAACGTCCTGCGCGGCGGTTTGACGCCGAAGCGGGTGGATGTCGACGAATTATTGTCGGTGTTGACATTCGAATGCGGAAAACCGACCGTACTCGAGTTCGAACGAGACCGAGGATCGGATACGCATGCACGGTACATGACTCCGGCTTCTGAGTTCGAGTTGTCGCGAGTTCAGCTGCAATCCGGTGATCGCCATATCGCCGGTGGCACTCACGGTGTTGAGCTCGGGATCGTGCTCGATGGGAAACTGAAGATTGACTCGCGGAACGGCTCGAACCTGGATCTAAACCGGGGACAATCGTTTCTCGTTCCATCCGGGATACCCTACGTGATGTCCGCTGAAGAGAGGTCTACCGTATTCATCGGTAGCGTCCCGGGTTAGATTAGATCGCCGGCACCCAGCCGTTGATGCATGATAAGATAGTCAAAGCAACTTACTAAAGGATAAATGGCCCACCGGAGCCATCCCAGCATGCAGTCCTCGATGAAATCCATTGCTCTTATTGGTTCATACCTTCCGAGGCAGTGTGGCATCGCTACATTCACGGCCGACCTCGCCGCCGCGATTCTTGCCAACGATCCGAATATCGACTGTTCGATCGTGGCCATGAATGATCGTCCGGAGGGCTATGAGTATCCACCCACGGTGCGATTTCAGATTGGCCAGGACAGATTGGATGAATACAGTCTTGCCGCCGGTTTTCTCAACCTACGGGATCCAGATGTAGTCTGTCTGCAGCACGAATACGGCATATTTGGCGGTCAACGGGGTGGTTTCATCGTCGAGCTCGTACAAGACCTCAAGATTCCGTTGATTACGACCTTGCACACTGTGCTTAAAGATCCTTCGCCGCAGGAGCGCCAAATCTTAGTGCGGCTCTCAGAACTGTCCCACAAATTGGTGGTGATGAGTGAGCGGGGTGCTCAGTTTCTTCGAGATGTGTATCACGTACCCGAATCCAAAATCGGCTTGATTCACCATGGAATCCTGGATGTGCCATTTCTGGAATCGGACCCCTGCAAGAGCAAAATCGTCGCCGATGACAAGGTCATAATCCTCACATTCGGACTGCTCTCGCCGGGTAAGGGTATCGAGTATATGGTCGATGCATTGCCAGATATCGTCAGATCACATCCTGAGGTGCTCTATTTCGTCGTTGGGGCAACGCATCCACACATGGGTGCCGAGAGCGGAGAGGACTATCGCCTGAGCTTGCACCTTCGGGCAAAGGAATTGGGCGTCGCCGACCATATTGTATTCCACGGCCGGTTCTTGGAGCGCGATGAATTGCTTGAATTTATTCGGGCCGCGGAAATCTATGTCACCCCGTATCTAAACGAGGCCCAGATTGTCTCCGGCACGCTGGCCTACGCCCTGGGGGCGGGCAAGGCAGTCGTATCGACTCCCTATTGGCATGCACAGGAAATGTTGGCCGATGACCGGGGAAAGTTGGTCCCATTCAGGGATCACAAGGCATTGGCACACGAGGTCAACCATCTTCTGGACCACCCTGAGGAACGCCTCGCGATGCGGCGAGCAGCCTATCAGTACTGTCGGCCGATGTTGATGAAGGAGATGGGCAGTCGCTATCTTGAGCTGTTCTCTGAGGCCAAGTCCCAACGTTCGCGTACAACCGAGCTCGCGGTTCTGGACACGCTAAGTCAGCGCGAACAGCGATTGCCGCAGGTCAATTTGAAACATCTACGCTTGATGACAGATGACACCGGCATACTCCAACATGCGAAGTTCACGGTTCCCAATCGCAGTCATGGATACTGTGTCGATGACAACGCGCGGGCGCTGATTGTCGCGACCAGGGCGCACGATTTGAATAGGACGGATGCTTCGTTGGTGGATTCGTCTGCTATCTACCTCAGTTTCCTGGATGACGCATTCAATCCAGATACCGGCAGATTTCGTAATTTCATGAGCTACGGGCGAAAATGGCTCGACAAGGCGGGCTCGGAGGACTCTCATGGCCGCGCGCTGTGGGCGCTTGGCGTGATGTCGGGTTGGGGCCTCGGTAGTGGCCAGGTTGCAGTCGCGAACAAGCTCTTCAAAAGCGCTTTGCCAGCGCTGGAGACATTCGGTGACTCCCGAGCCATCGCATTCCCTATTCTTGGCATTCAAGCATACCTCCGACGCAACGAGGACGATCAGCACGTACGGGAGCTTTTGCAAACGCTCGGCAACAGACTTAGCACGCGGTTCATGCAATACGCTACCGATGACTGGAAATGGCATGAGGACCACTTGACCTACGATAATGCCCGTATGCCGCAGGCACTCATGGCCTGTGGTCGGGCCACCCAAAATGATGACATGGTGTCTCTCGGCATCGGCGTCCTCGAATGGCTGAGAGACGTTCAAGTCGATCCATCCGTCGGATGGTTCGTGCCAGTTGGTAACCGGGGTTGGTATCCAAAGTCAGGTTCCATAGCCCAACACGATCAGCAGCCCTTAGAGGCTGCTGCCATGATCGGTGCCTGCATTGAGGCGTACGAATGTACCCAGGGCGAGGAATGGATTCAATTGGCAACCACGTGCTTCGACTGGTACTTGGGCAAGCGGTGGATGCCGTGACGGGCTTCAGCAGGATGGCGTCAATGAGAATCAGGGCGCGGAATCGACGCTTTCTTATATCCTCTCATTGCTCGCGCTATACAATCTCCGAGGATTGACGGTGAACCATAACGAAGGGGAGACACGAGAGATCGAAAGCGATACGGTTGACGGCGCCGGTATGCGAGTCAAGACTGTCGATTCGCTCTAAGCCGAGACAAGACTTCTGGAATCGAGAGAGAGGCGACTCTGCACCTTTGGTCTGCGATGCCATAGGGGACAATTAGCGTGTCCTCATGAAGCATGCTTCCACAGCTATAGACCACATTGGGTACGTAGCCGTCTCGTTCATGTTCATCGGGTGTCAGTATCGGCTCATCGAGTCGGCTGATAACCTTCGACGGGTCGTCAATATCCAAAAGCTCGGCCCAGATGCTGTACCTTCGCATCGGTCCCACTCCATGGAACAGCGCAAGCCATCCCTCAGAGGTTTCCACAGGTGAACCGCAATTGCCAACTTGAACGAACTCCAGTGGATGAAGGGGCTCCTGAAGAAGATCCGGGTCGTTCCAGAAACGCAGGCTATCCGAGAACATGATGTAGTTGTTTACACCGTCCTGGCGTGACAACATCACAAAACGTCCATTGATCTTCCGCGGAAACAACGCCATACCCTTATTCTGCACGGCGTTGCCGCTCAATGTATGAATCTTGAACGTCAAAAAGTCATAGGTTTCAAGCAGTTGTGGCAGTATCACAAACCCGTTATAGGCTGTATAGGTTGCGTAGTAAGTCACCGACCCGTCGTCATCGACGAAACGAACAAACCGCGCATCCTCGATGCCTGCCGATTCGTTCGCCGATACTGGGAAAAGCACCCTCTCAGAGATCGGTTGGTCAGGACGAAAAATCACTTCGTAGTTGGACCGGGCCAACCATAACGCGGTATCGATCGCGTGTTGTTTGTCCTTTAATCGGTACTTGGTCGACCGAAGATCTCTTATCTGGGTTTCTAGCTCATCGAGGGTGAATGTTTCCCGCAAGCCTTCCAAGAGATGATTCATGACTCGGTCGCGTGCTCCGAGCTCTTCGAGCTTGCGCCGGAAGTGCAGGCGGTGATAGACGGGGTCCGTATGCATCTCAGGGGTCGCCACATAGTGACTCACGGGATCGAAGTAGATATCGTCGTTTTCGTCAACGATTCCACTGCGGAACTCAATGGAGGATACGTGGCCCTCACCTGTTCCTCTAAAGCTCATGACGAATCGCAGTGACCCCTTGTCCACGCCTTTCTGGTCAGGGTGGGGGACTATGGAGGGGTTAAAGAGTGCCGCTGCCTCAACGGAATACTCACAGGTCACATACGCACCAAGCAGGAGACGTTGCTCGGCGGTCAAAGTGAGGCCTCTTGGGACCCTCCCTGAGATATGTTCGAAGTTCCTCTCCAAGGCCTGCCTGAAGTTTCGGTGGCGTGCCGAGAATTCGTGGAACACGTCCTCCAGAAGGTGGTGTACGTCATCGGCGCTGAGCTTCAAGACCCGCGTGACTAATTGTTTGATCCGCGCCGAATCGCCTGGAATATGCGGCCGTGTGATTACGCGTGAGCTCTCGGCGTTCAGTACGGTTGTGCGCCGCTTGACGAGGGGTCTGCGTTGTTCCTTCGCTCTCATGACTGATTGCGCATCAATATAATCTGACAAACAATGAGCAAAACTCATTGGTGTGAGCCAAAACAGCACGAATTATAGCAGGGCAGTCCACCATAGGCTTGTTTTATGAATCGCCGATTCGGATACACTCAGAGCTGAGCATGGCCATTCGAGTCGCTATTCTCAGCCCAATTTCATGGCGTACGCCTCCTCTTCACTATGGACCATGGGAATCCGTGGTCCACCTTCTCTCAGAGGGATTGGTGCAAAGTGGCTTGGATGTGACTCTGTTTGCCACCGGGGATTCTAAGACCAGCGGGAAGCTGGCCGCTGTATGCCCGCGCCCTTACTCGGAGGATCTCTCAGTCAATCCAAAGGTCGCGGAGTGCCTGCACATCTCCGAGGTCTTCGAACGTTCCGCAGAGTTTGATCTTATTCACAATCATTTTGATTTTCTGCCGCTGACTTATTCGCTACTGATCGATACTCCAGTATTGACCACCATCCACGGCTTTTCATCTCCAACGATCTTACCTGTCTACAAGAAATACAATGCCGGTGGACATTACGTAGCGATAAGCGAGGCGGATAAATCGCCAGAGCTCGATTATGTAGCCACGATCCACCACGGCATCGATATTTCGAAGTTTCATTTTTCCGGAGGCAAGGGAGAGTATCTCCTGTTTTTTGGTCGAATCCATCCAGAGAAAGGTGTGCACGAAGCTATTCAAGTGGCGCAGCGTGCAGGAAAAAAGCTCGTCATCGCAGGGATCGTACAAGATCGGGAGTACTTCGAGTCTCGGGTCGAGCCTTATCTTGACGGCGACCGGGTAGAGTATCTCGGGGTTATAGGACCGGCGCAAAGGTCGGACGTGCTCGGCCGGGCGGTGGCACTGTTACATTTGATCAGCTTCGAGGAGCCATTCGGGCTGAGTCTGGTGGAAGCCATGGCGTGCGGAACGCCCGTTATTGCCTTTGGTCGTGGCTCAATTCCAGAAATCATCATGGACGGCAAGACCGGTTTTATCGTCGAGGACGTTGAGCAAGCGGTGCAGGCGGTAGCTAAAGTTCGATCACTCGACAGATCCGCGTGTCGGGAAGATGTTGAGCAGCGCTTCTCCCAGACACGCATGGTGAGCGACTATATGCGTGTGTACCGCGAAATCTTGAAAATGGAAGCAAGCCATGAGGAATAATTCGTTAGTGACGCGGTATAAGGGTAACCCCATTCTCACCAAAGATGACGTGCCATATCCCGTGGAGACTGTTCACAACGCGGGTGCAACCAAGTTCGTGGGTCGCTACATTCTGCTGTTTCGCTCCCACCTGCAGAACGGACGATCTATTATCGGTATTGCGCGTAGTGACGACGGTTACAAGTTTCTCGTGGATTCCAAGCCATTCATGGTGCCGTCCACAGAGGGCGACTTCTCACGATTCGAAGAGTACGGCGTGGAAGACCCGAGAATCTGCGAGATAGATAACGTCTATTACATTACCTATAGCGCTTATTCCAGATTCGGTGTGCGCATCGC
>JAACFO010000236.1 GCA_009937425.1 Gammaproteobacteria bacterium
GTTTGAAGGAAACTACGCGAACTACGAAGCCGACCGTCGCCGGCGCCTTGGCGTCGATGCCGACCAGCCCCATCGGCCCAAGTACAAACGTCTCCAGGTGTAAGGGCGAATTCCCGCTATAATCGCCGCATGTCGAGCAACGATAAATACGATCGCCTCATCGATCGCCTCGATGGGCTTCTGGATCGGGTGGAGAACCTGGCGCCGGCGCGCGCCCGGGAGCCCGACTGGTCCAGCGCCTACGCGTTTCGCTGGCGCAAGGCTCGCGGCGGCGGTTACATCCAGGCCGTCATGAATCCGCATCAAATTCGTCTCGATGATTTGCAGGACATCGATCGCCAGCGCGCGGAACTCGAGCGTAACACCCAGCAATTTCTGAAGAAGCTGCCGGCGAATAACGCGCTGTTGTGGGGTTCGCGCGGCACCGGTAAATCGTCGCTGGTCAAGGCGTTGCTCAACGAGTACCACGGCGACGGGTTGCGCGTGCTCGAGGTGGACAAGAACGATCTCCTCGATCTCCCGGATGTGGTGGATGGTATTGAAAAACGTCCTGAGCGTTTTGTGTTGTTTTGCGATGATCTTTCCTTCGAGTCCGACGATTCCAGCTACAAGGCTCTCAAGGCAATCCTGGATGGTTCCGTGCATGCGCCGCCGGAGAACGTACTTATTTATGCGACTTCCAACCGCCGTCATTTATTGCCGGAATACATGAGCGAGAATCTGGACGCCCATCATGTGAACGGGGAAATCCATCACTCGGAGGCTGTCGAAGAGAAAATTTCGCTCTCCGAGCGTTTCGGCCTGTGGTTATCCTTTTATCCCTTCAAGCAGGAGCAGTATCTCGGCATCGTCGCTCACTGGTTGAAAAGCTTCGACGTACCGGCAGTGGACAGCGAGGCAGTGCGCACCGCCGCCTTGCAATGGGCATTGGCGCGGGGTTCGCGCAGTGGACGCAGCGCTTATCAGTTTGCCCGGGACTGGGCCGGGCGCCAGGGACTCGACTGAGGCCAGGTGAGTCAATGAGCAAGATCGCCATCATCGGCGGCACCGGCCTCACATCCCTGAGCGGCCTGGCGATATCCGAGCGTGAGGTTGTTCGCACGCCTTGGGGCGAGCCGTCGGGACCGATTACCCACGGAACCTTCGGGGGCCATGAGGTCGCATTTCTGGCCCGCCACGGATCCGGTCATACGATTCCGCCCCACAAGGTGAACTATCGCTCGAATATCTGGGCGTTAAAGAAAATCGGCATCGAGAGCGTTGTCGCGGTGGCGGCGGTGGGGGGCATTCACGCGGACTTCAAACCGACGATGATCGCCATACCGAATCAGATCGTCGACTACACCTGGTCGCGGGGACACACCTTTTTTGAGGATGATCTCGCCAGTGTGGTGCACGTGGACTTCACCGAGCCCTACTGCGCGGATCTGCGTGCAGGTCTGGTCCGAGCAGCAGTGGACGCCCGGGTCGATGCACTCGACTGGGGGACCTACGCCACCAGCCAGGGCCCGAGATTGGAAAGTGCCGCGGAGATCGACAAGTTGGAACGTGACGGTTGCCACATGGTGGGAATGACCGGCATGCCCGAAGCCGGGCTCGCCCGGGAGGCGGGCTTGCGCTACGCGCACTGTGCGGTGGTCGTGAATGCAGCCGCCGGGCGCGGAGCAGCTACCATTACCATGGAAGACATCGAGAAAAACCTGAAGGTAGGCATGCGGTCGACGTTGAAGTTGCTCGAGAGTTTTCTGCGAGCGCTCTAACTAACCACCGCTACCGCTTTGAGTCGCGGCCGGAAGTGGCGGCACCGGCTGGACACCGCCACTCTCCTCCTTCGTCACATCGCCATCCCCCGGGAGCGCGCCTTCGTCCGGCGCTGCCGGTGTCTCGGGCAGTTCCACCGGCCACGCTTCTACAATCATGCCGAACAGCGGGTGATCGAGGTAGTGAAGTTCACGGGAGCGCATGCGCCGGCTTTCGAAAAGACGAAACAGCCTCGGCGCCGAATCTTCTTCGGCAAGTAGTTGCTCGATGAACGCCGTGTCCGGAGAATCCGCCATGCGTGTCGCATCCGCGTTGTCGTTGGCTGGAACCGCTGCACGGGCGTCTGTATCCAGGGGGCGGTAGTAGAGAAGATCGGCCTGAACGTGTAGATAGCGGGCTCGGTGTACCCGCAGGGTGCCATCGAGGGCCGGCTTCGACGGGTCGCGGGCCACGCTGATACGTGACGAGAGCGTTGGCGCGTAGTCCGGCTCGCTGAGTGCCGGCTGGGATTCGTCAACGCTGACGGCAACGGCACCCAGCGCGGAATTGTTGTTTCGCACATGAACGAGGCGCGCTTGCTCGGAGGGAAAACCCGGCTGGATCCATGAAACATGCAGCAAGGGTCGAAAGGCGCTGGATTTTTCCAGCCGATCCCAGGCGTCCGTCAGCCGGTAGTCCTGGGCTGCTACCAACTGAAAGGGGAGCGGCATGGATGTGTCCGGTGAGGTCAGATCCTCGGCTTGCGGTGGCGCTTCGATCTCGCCGCCTGCGGGTGCGTCGTCCGCCGCGTCCGCCGGTGCAAGCCCTTCCACGCTGAGCTCGACCGCACCGGCGATGTCCGGAAGACCGGGCTCGGCGGCCCAGAACTCGGCATTTCTGCCGATTTCGCCGCTGCGTTCGAAGACAATGACTTCGATCGCGTACCAGGTCAGTTCATCCTTGTCCTGATCCTGGGCCGGGAGCGCAGCCGGCAGTCCCATGGCCATGGCGGCGATCAACCATAGATTAATCCGCATGCTTCGATTCATGACGCCTATTCTACACGTGCGCGTCATGCGGCATCACGCAACGACAGCGCATCCAGCAAACCGTCCAGTGCAATGAGACGGGCGCTGCCCGTCTCGAGTTCCATGGAGAATCGCAGCTTGTCGCTACCATCGAATTTGTAGGTCACCGGGTCATTCTGGATCAAACGGACGATATTTGCCGGATCCACTTGCGGCTCGGCGGCAAAAACGATGCGTCCACCCAGAACACCAACATCGACTTTGCGAATTCCCAGCGGCGTGGCCTTGAGCTTGAGCTCGGTAATGTCGAACAAATTTCGCGCTGCCTCGGGAAGCAGGCCGAAACGGTCGATCATTTCCACTTTCAGTTCGCGGATCTCTTCGGAATTTCTGGCACTGGCGATGCGTTTGTACATGATCAGCCGTGCATGCACATCCGGCAGATAGTCCTCCGGAATCAGAGCCGCCATCTTGAGGTCGATTTCCGCACCGTGGTCCAGGGCGCGATCGAGTTCGGGGCTGCGTCCGGCTTGCAGGGCTTCCACGGCCCGTTCCAGCAGCTGCGTATAGAGGGAATAACCGATCTCGTGAATTTGCCCGCTCTGTTCCTGCCCGAGTATCTCGCCCGCCCCGCGGATCTCCAGGTCGTGGGTCGCCAGAGTGAAGCCGATGCCAAGATCCTCCAGGGACTCTATCGCTTCCAGGCGCTTCACGGCGTCGGCGGTCATCGCCCGCTGCTGCGGCACGATGAGGTAGGCATAGGCGCGGTGATGGGAGCGCCCTACACGGCCTCTGAGTTGATGCAGCTGGGCAAGGCCGAAGTGATCCGCCCGGTTGATGATGATGGTGTTGGCACTGGGCACGTCGATGCCCGTTTCGATGATGGTCGTGCAAACGAGGACATTGAACCGTCGATGGTAAAAATCGAGCATTGTCTGTTCGAGCTCTCGCTCACGCATCTGCCCATGGGCGATGCGCAATTCCGCCTCCGGCACCAGTTCGCTCAGCTCTCGAGCAATTCGCCCGATAGTCTCGACCTTGTTATGCACGAAATATACTTGCCCGCCGCGGTGAATCTCACGCAGGAAAGCTTCTCGAACAAGGGCGCCGTTCCACTGGCGCACGAAGGTTTTAATGGAAAGGCGCCGCTCGGGAGGTGTCGCAATCAACGACAGATCCCTCAAGCCCGACAAGGCCATATTCAAGGTGCGGGGAATAGGCGTGGCGGTGAGGGTGAGCACATCGGATTGTGCCCGTAATGACTTGAGGCGTTCCTTCTGGCGGACGCCGAAACGGTGCTCTTCATCGATGACCACCAATCCCAGTCGCTTGAATCGAATTTCGGGCTGCAGCAGCCGGTGGGTGCCAATGACGATATCGACTTTTCCGGCGGCCAGATCGGCGACCACTGCGTCGCGTTCCTTTCGTGATCGGAATCGGGAGAGTTGCTCTATGCGTACCGGCCAGTTCGCAAAGCGATCGGAAAAGGTTTGATGATGCTGCTGCGCGAGCAGCGTCGTCGGTACGAGGATGGCTACCTGCCAGCCGTCATGAACGGCGACGAAGGCAGCACGCATGGCCACTTCCGTTTTGCCGAAGCCCACATCTCCGCACACCAGGCGATCCATCGGTTGCTCCGATGCCATGTCGGCGAGCACGGCGTCGATGGCGACTTGTTGATCCGGCGTTTCCTCGAAGGGGAATCCCTGCACGAAGCTTCTGAACTCGTCCTGATCGGTGGGGAACTGGTGGCCGAGGCGCGCCGCCCGGCGCGCTTGAATCTCCAGAAGCTCGGCCGCCACGTCGAAGGCTCTGGCGGCGGCCTTCTTGCGTGCCTTCTGCCACTGTGGGCTGCCGAGCTTGTGCAACGGTGCCGCATCGGACTCCGCCCCCGTGTAACGGGAGACAAGATGCAGCGAAGACACCGGCACGTAGAGCTTGTCGCCGTCGGCATACTCAATGCAGAGAAACTCGCCGCTCATGCGTTCCGTGCTGATGTTCTGCAGGCCTCGATAGCGTCCGACTCCGTGGTCTTCGTGGACCACCGGGGCGCCGATGTTGAGTTCGGACAGATCGCGCACCACGCTCTCTGCGTCCCGGCCGCTGGGTCGCCGCCGCCGGCGCTGCATGACACGTTCGCCGAAAAGCTGCGACTCGCTGACGATGGCAATGGCGGGGTCGAGCAACACGGTGCCTTCTTCCACGGGCGCCACGGTAAGTCC
>JAACFO010000078.1 GCA_009937425.1 Gammaproteobacteria bacterium
ATGTCCTGCAACGTTATCTCACCCAGCTACCCGAGAATCTGGCGGCCAAGAAACTGCTCGCAGCTGTATACATCGAGCTCAAGCAACCGCAAAAGGCGGTGGACCTGCTCGGGCCGATGGCTGCCCAGGCGCCGAACGATCCCCAGCTGCTGGCGATGCTCGGCACCGCTCACATGAGTCAGCGGGACTTTCAGTCCGGCAGAACCTATCTGGGACAAGCGGCGGATCTGGCGCCGGATGCGGCCGCCATTCGTACCCAGCTTGCGGTCAGCCACCTGGCCTCCGGTGACTCTGCCGACGCCATCTCCGAGCTGGAGGCGGCCCTGGAGAGCGACCCGGAATTTTCCCGTGCCGATGTGCTCCTGATTCTCACGCATTTCCAGAATCGCGAGTTCGATAAGGCCTTGGCGGCGGCGGAGAAGCTGGCCGAGAAACAACCCTCCAACGCGCGGGTACAGAATCTGCTTGGCGCCGCCCACGAAGGAAAGAAAGACTACGCCCTGGCACGGGAGAGCTATCGCAAGGCGGTTGAGCTGGATCCCGCCTATGCCACCGCCGCCCTCAACCTGGCGCGCCTGGATTTGCGTGATGGAAAGCGTGACGAGGCGCGCGCTGCCTATGACGCGATACTGGAGACCCACAAGGATCAACCCGTGGCACTGGTGGCGCTTGCCAAGATGGCCAGCGACGACGGCCGTGCTCAGGAAGGCATCGCGCTCCTGGAGCGCGCCAGGGACAAGAACCCCCGCGCCGTTCAACCACGCCTGATCCTGGCGAATTACCAGCTTCGGAGGGGTAATGCAGCGGAAGCGCTGACGCTTGCCCGTGAAGCCTACGACATCTCGCCGCGGCTACCCGCCGCTGCCCTGCTCCTCGGCCGTGCCCAGATCGCCAATGGCATGACCGATGACGCCATCAGCAGCTTGAGTGAGCTGGCGGAGCGCTATCCGAATTCCGTCGACACCCACATGCAGTTGGCATTGGCTTACGGGCAGAAGCGCGACGTCGCGAACACCCGACGCGCACTGGAACGGGTGCTCGAGCTGCAGCCGGGCAATCCCCTGGCGACCCTGGGCCTGGGCAATCTCGCCCTGCGCACGGGAAAGCTCGACGAGGCGGCGAAAATTGCCAGGGAGCTGCAGCAGAGTCAGCCGAAATCCCCCGCCGGATTCAGCCTCCAGGGTGACGTCCTGATGGCCGGCAACAAGCCCCGCGAGGCAGCGTCGGCCTATCAAACGGCCCTCGACAAGGCCCCTGGATCGGCCACGGTGCTGAAACTCTACGCCGCCAGGAGCCGCGCCGGGCAGCCCGATGCCGGCGCCACCCTGACGACCTGGCTCGACGAGCACCGCGACGACGCCGCCGTGCGCCTGGCTTACGCATCCACCCTTCACCAGGCGGGCAAAAGGGCCCAGGCCGTCGCCGAGTATGAGCAGGTTCTGAAGGCCCAGCCGCGCAGCGTGCTGGCCCTCAACAATCTCGCCTGGCTTTACTTCGAAGACGGTGATTCCCGCGCCATCGAGCTTGCCGAACGCGCCTACGAAAGAGCCCCTGAACGCGCCGAGATCATCGATACCTACGGGTGGCTGCTGATTAAGAACGGTAGCGTGGAACAGGGGCTGACCCTGCTGGAGAAGGCCGCCAAACGCGCGCCGGAAAATGGCGATATTCGCTATCACCTGGCAGCGGGACTCGCCCGGGCCGGCGAGAAGACCCGCGCCAGGCGGGAGCTGACCGCGGCGTTGGATTCCGGGAAACCCTTCTCCGAGAAGGCAGCCGCCCAGGCCCTGCTCAAAGAGCTGAACTAGCCCTGGGAAGTGTTATCCCTGGAACACAAATACCGATACTTTCAGTAGCCTCCAAAGGAGGTCGGTTGTGCTCGGGGGATCGGTCGGATTACAATCGGCTGGCACGCGCCTGGGGAATCCGGGCAATAACGAAATCTGACACAATCTAAGAGCGCCAACTACGCGGCCCATCCGGGCGCAACAGCGAGGCGCCATGGAGGGGTCCTAGCAAACACGCCGCGGTCCATGGCGAGCTTCCGGTCGTGTGCTCTCGAAAGACGAGCCGACTGAAGCGTCCTGCTCACCTCACGTCACCCCTACCAATTCATGGACCAGCGAACATTTGCGTCCCGTCGGTGCAAGCTAATGGATACGTCTGAAATAACAACGCAAGGGTTGGTAACCGATGTCCACGGATAATCAAGCATTCGTTCGATTCGTCGATGTGCAGAAGAGCTACGACGGCGAGACGCTGGTCGTAAAGAATCTCAACCTGGACATCGAGAAGGGTGAATTCGTAACAATGCTCGGGCCATCGGGCTCAGGAAAGACCACCTGCTTGATGATGCTTGCGGGATTCGAAACAGCCACCCACGGCGACATTGTCCTGGACGGAAGCCCCATCAACAACGTTGCGCCCCACAAGCGCAACATCGGCATGGTGTTCCAGAACTACGCGCTGTTTCCGCATATGACGGTGGCGGAGAATCTCGCTTTCCCTTTGGATGTCCGCAAAATGTCCAAGAGCGAGATCGAATCACGCGTGCAGCGCGCTCTCGACATGGTGGAGCTCGGCACATTCGCTAATCGGCGCCCCGGCCAGCTCTCCGGGGGCCAGCAGCAACGCGTCGCAGTGGCCAGAGCCCTGGTCTTCGAGCCCAAGCTGGTTCTCATGGACGAGCCTCTGGGCGCACTGGACAAGCAACTGCGCGAACAGATGCAGTACGAGATCAAGCACATCCACGAGACCCTCGCCGTCACCGTGGTATACGTGACCCACGACCAGAGCGAAGCGCTGACCATGTCCAACCGCATAGCGGTATTCAACGACGGCATCATTCAGCAGCTTGCGCCGCCGGAGGAGCTCTACGAGCTACCTGAAAACGCATTCGTCGCCCAGTTCATCGGTGAGAATAATCGACTGGTCGGCCAGGTCACGGACTTCACCGGCAAGAACTGCACCGTCCAGGTGGAAGACGGCAGCAACATCGAGGCGTTGGCCGTCAACGTGCGCAACACCGGCGAAAAATCCACCTTGTCCCTGCGTCCGGAACGCGTGTTCGTGCGGCCTGAGCCCGGCAGTTGCCCGAACATATTTGACGCCACCGTGGAAGAGCTCATTTATCTTGGCGATCACATGCGCACCCGCGTCAGATTGCTGGGCCACGACGATTTCGTCATCAAGGTACCGAATTCCGCCGGCCATCAACATCTCAAGACCGGAGAAACGGTCAAGGTCGGATGGCAGGCAGAAGACTGCCGCGCGCTCGACTTTCTGTGAGCCCGCGGTCAGAAACAAGACTAGGAAGGAAGGAAATAAGGAGACGAGGGATAACAACCGCAAACCGCCGACCACTCCGGCATGCTCGCCGACGGGACCGGCAATAACGATTGCAATTCAACGGAGAAAAGTTGCTATGAAGAGTTTCCGCAAATCAGTCTATATGGCTGTTGCCGGTACCGCCCTCGGGATGGTAGCGGCTGCGCCTGTGCTGAGCGCCGAGTCCCTGACCGTCGTGTCCTGGGGCGGTGCGTATACCCGCAGTCAGGTTAAGGCCTATCACGAGCCGTTCACCAAGAAGACCGGCATTAAAATCAATTCCGAGGACTACAACGGCGGTATCGCGCAGGTCAAAGCGCAGGTAGAGTCGGGCAACATCAAGTGGGACATAATCGACCTCGAGCCCGGCGATGCCCAGCGTGGCTGCGACGAGGGGCTACTGGTCGAAATCGATCCGAAGACGCTGCCGCCGGCCCCGGATGGCACGCCCGCCGCTGAGGATTTTCTAGATGGTGCCCTGTTGCCCTGCGCGGTTTCCAGTATCGTCTGGTCAACCGTGTATGCCTATGACGACACCAAGTTCCCCGGCGCCAAGCCGAGCACCATTGCCGATTTCTTCGACACCAAGAAGTTCCCCGGCAAGCGCAGTCTGCGCAAGTCACCGCTGGTGAATCTGGAATGGGCGTTGATGGCCGACGGCGTGCCGAATGATGAAATCTACGAAGTCCTCGGCACCGAGTCCGGCGTCGATCGTGCCTTCAAAAAGCTCGACACCATCAAAGACAGCGTGGTCTGGTGGGAAGCCGGCGCGCAGCCTCCACAGTTGCTTGCGGACGGCGAAGTGGCAATGGCATCGGCCTACAACGGCCGCCTGTTCAGCGCCATCGTAAAGGAGAAGAAGCCCTTCGTGATCGTCTGGGACGGTCAGATTTGGTCCGTCGACGTCTACTCAATCGTCAAGGGCACGCCCAATCTGAAAGCCGCCATGGAGTTCCTGAAGTTCTCCACCGACACCCAGCGTTTGGCGGATCAGGCCCGTTGGATCTCCTACGGTCCGGCACGCAAGTCTTCCATCGCCTTGGTCACGACCCATGCCGAGACCGGCGACGAGATGATGCCGCACATGCCGACCACGGCGGAGCATATGCAAACGGCGCTGGCCACCAATAACGACTTCTGGACCGACAATCAGGACGAGTTGAACGAGCGTTTCACGACCTGGCTTGCCAAATAAGCCGCACTCCGGGGATGGGTCGACGGCCTGTCCCCGGATCTTCTGCGTGAACGCAGCGCCGCCGGGCGTTGCGTTCACGCAGGCGAATGCGCCGAAACATGCACGCCAGCGTAGAACGACGGGGAGGTTGGGATCGTGATGCATCTGCAACGTAAGCAGCTTACCGGGAGCACCATTGCTGCGATCGCCCTCCTGTTTGCCGGCGCGAGCCTATCCGCCGCCGAATCACTCACCGTCGTCTCCTGGGGCGGCGCCTACACCAGCAGCCAGGTGAAGGCCTACCACGAGCCGTTCACGAAAAAAACCGGCGTCAAGATTCTCTCCGAGGACTACAACGGCGGCCTCGCGCAAATCAAGGCCCAGGTGGATGCAGGCAACGTCAGATGGGATCTCGTGGACCTGGAGATGTCCGACGCGGTGCGCGGCTGCGATGAAGGTCTGCTGGAGCGTATCAACCCGAACATACTTCCGCCGGCACCAGACGGAACACCCGCGAGTGAGGATTTTATCCCCGGCACGCTTGTCGACTGTGCAGTGGGCGAGATCGTCTGGTCCACGGTTGTAGCCTTCGATCGAACAAAATTTCCTGGCGGAAGACCGTGGACCATAAAGGATTTTTTCAACGTCCAGAAATATCCGGGTAAGCGCGGTCTACGCAAGAGCCCGCGGGTGAACCTCGAATGGGCATTGATGGCGGACGGTGTTCCCACCGACCAGGTGTACGAAGTACTCGCCACCGAGCAAGGCGTCGACCGTGCCTTCGCCAAGCTCGACCAGATCAAGGACCAGGTCGTATGGTGGGAAGCCGGCGCGCAGCCGCCGCAACTGCTGGCCGACGGTGAGGTCGCGATGACCTCTGCCTACAATGGCCGCCTGTTCAACGCGATGTTCAAAGAAAAGAAGCCCTTCGTCATCATCTGGGACGGCCAGGTGTGGGACATCGATCTGTGGGGTATCGTCAAGGGCACTCCGAACTTGAGCACCGCGCTGGAATTCCTCATCTTCTCCACGAATACGACCCAGCTGGCGAACCAGGCCAAGTACATCTCCTATGGCCCGGTTCGGCGCTCCTCCATGGACAAGGTGAACAAAAAGATCAAACCGCACCTGCCCACGTCACCGGACAATTTTGCTAATTCACTGCAAAACGACTTCGAATGGTGGGCGGACAACCAGCAGGAAATGGATGAACGCTTTACAACCTGGTTGGCACGCTGAGCATAGGAATTTCCAGGAGCGAAAGAATTAAATGGCAACTGCGCAAGACACCACCCAATCCTTCGAGGTCATGGGCGGCCAGAGCCTGAAGGCAGCGCTCGCCGCAGCCGAAAGACGAAACAAGATCCGCGCGTTCCTGCTGGTGGTACCGTTGCTGGTGTTCATCACCTTCACCTTCCTGGCGCCTATCGCGCGCATGATGTACTTCAGCTTCGATAACCCGGTAATCATCAAGTATTTCCCGAAAACCATCGCCGCTTTGCAGGATTGGGATCCCGCCGGCGCGCCGACGCCACCGGAGCAGGTATACGCGACATTTGCCGCGGAAATTTCCCGGGCCTCCAAGGAGCGCACCATCGGCAAGGCAGCCACCCGGCTTAACTATGACAAGGGTGGCATGCGCAGTCTCATGACCAAAACCGGACGCAAGGTCAGCCGCATGCAGGCCGGCCCCTTCATGGACGGCAAATGGAAGGAGGCATTTCTCAAGATTTCCAAGAAATGGGGTCAGCGGGACGTGTGGGTGACCATCAAGGACACCGGTGAGCGTTTCACCGCATCCTTTTATCTCAAAGCCCTGGATCTGAGACGCAGTGCCGAGGGGAAAATCGTCCAGGAGCCCGAGAACAGGCAGCTCTATCTGCTCACCGGCACCGACTCGGTATGGGTGCGTACCTTCTGGATCAGCGCCGCGGTCACGATTCTGTGCGTACTGCTGGGCTATCCGGTGGCCTTCCTGCTGGCGAATCTGCCGCTTCGCTACAGCAATCTTCTGATGATCCTGGTGCTGCTGCCCTTCTGGACGTCACTGCTGGTCCGCACCACCGCCTGGGTGGTAGTGCTGCAGACCGAAGGCGTATTCAACGATCTGCTGCTGGCGCTGAACATCATCGATGAACGGGTTCAATTAATATTCAATCGCTTTGGTGTGCTGGTGGCCATGACCCACATCCTCCTGCCGTTCATGATCCTGCCCATCTACAGCGTCATGAAGAATATTCCACCCAGCTACGAGCGTGCCGCGCGCTCTCTCGGCGCGACACCGTGGACGGCATTCTGGCGTGTTTACTTTCCCCAGTCACTGGCGGGGATCGGCGCCGGTGGCCTGCTGGTGTTCATTCTGGCGCTCGGCTACTACATCACGCCGGCCCTGGTTGGCGGACCCACGGATCAGATGGTCAGCTACTTCATCGCCGATCACACGAATCGGTCGCTGAACTGGGGATTGGCGTCGGCTCTGGGAGGGTTCCTGTTGGCAGGCGTCCTGGCCGTGTACGTCCTGTATGACAAGCTTGTCGGCATCGACAACATGAAGCTGGGGTAGGGCAATGGCAAAATTTCTCGTTTACGCATTGCTGTTCGTCTGCCTGGCGGTGGCGGTGCGCGGCTCCATCAGGGGTCTCAGGAATCTCCCGCCATACGTCGGGCCCCTGGGACGAGCCTGGTACATCGGATTTCGGGTGATCTGCGGCGCCATCCTGCTGTTCCTGATCATGCCGATCCTGGTGATTATCCCGTTGTCGTTCAATGCCGAACCATACTTTACCTATCCCATGCCTGGTTTCAGCCTGCGCTGGTACGAGGATTTCTTCGTCGGCGAGCAGAGCGCCGTGTGGCATCTGGCGATTAAGAACAGCACCATCGTGGCGATTTTCGCCACATTCATCGCCACCGCCCTGGGAACCATCGCCGCTGTGGGTTTGAGCAACAGCCGCCTGCCCGGCAAAACGTTTCTCATGGGGCTTCTGATCTCACCGATGATCGTACCGCTGGTGATCACCGCCGTCGGCATGTACTTCTTTTACTCCGTGATCGGATTCACGCCGCGCCAGCTGAGTGAAATCTGGTCTGGACTGCACTTGGTACCGGTCATCCTCGCGCACGCGGCGCTCGGCACACCGTTTGTGGTCATTACCGTGACGGCGACGCTGGTGGGCTTCGATCAAAGTCTGATCCGCGCTTCCGCGAGCCTGGGCGCCGATGGCATCCGCACCTTCTTCAAGATAACCGTGCCGCTGGTGATGCCGGGTATGATCTCCGGTGCGCTTTTTGCCTTCATTACTTCCTTCGACGAAGTGGTCGTGGTGCTGTTCCTGGCCGGCATCGAGGAGTACACCATTCCGAGACGTATGTTCTCCGGGATCCGCGAGCAGATCAGCCCGACGATTCTGGCGGTGGCCACGATCCTGGTGGTTCTCTCCATATTCCTCCTCACCGCGCTGGAATTTCTCAGAAGGCGCAATGAGCGCATGCGGGGATTGACACCGGTCTGACTAGGAGCACCCTATGCTGAAAAATATTCTGGTAGCGACCGATGCGTCGCCGGCGTCGAATCGCGCCATTAATCTCGCCGCCGACATGGCCGGTAAGTACGGTAGCACCCTGCACCTGCTGTATGCGGTACGTGAGATGCAGCTACCGCCCGAGCTCAAGAAAATGGCGGAAGTCGAGAAAATCGCCGGCGCCCGCTCGGACGTTCTGGATTTCGTCGGCAAGAAAATTCTCGGCGACGCCGAGGACCGTGCCATTAAAAAGGGTGCGACCAAGGTCAAGTCGGCGCTGGAGCACGGTGACCCGGCAACGGTAATCATGCGCTACGCGAAACGGCGCAAGATCGACCTCATCGTCCTCGGCACCCGCGGCCTCGGTCAGGTGAAGGGCGTGCTCATGGGCAGTGTGTCGCGCAAGGTGACGAACCTGTCCGACATCAGCTGTATGATCATCCGTTGATCGTCATGTAGGAACGAGTTTGATCCGCGGCACACTGATTGTCGCATCGGTGCTGGTGCTGCTGGGTCTGACATGGATTGCCGCAGAGTGGGCACGGCTGCACTTCGTGCCCTCGCCGACCCCCATTGCCGTCCCCGTCGATGCTTTTGTACAGCATGCGGGATACGAGGCGACTGCCGCAGCAGCCGTCGACGCATTCACCGCAATGCCCGCGAGCCGGCAGCGTGAATTCGTCGACAATCTGCGCCGCAATCTTGGGCGTCTGGACGAAGAACTCGCGCGACTCAACGCGTCCCGGTTGACGATTCTGTGCATCGGCGAGCGTCACCTGGCGGCCACGCGGCGATTTCTGGCCGAGATCGCACTCCCCGCCCTGGCCTTCGACGTGTTGCTGCTCGAAGCGCCCGACGATGAGCTGGCGCAGATCATGGGCCCCATCGACGCGGGTGTCCCCGAGGTAGCATTGCTGGGCGAGGACATCGCCGCAATCGTGCGATCGGTGCGCGCCACCAATCCGGCGGTGGTCATCGCCGGAATCGACGAAAGCGCCAGTCAGAAGGCCCAGCGGGTCGACCGAATGTCGGGCTCCAGGGACCAGTCCATAGCCGGCAACCTGCGCAGCCACATCCGGCGTCATAAGCGACACGCGGTGCTTTTCGGCGCCCTGCACTGCGCCGATCAGCCCAACTGGATGTACCGGCGCATTCGTCTCGGCGAGCGCCGCGTTAATCGGGAGGAAATTCGCAACGTCAACGTCATCGGCGAACATCAGGACGGCACCCTGGAGGCCTTCCTGGATTTCATCGACGCCATCGGTGTCCAGCGGCGAAACTTCATGATCGCCGATACCAGCGCCCTCGATCGATTGATTTTCACCTTGTTTCCGACCCTGACCAATACTTTTCTGCGTTTCGACGCCATCATCGTTTTCCAGGAACACCCTCACGCCCATTCTCGCGCCACGCTCGGATCGTTAGAATAGGCGTTACCTTCGGTTCTGGCGGCGCGCCGATAAAGACCCGGCGCTGATCGTACCGGTAAAGAGGCTGCTGGAGCGCCGCGAACTGGACAATCTCACTCACCAGCGTGCTGGCCCACGGCGACCGGCGGCGACTGGAACTCGCCATGGCGCTGGCGGGCGAGCCGGCCATGTTGCTGCTGGACGAACCCATGGCTGGCACTGGACCGGAATCGAGCCGCGAGATCGCCACGCTGCTCGGCACTCTGAACGGCCAGATCACCGTGCTGCTGGTGGAACACGACATGGACGTGGTGTTCTCCATCGCCGATACAATAGTGGTTCACCGGCACTCGCCGGCGATGACGATGTAAAGAACCGCTACCTGGGAGTCTGATGTGCGTTGGCAGCTGGTGATCTTCGACTGCGACGGCGTACTGGTGAACAGTGAACCCATCAGTAACCGCATCATGGCGGAGGTGCTCACGGAGAATGGCCTTCCCACGAGTCTGGAGGCGTGTTACGAGCACTTCATGGGCCGCACCATGGGCGATTGCGTGGACATCCTCGCCAGCCGCTTCGGCTACACGGCCACGGAGGACTTCGTCGACGTGGTTCGCGCACGCACCCTGGCGGCACTGCGCGAGGAGATCGAGCCGGTGGCAGGTATCGCTGCGGCCCTGGAGCGCATCGCCATACCCATGTGCGTCGCGTCCAGCGGTCAACTGGTAAAAATGCGCACCACCCTGCACCACACCGGCCTGCTGCCGCACTTCGAGGATCGCCTGTTCAGCGCCGCCGGCATGACCCGCGGCAAACCCCATCCGGATATTTTCCTGCGCGCTGCCGAGGCCATGGGCGCCGAGCCCGGCGCCTGCGCAGTTGTCGAGGACTCGCCGGTGGGCGTTCAGGCCGGGATCGCCGCCGGCATGAAGGTGTTCGCGTACGCAGCGCTCACCGACCGCCAGGCGCTCTTGTCCGCCGGTGGTCACGTCTTCACCGACATGCAGGATCTACCGGCCCTGCTGGAACAACGCTGATTTTGATTAAGGCTTGGCTTGAATAAGGAATATGGCGATGACAATCGATGCAAATCTCGAAACCCAGTACAACGCCCGCGCGGCGGTACCCGAGCACGTGGATATTCAAGCCGACTGGCAACGCCGCAGCGAGCAGCTGCGATCCACCCGCGAGTGCAAACTGGACCTGGCCTACGGCGAGAGCCCGCGTCAAAAGCTCGATCTGTTTCCAGCCGACAGCGCCCACGCCCCGCTGCACATGTTCCTCCACGGCGGCTACTGGCAGCGCGGCGAGCGGGCCGCCAACCATTTCGTGGCCGAGGGCCTGTGCGCCCATGGCGTCAATGTGGCCATGGTGGGTTACGACCTGTGCCCATCGGTGGCCCTGGACGACATCGTCGCGCAAACCCGCGCCGCCCTCGCCTGGCTGTGGCGCCAGGCCCAGGCGCTGGGCTTCGATAGAAACCGTATCCAGGTGTCTGGACACTCGGCTGGCGGTCATCTGACGGCCATGCTGATGGCTACCCGCTGGTCCGACCAGGGAAGCGATTTACCCGCGGATTTGATTCACAGCGGCCTGGCCATCAGTGGACTCTATGAGCTCGAGCCCCTTCGTCATACGAGCCTCAACGAGGCGCTGGCCATGGACAGCGAAACCGCCGCGCGCAACAGCCCGGCACTGATGCCGGGCATCGGTGCCGCACCCTTCACGGCCGCCGTGGGCGGTCTGGAAAGCGCCGAATTTCACCGCCAGGCCGAGACCCTGGCCCAGCACTGGCAGAACCGCAGCGCCGCCGTCGACATCCTCGAGGCACCCGGCACCAACCACTTCACCATCCTCGAGGAGCTGGCCGGAGAAGGAGTGTTGCTGGAACGCGCCCTGACCCTCCTCGAGAAGTAGTGGCAAGTAGTGGTGCCAGAGTTGACCTGATTGACCGATGCAAAGGGCGACCCGACCGGGGTTTGGTGTAGGAGCTATCTGATATCGAAAAAGCGGGTCAGAGACCTATTTCGAAAGACTGCCGATTAGTTTCTGCATGTTGAAATCCGTCTCTGACCCCGTTTTTTTCCTGAGGACAGAAGCTGAGTTTACTGCGTCAGGTAGTCGACGATCTTCTGGTCCCTGAACATCGCGGCAACGGATTCCATGATCGCGGCGTCAGGTGCACGTGTCGCGATAGGTGACGACCCTTCGCCGGTATAGGCCTTGGTATAGCCGTCTCCCGTTTTGACTTTCAGGGTTGTGAATACGCTGAAACCCCAAAATCCTTCGGTAGCCCGCGTGGATGTTATCGCCAGCCCGAGGCTCTTGGTCGCACCCGGCTCGATGGTTGCGTGCCGCTTCTCGAGTTCTCTTCTCGCGATTGCGATGGCGGTATCCGTCCACTGCGTGAGGTTTCCGTAGAATTTCCGCCCGGCGCTACTGAGATAAAGGGCATCCTCACTGGAAGTCCGGGTATTTATCAATGAAACGGACCCCCCTACGGAGAAACCCGGAATCGCGACCATCTCGTAGGTCGTCGGGCTTGCTATTTGATGATAGGTGCACCCGCCAAGCAATAGCAGGCTGGTCAATGTCAGGGCGATTCTTATCGAGGACATCATTCTCCCTCCGTCAAATAACGGGTCTTCGAAAGAAGCAGGTTACAAACCCAGCGTTTCGAAGTATAGCGGGATGGCGATGATGGCCGACTTACACAAAACATACAGATGTCATTGGCGAGTTGAAGTAGTGGTGCCGGAGTTGACCTAATTGCCCTAGCTAGGGCAATTAGGTCAACTCCGGCACCAACTGCTCCGGACCGTTCACACGATCTCCGCCACGCTGTCGGACTTTCGCGTCCTTGTCCGTTCGCCCGCCGACTCGATGCGCCTGAGTGTGATTGGCACCATCGAGCCGCTGTCGAACTCGGCGCCTGCTTCAACGCCGAGGCGGGCGATGTCTTCGGCGGGGAGCCCTTGCTCGTACGCCGCGTACATCGCCCCCAGAGCGTAGCGCGAGCCCGAGCCCGCCGCGGCAAAGCGCCGGTAGCGCTCTACTGATCGCAGCGAGCAAAGCCCGAACATCCCGTTCCGATTGAGGACGAACAACATCATCTGACTCGACTCGTACGGATCGTCGAGGTCCTCGCTCGTGTTCAAGAAATAGTCTTTCTTGAGTTTACGGTGGAGCACCCGAGAGAACTCGAACAGATCCCGCTCGCTCGCGATCTCGGGCAACTTAAGCCCGTGGGCGAGGGCACTCTCGATGACGTCCTGGTGTGCGCACCAGCCGACGAATCCGAGGTAGGTGCCATCCACTTCGAGGATTTTTTCGGGCCTGGTGACGTAGCGTGCCGACTGCTTGCGCGAGCCGTAGCTCGTGAGAGTATCTGCCGCCATGCAGGCCACTCCGGCCTTCTCGACCATAACCAGCGTTGACATTGGACCAACTCCTGACGGCGTGTCCTTGAGGATCACGCAGCGAAACATCACCGTGCGCGGGCCGAAGCCGCGGTCCACGGAACGAAAGTACGGATGCTCGGTGGCGCGGACGCGCCGGTGTCAGGAATGAGGCACGGGCAATGCGATCGGCGCAACCGAGGTGCAATTTTCAATAGGTGTGCGCATGACTGCTTGTCCGTAGTGAAACTGAAACTTCGAAGGCGCGCGATGGTATCGGTCCGGGCGTGACAGGTCAATCTGGAGTGCGCCTGTCGAAGCGCTTAACTATGTAATAAATAATCTGGGGATTTTCTTCAACTATTTGATTTACAGGGATTTTAATTCTATCTGGGGTTGCTGCGTCTGAAGTAGGAATGTCGGTATTCTTTACACCACAGCGGGTCAGCAACCGGGCTCTACAGCTAAGTGCTTGAATTCCCAGCTAGTAACAAAGCTGGCCCCGAACTTGCACGTACCTGGTACCCGGCACGACGGGTTGTGGAATGGCACTCGGTAGTGCCTATCTCAAAAGCTCCGCACGTTGGTGGCCACCGGGTCCCATTGGCGAGTTGACCAGCAGCTCTCGCCAGCAGGATGGCCGTCCATATTCCGCTCGTGCCGGGCCTCTACCCGGGTTGCTACTGTGAACGACGCCGCATACCCGGCCCATAGCCCGGCTCGAGGGTTAAAGATCCAGCCGCCAGGCCACGATAAGACTCATGTAAATACACAACTCTCGGTTTGGGAGTCTTTTCGTGCCTGCAATTCTGGTCCTGTGCGTTCTATTGCACGTCGTGCTGGTGCTACACGTGCTTCACCGTCACCGCAAAGGCGGCTGGTTGCTGCTAGTGCTGATGCTGCCGGGCGCCGGCGCCCTGCTGTACCTCCTGTTGATGGCCTGGGACGCCTTGCTTCACTGGGCCCGTGTACCCTCGCGACCCACGGGCGAGGGAGCCACGGCCCAGGACCCTGAGCGCGAGTTGCATCAGCGCCGCGCATCCCTGGCGGTCAGCGACAACCTGCTCAACCGCCTTGCCCTGGCGCTGGCCTGCCTCAAGCATGGCCGTCACAGGGAATCCGCCGAGCTTTTCGAGAGCCTGGACGCCGGCGAGTGTCACGATGATCCGTTGGTTCTACTGGGCCTGGCCCGCTCACAATTCTGTTTGGAGCAGTTTCAGGCGGCCAGGACATCCCTGGATCGGCTCATCGCCGCGAACCCGAAATTCCGCTCCGAGGCCGGACACCTGCTGTACGCCCGCAGCCTGGAAGCACTGGGGGAAGTACAGGACGCCCTGCACGAGTACGAAACCTTGACCTCCTACTCCCGGGTGCCCGAGGCCCATTGCCGGTACGCCCTGCTGCTGACGAGCCTGGGTCGCCCAAGCGAGGCAAAGGTGCTCTACCAGGCTCTGCTGCACGCCCTGCGCCGGGCACCTCGCCAGTACGCGCGACTCAACCACCAGTGGATCGCCCTGGCGGAACGGGAGATCGCCGCCCTCGCCGCTTAAGCCTGGGGTATGCTGATGCGCACGGCGGCACCACCCAGTTCGCTGGCGCCAATACTGACCTCGCCGCCATAGGCCTCAATCACAATATCCCGCACCACCGCCAATCCGATACCGTGTCCCGGCGTGGTCGCGTCGGCGCGCACGCCGCGGCTGAGAACCACATCCCCTTTGTCCGCCGGGATACCGGGCCCGTCATCCTCGATGCACAATCGCAATCCGGCGCCAGCATCATCCCCGGCGACGCCGATATGCACTCGTACCCGCCCCTCGGCCCATTTGCATGCGTTGTCGACGACGTTGCCCAGGATCTCCATGAGATCCCCCTCGTCACCGTGAAAGCCGCTGCCAGGGTCGATCTCCAGCTCCAGGCGCAACTTCTTATGGGCATACACTTTGAGCAGTGAGTCCTTGAGACGTGAGGCCAAAGGGGCAATCTCCACCGCTGGCGCCAGGGGCATTGGACCCGAGGTCGCCGCACGTTGCAGCTGGTAGTCGACGGTGCGGTGCATGCGCAACGTTTGCTCGCCCAGTGTCTGGCGCATCTCTCGAGTGTCCGCGTCGCCATCGAGCAGGTTGCGCAGGACCGCCAACGGTGTCTTCAGACTGTGGGCCAGCTCGGCCAGGGCGTGCCGGGATCGTTCCAGCCGGCCACGGCCGCTTTCAATGAAGGCGTTAATACCTGCGGTAAGGGTGGTCAATTCCCTCGGATAGTTTGCCGACAGCTGCCGGCGGGCACCGGATTCGATCTCGGCGAGCTCTACCGCTGCCCGGCGCAGGGGAGCAAGGCCAAAACGCAGAACCAATCCCTGCACCAGCAGCAGCGCCAGGGCGGCGCCGCCAAGCCAGCCCCACAGGCTTGTTCGAAAGTGCGCCACCTGGATTGCCAGAATCTCCCGGGGCTCCGCCACTTGGAAGCTGAGATGCCGGCTCCGGTTCGCAACGACCTCCCACAGCACGGAGAAGGACAGAGCATAGAGCTGTCGCCCGTCGCTGGCGGTAACGGGAGAAAACTCGGGCACGCCGTCCGATTCGGCGGCGGGATAGGGAATGCTGAAGCCGAGCACTGAGGGCGAGCGCCAGAGCACCGTGCCCGTGGCGTCGGTCACGCGGGCATAGAGCCCGGAGTCCGGGGAAGAGTAGCGCCCATCGGGAAGCGCAGGGGGCATGGTGAAGCGCCCGTCGTCCACCAATTCGGCGGCGGCAAGCAGAGTGTAAATCTGACCCTGGAGACGATCCTGAACGCCCGCCAGGCCTGCGTTACGAAAGGCGCGCTCCAGAGCAAGGCCCGTGAGGCCGAGGAATGCCACCAGCACCAGGCTGGCCGCCAACGTCAATCGCGCATTGAGTGACAGCACCGGGCCGTCTCACCCGCTCGAATCGGCTTCGAGGCAGAATCGATAGCCGCGCCCGCGCAGGGTCTCGATAGGGTGCAGGCTCGTATCCGGGTCGAGCTTTCGCCTCAAGCGTCCCACTAACACCTCAATAACATTGCTGTCCCGATCCGCATCTTCATCGTAAACATGTTCCGTGAGCTCGCTTTTGGATATCACCCGATCCGCGTGTAGCACCAGATACTCGAGTATTCGGTACTCGAAGGCAGTCAGGGACACCGGTTGCCCGGACACAGCGACACTTTGCGCGCGAATGTCCAGGGCCAGGGGTCCGCGGCGAAGCACCGCATCGGCCCAACCCCGGGAGCGGCGGATGAGGGCCCGCAGACGCGCCAGCAGCTCCTCCATGTGGAAGGGCTTGACCAGGTAGTCGTCGCCGCCGGACTCCAGCCCATCTACCTTGTCCTGCCATTGCCCTCTGGCGGTAAGTATCAGGATCGGAAATTGCCGGCCGGCGTCGCGCCAGCGGCGAATCATGTGGATACCGGACAGCAGCGGCAGCCCCAGGTCGACGATGGCCGCATCCAACGGCAACTCGTTACCGCAATAGGCGCCCTCCTCGCCGTCTGCCGCCGCGTCCACGGCGTAACCTTCGCCGCGCAGGCGCTCGATCAACTGCTCGCGCAAGGCAGGCTCGTCTTCTACTACCAGAATCCGCATCAGCTGCGCCCTGCGCCGATCATCGGAGAATCCGCCCGCTACCCGCATCGACCAGATAAACACGTACGCGGCCACCGGCCAGTAGGACCTTGACGTGATAAACCCCGGGCCGTGCCTTGTCGTCCAGACGCACACCGAGGATGCGCCCGCCGCTGGTTGCGACCACCAACGCTGCCGCCTCGTCGGCGCTCACGGGCGCTGCAGCCTGGGCGAGCAGCAGGGGGTCGGGCGTGCTCCCGGTGCCGGCCACGGCACCCGGGCCGGTCAGGCAGACACCGATCATCAGCGAGAAGACAAATGCACTGGATCGAAAAGAGCTCACAAACGACTCCCGCCTTGTGCCGGGTCCCGGCAATGCTGTGGGTATAGTGTCGCCGATGGACGCAGGCCGCGTCACGGCCGGGAAACCTTGGATTTTCCCAGGTTAACAGCCCGGGGCTGAATCGAATCTGAACGACGGGCTGATTGTCAGCGGTGCCGGGCCGGTGTTTCGGCCCTATGGCCCGTGGCGATGCTCACGGTGTGCGCATCCTTTGCCGATATCTCCACTGCAGGCAGCGGCGTCTGCGCGGCGCTGGGCAGGAGCATGAAGTACAGGAGCAGCAGCGCCAGCCACAATGCGAAGGCCCTGGAGCGGGTCGCAGGGACGACGCCCTTGATCATGGCGTGCTTTTGGTTCAAACCTTTACTGAGTGCGTGGATCATCGTACGTGCATGATTTCCTGCGTACATAGAGTGTGGGCAATGGTTGCCGTTGGGATCTACCCGGCCAGGGAAGCAACTGAGTAAAACTGTGATGGATTTCACCCGGAAACTGTGATGAAGCCGACACCGAATCGAGGGGGCGCGGACACGACCCATGCGTGATATCTCCGATCTGGAGCTTTTGCTGGCTTCCGCCATACCCATAATTGTCATTGAGACCCACGAGGAAGGGCGGGTAATCGACCTGTTTCGCCGGGCATTGGTGCGGGTACCCAAGCCCTTGTTTCACTGGACGGTAACCGATGGCCTGCGGCGCCTGGATCGGGGCTTCAAATCGCCTTCCGATGTGCGCGAACCCACGGAGGTGCTGCTGGAAATCAAGGTGGCCCGGGAACCGGCGATTTATCTGTTGTCGGATTTCCACCCCTTTCTGGAAGATCCGGTGCATGTGCGGCTGCTCAGGGATGTGGCACAAAACAGGATGCTGCTCGGACATACGGTGGTTCTCCTATCCCATGCCCTGGAAATCCCACCGGAATTGGCACGAAATTGTGCCCGCTTTGCCCTCAGCGTGCCGGGCCGGAAGCAACTCAAGGCAATTGTGCTGGAAGAAGCGCGCACCTGGTCGCGCCGCAACAGCGGGCGCAACGTGAGCACTAAAAAGCAACTCCTGGACCGCCTGGTCGATAACCTCAACGGACTGCCGGAGCGCGATGCAAAACGCCTGGCCCGGGGCGCTATCGAGGACGACGGCGCCATCACCGAAGAAGATTTTCCCCCGGTGATGCAGGCCAAATTCCAGCTGCTCGGCCAGGATGGCGTGCTTTCCTATGAATACGACACGGCCCGCTTCGCCCAGGTGGGGGG
>JAACFO010000079.1 GCA_009937425.1 Gammaproteobacteria bacterium
GGGGGGGGGGTGGGTGAGGCAGATGCTTCGATGAGCCGCCCTCACCCTGACCCTCTCCCAGAGGGAGAGGGGAAATATCTACATGTGTATAGCGCGGCCGTCCACCGCCAGGGCCGCTTCGTGCACCGCTTCTGAGAGCGTCGGGTGGGCATGCACGGTGCGGGCGAGGTCCTCGCTGCTGGCGCGAAAGACCATGGCTGTGACCGCTTCGGCGATGAGCTCCGAGGCCTGAGCGCCGAATATGTGCACGCCGAGGATCTCATCGGATTTGGCATCTGCGAGGATCTTGACGAAGCCGTTGGTCTCCCCGGAGCCATGGGCACGTCCCAGGGCGCGGTAGGGGAAGCTGCCGCTGCGACTGGCGATCCCCTTTTCCGCGAGTTGCTGCTCGGTGTCCCCAACCCAGGCGATCTCCGGGTGGGTGTAGATGACCCAGGGTACGGTCCTGTGATCGATGTGCGCCTTGGATCCCGCGATCGTCTCGGCAACCGCTATGCCTTCTTCCGACGCCTTGTGGGCGAGCATCGGCCCTTTCACCGCGTCGCCGACGGCATACACGCCGTCGATGGAGGTGCGGCAGAGTTCGTCAACCTGAATGCGCCCGGCATCGTCCATTGCCAATCCAACGTCGGCATCCACCAGGCCATCGGTGAAGGCCCGCCGCCCGACGGCGACCACCAGCCGGTCCACCTCCAGCGCCTTGCTGCCCGCCTGATCTTCGTATTTGACACTAACGCCTTTCTTGCCGGCCTTGGCGCCGGTGACCCGCGCACCCAGATGAATAGCGAGCCCCTGCTTGGTGAACGCTTTCAGCGCGTCCCTGGCGATTTGCCGGTCGGCGGCGGGGAGAAAATCCTCCAGCGCTTCCAGAATCACCACTTCGGAGCCGAGCCGATTCCAAACACTGCCCAGTTCCAGCCCGATGACGCCGGCGCCGATGATGCCGAGACGTTTCGGAACTTCGTCGAAGGCCAGGGCGCCTGTGTTGTCGACGATGCTGCGCCCGTCCACTGGCGCCACGGGAATATCGATGGGCACCGAGCCGCTGGCGATAATGACGTTTTTCGCCGCCACCACTTCCTCGGCGGCGCCGTGAACCGCGATGGCCACATGATTGCCTGCCTGCAATCGCCCGTGCCCGCTGAATGCCGTGACCTTGTTTTTCTTCAACAGCGCCGCGACGCCGCGGTTCATGGTCTGCACCACTTTGTTCTTACGCGCCAGCATGGTCGCCACATCCAGGCTTGCTCCCTTGATGGTGATGCCGTGGGCGGGTAACAGGTGCGCCAGGTTGTGATAGTGATGGGACGAATCCAGCAGCGCCTTGGAAGGTATGCAGCCGACATTGAGACAGGTGCCGCCCAGGGCCGGCTTGCCGTCAGTGCCCAGCCATTCGTCCACCAGCGCTGTGGCGAGTCCGAGCTGGCCACAGCGAATAGCGGCCACGTAACCTCCCGGGCCGCCGCCGATGACAACGACATCGTAGTTTTTCATGTTGCTTTCGTTTTCCGTGAGGGGTGTTAAACACCCAGCAGCAGGCGCGCCGGATCCTCGATGGCTTCCTTGATGGCCACCAAGAACAGAACCGCTTCGCGGCCATCGACGATGCGGTGATCGTAGGACAGCGCAAGATACATCATCGGGCGAACGACAATTTCCCCGTCGACGACCATCGGCCGTTCCTGGGTCTTGTGCATGCCGAGGATGGCGCTTTGTGGTGGATTCAGAATCGGCGTGGACAGCATGGATCCGAATACACCGCCGTTGGAAATAGTGAATGTGCCGCCGGTCATGTCTTCCACCGTGAGCGAACCGTCGCGGGCCTTGGCACCGAACCCGGCAATGGTGGTTTCCACGTCGGCGAAGGACATCTGCGCTACGTCACGTAAAACCGGAACCACCAGGCCCCTGGGCGAACCCACGGCCACGCCGATGTCCTGGTAGTCGTGATAAATGATTTCGTTGCCTTCGATGTACGCGTTGACCGCGGGAAAACGCTCCAGGGCCTGCACCGCGGCTTTTGCAAAAAAGGACATGAAGCCCAGGCGTACGCCGTGGGTTTTCTCGAACTTGTCTTTGTAGCGATTGCGCAACGCCATCACCGGTTGCATGTCCACCTCGTTGAAGGTGGTCAAGATGGCGGCGCTGTGCTGGGCTTGAACCAGACGCTCGGCGATGCGCATGCGCAGTCGCGACATGGGTTCGCGACGCTCTCCACGTTCGCCCCCGGCCGGGGCGGGAGTCGCCGGCCGGGCAGCCGGCGCTGCGGGAGCGGGGGAGGCCGGTGCCGGCTTGTTGGTTTCCAGATAGGCGAGCACGTCTCCCTTGATGAGCCGTCCACCCTTGCCGGTGCCCTTGATGGCAGACGCATCGAGATTGTGCTCGGAGACCAGCCGCTGCACAGCCGGGCTCAGCGCGCCGCCGCCGGAATCATTCGTGGGCGCCGCCGCGGCTGCCGGCTGGGCCGCGCCATCCCCGGGCTTGGCGGCGGGCGCCGCGGCTTCCGTATCGATGCGCGCCAGCACTTCCTGGCTAAGCGCTATGTCGCCGGTATTCTTCAGCACCTCGCTGAGCACGCCGGCTTGAGGCGCGGGCACCTCGAGCACCACCTTATCCGTCTCCAGTTCCAGGAGGATCTCGTCCCTGGCGACGGCCTCGCCGGGACCCTTCTTCCAATCCAGCAGCGTGGCATCGGGAATCGATTCGGCCAGCACGGGCACCTTAACGTCTACGAGCACTTCGCTGCTCCTCTTAAATAGATCTGTCCCATTTTTGTTCAGCTTTTCGCCAGGTGATGTTCAGGCGGTCTTTTTGCGAGCCGACTCGACGACGTCCAACCCCAGGGCGGTTTCCACCAGAGAACGTTGCTCTTCCAGATGTATATTCAAATAGCCGGCTGCCGGCGAAGCGGAATAGTTCCGCCCGGCGTACACCAACTTATGGCGCTTCTGCACACAGCCTGCAAGGTGGCGCCGGGAGAGCATGTGAAACCACATTCCCTGGTTGCGCGGCTCCTCCTGGGTCCAGCAGACATCATTGGCATTGGGGTAGCGTTTCAACAGGGCGACCAGTTCTTCTTCGGGGAACGGATAAAGCTGCTCGACCCGCGCGATGGCCACGTGCCGGAGTTCCTTCTCCCGGCGCTTCTCCAGGATGTCGTAGTAGACCTTGCCGCTGCACAGTACCAGGCGCGTCACTTCTTTTGGAATGATGGGATCCACTTCGCCGATGGTGATCTGGAATTGGCCATTGGCGAGATCTTCCCGCGATGACGTGGACAGCCGGTTTCGCAACAAGCTCTTCGGGCTCATGATGATGAGCGGCTTGCGGTAAGGGCGCACCATCTGCCGTCTCAATAGATGAAACATCTGTGCCGGCGTGCTCGGCATGCACACCTGCATATTGTCTTCGGCACAAAGTTGCAGAAAGCGCTCGAGTCTCGCCGAGGAGTGCTCGGGACCCTGGCCGTCATAACCGTGGGGCAGCATCATCACGAGTCCGCAGAATCTTCCCCACTTGGCCTCCGAGGAGCTGAGGAACTGATCGATCACCACCTGCGCGCCGTTGACGAAATCGCCGAACTGCGCTTCCCAGATAACCAGACATTCCGGATCCGCCGTGCTGTAGCCAAATTCGAATCCCAGCACCGCTTCCTCGGAAAGCAGTGAATTTATGGCGGTGAATCTCGGCTGCCCCTCGTACATGTGCTGCAGGGGCGTATGGGTACCCGGCTTCTTCTGGTCGTGTATCACCGTGTGACGATGAAAGAAAGTGCCCCGTTGACTGTCCTGGCCTGACAGGCGAATCGAGTAGCCGTCTTTGAGCAGTGCCGCGTAGGCGAGGTTTTCCGCGAATCCCCAGTCCATGGGGCGCTCGCCTCTGGCCATCTCGTGGCGGGCGTCGATGATGCGCTGCACACTTCGGTGCACTTCGTAGTCGGCGGGAACCTCGGCCAGTTTGTGGCCGAGTTCCTCGATGAGTTCCATGGACAGCGACGTGTCGACGGGCTCGCGCCAGGACTTGTTGATGTAGGGTGTCCAGTCGGCCAGATAGTCGATGCCGGACTCCTCGAGCAGCGACCGCGACATCGTCTGATCGCCTTCCAGCGCATTCAGATAGGTCTCGGCCATCTCTTCGGGCTCACCCTCCTTCATCACGCCTTCGGCTACCAGTTGCGCGCCATAAATGCGGCGCGGACCATGCTGGTCCTTGATTTTCTTGTACATCATCGGCTGCGTGGCCAGGGGCTCGTCGGACTCGTTGTGGCCGTATCGCCGGAAGCACACCAGATCGATGACCACGTCTTTCTTGAACTCCATGCGGTATTCATAGGCAAGCTGGGAGACGAAGATGACGGCTTCCGCATCGTTGCCGTTAACGTGGAAAATCGGCGCCTGAACCAGCTTGGCAACGTCGGTGCAGTACAGCGTCGAGCGCGCGTCCCGGGGGTCGCTGGTCGTGAAGCCGATCTGATTGTTCACCACCATGTGTATGGTGCCGCCGGTTCCGTAGCCGCGTGTTTCCGACAGGTTGAGGGTCTCGGTGACCACACCCTGGCCGGCGAAGGCCGCGTCGCCATGCAGGAGAATTGGTAGCACTTCGTTGCGGGCGTTGTCGCCACGCCGCTCCTGGCGGGCACGCACGGAGCCCTCGACCACCGGATTGATGATCTCCAGGTGCGAAGGATTGAATGCCAGCACCAGGTGCACCGGTCCGCCGGGCGACTGCACGTCGGAGGAAAACCCCAAATGGTACTTCACGTCGCCGGAACCCCGGCCCACGTCAATTTTGCCTTCGAACTCGCCGAACAATACTTTCGGGTGCTTGCCGAGAATGTTCACCAGCACGTTGAGGCGGCCCCGATGGGCCATGCCGATGACGATTTCCTTGACTTTATTCTCTCCAGCCTTCTGCACCACTTCGTCGAGCATGGGAATGAGTGCTTCGCCGCCCTCCAGGGAGAATCGCTTCTGGCCCACGTAACGCCGATGCAGGTAGTCCTCGAGTTTTCGCGCCGAGGTGACCCAGCGCAAGATGTCGCGCTTTTTCTCCGGCGAAAAATTCCATTCTCCGTGTACGCGTTCCAGGCGCTCCTGGATCCAGCGCTTCTCGTGGGTGGCGGTGATGTGCGTCAGTTCCGTGCCGATGGTTGCACAGTAGGTCTTCTTGAGCAGATCGCGGATTTCCCGCAGCGTCGCTTCCGACTCCATGTACATGGATGCTGTATTGAAGCGCCGATCCAGGTCTTCGTCGGTGAAGCCGTAATGCGCCAGGTGCAGCTCGGGCATTTTCGGGCGCTCGTGAAGGTGGAGCGGATCGAGATCGGCTTCGCGGTGACCGCGATAGCGGTTGGCGCTGATGAACTCGAGTACCTTTACCTGCTTTGCCGCCAGCGCCGAGCGCGCCAGGTCATTCGCGAAAGTATCGCCGTTGCTGCCGGCAGACAGGTCGGCGGCGCCAAGGTTGGCGAAGTAGCTCCGCCAGGCGGGGTCGACGTTCTCGGGATTGTCCAGGTAGCTCTCGTAGAGCGTATCGAGGAACTCTGCGTTCCCGGAGAAAAGCGGGGAACTATCCGACATGTTCTTGTCCTGACTGTAGCTGTGTCCCTTCCGGCATGGGATCGGCGAGAATCGGCGAGTTTGTTGCCTTCCAGGCCTGAATTTTTTTACGCTTTCGCCAACGCCTGATAGTTTAGCCGATAACGCGATTCCATGGGCAATCCCCTGGATGGCCCCATGCGCAACCCAATGGGTACCAAAGGCAGCGATCCTGTGCGATCATGCTGCACTGCAAGGCGCCTCCCAACCGGTCGAATCCCCCCGTGGGATCCACCGGTGGTCGCGAATCAGGTCGCTGGCTTCCCGGGGTTACATCGGCTCCCGAGCGATTGCCTCCCAACGACACGGAAGGTGCTTTGCCGACGGATCTCCAGGACGCTCCCATAGCTGCACAGGGGAAGACATATGGCCAAGAATCGTACGGTAACCTTGACGGACAATACCACCGGTAAGAGCTTCGAGGCGCCGGTGGTCGAGGGCACCCACGGAAATCCGGTCATCGACATCAATGGCATGGTCCAGGAGCTCGGCTTCTTCGTGCACGACCCGGGATACGCCTCCACATCCAGTTGCCGGAGCGCAGTCACATACATCGACGGTGAAAACGGTGTGTTGCTCTACCGCGGCTACCCCATCGAGCAGCTGGCGGAGAGCAGCAGCTATCTCGAGGTATGCCACCTGCTGCTGTTCGGTGAGTTGCCGACGCCCAGGGAGTGGGAAAGCTTCAATATCCTGGTGCGGCGCCACACCATGGTGCACGAGGGCATCAGGCGTTTCATGAACGGCTACCGTGCCGATGCCCACCCCATGGGCATGCTGGTGGGAATTATCGGTGCGCTGTCCACCTTCTACCACGACTCGTTGGATATTAACGATCCCGAAAACCGCGAGCTCTCGGCGGTGCGCCTGATCGCGAAAATTCCGACCATCGTCGCGGATGCATACAAGTACACCATCGGCCAACCCTACATGTATCCCATCAATTCTCTGGGCTACGTGGAAAATTTCCTGCAGATGGCGTTTGCGGTTCGCGCCGAACCCTACGTGCCGAATCCGGTGGCCGTTCGCGCCTTGGAGCTGATGCTCATTCTGCATGCCGATCACGAGCAGAATGCCAGCACCTCGACGGTGCGCCTCGCCGGCAGCTCCGGCGCCAATCCTTTCGCGGCGGTCGCAGCCGGTGTCGCGACCTTGTGGGGGCCGGCTCATGGCGGCGCCAACGAAGCGGTCATCAACATGCTGGAGGCGATCAGCGATCCAAATGACATTCCCAAGTATGTGGAACGTGCCAAGGACAAAGACGATCCATTCCGGCTCATGGGCTTCGGCCATCGCGTCTACAAGAATTTCGACCCCAGAGCGACCATCATTCGGCAAGCTTGTCACGACCTGCTGCGGGACCTGGATGCCGGTAACGAGCCGCTGTTCGAGATCGCGCTGCAGCTCGAAGAGATTGCTCTCAAGGACGACTACTTCATCGAGCGAAAGCTGTATCCCAACGTGGATTTTTACAGCGGAATCATTCTCAGCGCTCTCGGTATTCCTCTGCATATGTTTACCGCCATTTTTGCCATGGCGCGCACGGTCGGCTGGATTTCCCAGTGGCTGGAGATGATGGTGGATGAGGACCTGCGTATCGGGCGCCCGCAGCAGCTCTACATCGGCGCCGCGAAACGCGATTACGTGCCAATGGTGGACCGAAACTAGAACTAATCTCAGTTAAGGAGAAATCTCCATGAAGAAAGCGGTACGTGTTGCCGTCACCGGCGCCGCGGGCCAGATTGCGTACTCGTTGCTGTTTCGTATTGCATCCGGCGAGATGCTGGGTACGGATCAGCCGGTAATCTTGCAGCTGCTCGAAATTACCCCGGCAATGAAGGCACTGGAAGGCGTGGTCATGGAAGTCAACGACTGTGCCTATCCATTGGTGCAGGACATTGTCGTCACTGACGACGCCGGCAAAGCCTTCGACGGTGCCGGCTACGCATTACTGGTCGGATCAAAACCCCGGGGCAAAGGCATGGAGCGGGGGGATCTGTTAAAAGAAAACGGCAAGATCTTCAAGCCCCAGGGTCAGGCACTCAACGAAGCCGCGCAACGCGATGTGAAAGTGCTGGTCATCGGCAACCCGGCCAACACCAATGCATTGATCGCCATGCGCAATGCGCCGGATCTGGATCCCACGCAGTTCACCGCAATGATGCGATTGGACCACAATCGCGCCAAGAGCCTGCTGGCGGACAAGATCGGCGCGGCAGTGGCCGATATCAAAGGCGTGACCATCTGGGGCAATCATTCGGCGACCCAGTATCCGGACATCAATCACGCCACGGTGGCCGGCAAGCCGGCCACCGAGCTGGTCGACCAAGCCTGGATCAGCGAGCAGTTCATTCCGCGGGTGCAGAAACGTGGTGCCGAGGTCATCGAGGCCCGGGGACACTCCAGCGCCGCGTCCGCCGCATTCGCGGGCTTGAGCCACATGCGCGACTGGGTGAGTGGATCGCCCAAGGGCGATTGGCTGAGCATGGCCGTTCCCAGCGACGGCAGTTACGGAATTCCGGAAGGGATCATGTACTCCTTTCCGGTAACCGTCAGCGATGGTCGATACGAGATTGTCCAGGGTCTCGCCATCGACGACTTCAGCCGTCAAAAGATGGATGCCACCATGGCCGAACTCGAGGGTGAGCGGGATGCGGTCAAGGATCTGATCTGAGCGCCGCCGCCAGGTCTGTCGGACTCGCTCTATTGTCGTGCGCCGCGCTCCTCGCGGCGTGCGGCGACGATACCGTTCCTCTTCCAAGGCTCGCCCCGGATGCCGTCATCCTTGCCTTTGGCGATAGCCTCACCCATGGCACCGGCGCCAGGGATTATCAAAGCTATCCGGCGGTGCTGTCGGACCGCACCGGACGCACCGTCATCAATGCCGGCAACCCGGGGGAGGAAAGCGCCAAGGGGTTGCGCCGGCTGCCGGGAATGCTGGAACGCCATCGGCCGGATATGCTGATTCTTTGCCACGGCGGCAACGACATCCTGCGAAAGCGCGACACCGCCGCGACCGTGGCCAACATACGCGAGATGATCCGCTTGAGCCGGGAGCAGAATATCCCGGTGGTGATGATCGCGGTTCCCAATGTGGGTCTTTTCCTGAGCCCCGCCGATTTTTACGCAGACATCGCCGAGGACATGCAGGTACCCATCGAGGACGACATACTGGCAACGATTCTCGGCGACAATCACTACAAGTCCGACCACGTCCATCCCAACGCCGCCGGTTATGCCCGCCTCGCCGAAGCCGTGCAGGCACTGCTCACGGAACACGGGGCACTCTGATTGCCTGCCTGACGCTTCTCATATAACCTCGTCCGCCCCGGAGAGGTGTCCGAGCGGTTGAAGGAGCACGCCTGGAAAGTGTGTGTACGTTAATAGCGTACCGAGGGTTCGAATCCCTCCCTCTCCGCCAAACGAAGGGAGACAAACTTTGAGGGGCGGAGTCGCGTCTGCCGCTCCTCTCTATCACCCGCCCCCCTGTCCCCCCTCCCATCGAGGGAGGGGGGACCCTTCGTTGTTAGCCGTGCCGAATAAGGCAAGACCGGTACCCGGTACCGGTCTTGCCTTATTCCCTCTCCCCCTTCGGGGGAGAGGGTTAGGGTGAGGGGCACCAATGGGTTAGAGGTCGGTTTCGGGTAGGGTGCGGCGGCGTTGGGCTTCGTCGAGGACCAGGATGAGGCGGGCGAGGTTGGCGACGTCCAGGTTGGACCAACCGGCGGTGATTGTTCCGTCTTTCCACAGAACACCAGCAACGACTGCTTCGATGTCGTCGAGATTTTCCAGTCCGCTCTGAAATATCTCCGCGGGAGTCGCGCCGTACAGGCTCTTTATCTTGCTCATGTTATGTGCTCAGGCTGGTGACAGGTGGTTATGACTCACATGCAATCCATGTGTTTCGGTCCTTGGCAGGAAACAATTCGGTCGCTCCACAAGCTTTTCATGTAGGCGATCAGATCGGCTGCGTTCTGCTCCGTGAGACTATTTCTCCAGACCGGCATGCGCGTTCTCGAGCGGTCTGTTCCATCAAGAATCATGACGGTGAGCTGATCATCACCGTGGTGCCATGCATGGGAAGTTTCGTTCAACGGCATCGCTTCGATTAGATCCGTGCGGCGAATACTCCAGGGAACGATCGGTTCGCCGACGCCCATGGGCTTGTGACAAGCGACGCAGTAAGCGTTGTACAGTTTCTTGCCTCGGTCGACAGCTTCAGGCCCGGGACGTTCACCCGTCTCGGCCTGGGTGATGCCGGTGGCCAGGAGGGCAAGAATTAAACCGATCAAAGAAAGACAAACTCGTGGCCGACGAGCCACCTGCACTACGTCACGACGTGAAATCATTGCTGACCTGCGACTGGGTTTTATTCCATAGCGCTGAAGCTACGTCGAATCCCGCGGAGTTGCTTGATCAAGATCAGGCAATGATTCACCAGAGGCGTGAACGCTCGAGCCGGTACGCGAACGCCGGATTGGCACCGCCTCTGGGGTTACTTCGACAGCAGGCGCCGGCGCTCTTCGTATTCCTCGTTTTCGATCTCGCCGCGGGCGTAGCGCTCATCGAGGATGTCGAGAGCACGATTCCCCGGTGCCGGTTCGCCGTTACCCCGTGGGGACCCGGCGCCTATCCAACGTACAGCAACGAAGATCAATATTATGAGGCCGCCCCAGAAGAGCAGCATCATGAAGGAACCAAAAAACATATGCCGCCAGCCCAAACCTTCGTGCCACCCAGTTCCCATGCTGTCGGCTTGCGCCAGCGCCGACTGCGCTTGCAGAAAAATGGCCGTAACCGGGAGCAGAAGCACCGGCATTCTGCCTTTGAGTAGTTTTCCCATGGGATCACCTCTGAATTTGCAATTGACCCGACTCTTCGGGGTATCAGTGTTTGTGCGCGGGCTGGCCGGTGTCGTCGTGGTGCGCATCGGCCGCGGGCATGGCGGGCATCATTGTGCCCATGCCGGAGGACATGCCGTGGGAATGGCCGCCCGCCATCTCCCGCTGCATCAACTTATGAGGGTGTCTCAGGCTCATGGAATCGCGGGCATTGAGGGTCACCTGAACAAAACCGCTGCCGGTTGCCGTGTGGCAGGCGTTGCAGGTGTCGATGGTTTGTACGAGCGCCTGCTGAAACTTTTCCTGATTTCCGTGCCCGATGGCATTCTCCAGCGCCTCGAAGCTTGGCTTCATCATTTGCTGCATGAGATTGCCATTATTGGCGTCGATGTTGGTCGACAGAATCGTGAGCCGTTTCATCTCCTGGAACTCGTGAGAGGCTACCGCCCAGTCACCGGCTTCGCCGGCCCGGTGCATTACGTGGAAGCGTTCGGCAAAGTCCGGCATGAAAGAGGTGAACGTTTGCTGTGCCTCCAGCGCGGCGATGCGTGTCTGTAGGGCTTCGATCTGACGTTCGAGTGCTTCAAATTTTGCCTTGTCGCCATCCGCCACCGCCGGCATAGATAAAATGGCGAGCAGCGACACCAGTGCTGTTGCTCTCACTAGTTTCTTCATGGATTTCTCCACTGGATCAAGTGCGCTGAAATATTGCCAGCCCGAATTCGGCCAATGCACCGCGTGTGCACAGTGGGTATGGTGTTTCGATTCGAGCCACTGGACATTGATTTAGATCATAATTTTTCACGCTGAAGTATATGTGTCCCAATCGCCTATTGGGCCAATTTGAGCTTGTCGGCTTCGAGGGACTCGAGCAACTCGGGTGCCGGAACGTACCCTCCGATGGCCCGTCCTGTATCGGTGATGGTGTACGGCGTGCCGCGCAGCCCCAGACGTCGTGCCAGCACCATGTGTTCGCGTATGGGATTCTCGCAATCGCGATTTTCGGGCACCGCGCCGGCTTTGGCTTTGGTCATCTCGCTCTGCTGATCCTCGGCGCACCATACGGAAACAGCCTTTTCGTACGACGGTGAAGCGGGACCGGCGCGGGGGAAAAGCATGTACCGGACCCGTATTCCCATGCGATTCAGCAACGGCATTTCTCTATGCATCTTGCGGCAATAGGGGCAATCGATGTCGGTGAAGGTGGTGATCGTATATTTCGCCGCCCCGTCGGGTTCGTAGATAATCATGGAATCTTCCGGAACATTGTCGAGGGACTTTACCCGTCGTCCGGCGAGCACGCGTTCGGTGAGGTTCTCCTGGTTCACCAAGTCGATCAATGCGCCGTTGAACAGATATCTACCGTCCGCTGAAACGTAGACGACATCACCGCCGTCGACCCCGACCTCGTAAACTCCCTTTACGGGTGACGCTGCCACGTGGTCCACGGTCGCTCCGGGAAGACGCTTCGCAATCATGCGTTTGACCGCCTGCAGGTCGGACTCGGCCAGCACCGGTACGGCTGTACCGAGCATTGCGACGACAACGGCGACAGCCATTAATACTGGTTTCATAAAATCACCCGATGTTGCGTTCGAGGCTTGTTCCCCGACTTCGGGACCCTCGCTGCGCGGCAAAACTCTCGCGCAATTGTATCAACTGGAGCGACAGTGATTGGATCACCCGGTAGACCGGCGCAAGCCTCTCGGCACTACGCTGTCAGACTCGCGGTATGCGGTGAAGTTCCTCGGACGGCCAAGGCGTCCGGAGTCTTCACCCGGCAACTCTCCTGAGATTATCGGCCATATCGCAAGCCATCATGAATGCGCGCCGGGAAGGCTCCACACGAGCCGAGTTCGTCCCGGCGATATCGAATGCGGTTCCGTGCGCGGGCGTGGTGACCGGGACCGGCAAGCCTCCCAAGACCGTCACACCCATGTGGAAACCCAGTAGCTTGATGGCGATTTGCCCCTGGTCATGGAACATGCTGACGGCGCAATCGTATTGCCCGTCGCGAACCTTAATGTACAGGGTGTCGGAAGGAAAGGGCCCGTCGGCGAGGATCTTCAGTTCCCTGGCGCGTTCTACCGCGGGTGTGATGACGTCGATCTCCTCGCGCCCCATCTGGCCGCCGTCGCCGGCATGTGGATTGAGCGCCGCGACCGCGATGCGGGGTTCATCGAAGCCGGCCTCCTTCATAGTGAGATCGGCGAAGGCGATGGACGCGACGATGCGATCGATTGTCAACAGATCGGCAACGTCGCGTAACGGCACGTGGGACGTGACCCGCGCATTCCACATGCCATCGATGACGTTGAATTCACCCACGTGCCCCTGGTAGCTCAGATGCTTTTTAGCCCACTGCAGTTCGTCTTCGGCGCCGAGTCCCGCCCTGTGCATGGCCTCCTTGTTGAAGGGCATGAAGCAAACGCCATCGACGGTGCCCGCCTGGGCCAGATCGAGAGCCTTGCCGAAGCACTGCAGCACGGCGCCGCCGGCCGCCACCGATACCTTTCCCAGCGGAACGTCCTGTGGATCCACCACCGGCACATCGAGCAGGTTGGGCAGACCGTCGCTGAAGTCCATGTCGTCGATCCGCGATATTACTCTTACGGACGGACTCAGCCCGGTGATCTCACAGCCAGTGCGAAACACCCGTTCGTCCGAAACGATCAGAATATTCGCACGCGTTTGAACCTGATCGTCGTCCAGGAGCTTTGCCAGCAGCTCGGATCCGATCCCCGCCGCGTCGCCTTGTACCAGGGCAATTGTTGCTTTCATGCGTGTGGATTCAACGCTAATGTGTTCGCGGATTCAACCTGGTAATCCCATCGCTGGTACAATCGCGCTTTCAGGGTGCGTATGTATTGAATCACCGCTATGACTGATCGTCCCATCGACCCCATGGAATTGCGTCGCGCGTTGGGCACTTTCGCCACCGGCGTGACCGTGGTGACGACCATGGATGCCGACGGCAAGCCCAGGGGTTTTACCGCCAACTCCTTCGCCTCGGTCTCCCTCGATCCACCGTTGATACTCGTGTGCCTGGCGAAGACGGCGGCCAGCTGTCCGGTCTTTTGTGCGGCGCAAAGTTATGCCGTCAATATTCTCAGCGAGGATCAGAAGGCCGTCTCCGCCGCTTTCAGTTCGCGCACCGCGGATCGTTTCGCCACCGTCGATTGGTCCGCCCGCGTCACCGGGTGCCCGGTCTTCGCCGGAGTAGTCGCCTGGCTCGATTGTCGCATGCACGACGTTGTGGATGCGGGCGATCACTATATTCTGATTGGCCGTGTCGCCGACTACGATTACGCCGCCTCCAGCCCGCTGGGCTTTTGCCGCGGCGCCTATGTCTCCTTCGGTCTGTCTCAGGACGCGGTGCGGGCCGCGGAAGAGGACGACGGCACGCGCCTACTTGCGCTCATCGAACACCAGGAGGCGATCCTGTTCCACCGTGATGCTGGTGACGGCGCGCTGTCTCTTCCCACCGCTCCCCGGATTGGAAATGCAGATGACGCTGAGAGTTTATTGGGTACAGTAAAGGCGGCGGGGGTCGACGCGGAGCTATCGTTTTTGTTCGCCGTTTATGAAGATCCGAAGAGCGGTGTTCACAGTATCGTGTACCGGGGCGAAGCGCGCGCTGTGGACGAGCACGCGATGTCGTCATTGGTCCCGTTCCAGGACATACCGTGGAATGACATCGGGGACACGGCTGTGCGCTCGGTGGTCCAGCGCTACGTGCAGGAACGCGAGGAAAATGCCTTCGGCGTTTATGTGGGCGACACTGCCACGGGCCACGTGAGACCACTGGCGGGAAACGACTGAAGCGCCGGGATCCCTGCCCCGGGCGAAAACGGGTGTGATATGGTCCCCGCTGTTGTCGAAAACCGCGATTGACGAGCCAATGAAAGAAACCCTTGCCGGGATTTCCCCTTCCCACCGGATCACCAACGTCGATCAGTTGGAATCCATTTACGGCGATCCCCGTGCGCAGTCGCTTGCCAAGGAGATAACCTACATCTCCGATGATTACCGGGCCTTCATCGAGAAGGCCCCCTTCGTCACCGTTGCCACCGTTGGTCCCGAGGGGCTCGACTGTTCCCCCAGGGGCGATCCCCCCGGGTTCGTGCGCGTGGTGGATGAGAAGACATTGATGATCCCCGATCGGCGCGGTAATAACCGCATCGACAGTATGCGGAATCTGGTTCGCGATCCGCGCATCTCGCTGCTGTTTCTCATTCCGGGCGTCAACGAAACGCTGCGCATCAACGGCCGTGCCGAGATCGTGGTGGATCCGAATTTGTGCGCGTCTTTTTCGATGCAAGGGAAGTTGCCGAGAAGTGTTCTGGTAGTCAGCGCCGATCGCGTTTATTTCCAATGCCAGAAGGCACTGGTGCGTTCCCACCTGTGGGACGTGGAGGCGCAGATTCCACGCTCTGAGTTACCGAGCACGGGTAACATACTCAAAGCGCTGTCCGAGAAAGAATTCGATGCGGAAGAATATGATCGCAACTATCCGAAGCATCTGAAAAAGACGATTTATTAAGAGTAGCGGTAGTACGCTTTTGATCTCTGCGGCCATGTCGTGATGCAACTGTCGCCGTGACACGCGGACGCTTCGACGGCTACAGGATCGTAGCGTCTTGTTTCGTCATCCAGGGCGCCGTCATCGGCTCGATGTTCGCCTATGGGGTGTTCTTCCGCGAGTTGGAGGCCGAGTTCGGCTGGTCGCGGGCCATGATCTCCGGCGCTTCGTCCCTGTCTTTCGTCATCATGGGCGTGCTGGCTATCGTCGCCGGTAAGCTGAACGACCAAGTCGGCCCGCGGATTCTGATTACCGTCTCGGCTCTGTTCTTCGGCATCGGCTACGCGTCCATGTCGGTCCTGCAAGCTCCCTGGCAGCTATTTCTGTTCTACGGAGTGCTCGCCGGTATTGGCTACAGCACCCACGATGTCGTAACGCTGTCCACCATCGCGCGCTGGTTCGTGCGCCGCCGCGGCGCCATGACCGGAATCGCCAAGGTGGGAACCGGGATCGGTCAGCTCCTGGTGCCGGCAATTGCCGCCATGCTCATCACGGCATTCGGTTGGCGAATCGCCGCCTTCGCCATTGGCGCGGCATCCCTGCTGATACTCGTTCTGGCCGCGCAGCTGATGCGCCGGGATCCGCGCGCTGTCGGACAGCATCCCGACGGTGTAGAAATTGCCATGGGCCAGGCGTCGGGCGCCTCGTGGGAAACCGGAATGACGCTTGCCGAGGCCGCCGCCACGCGGCAATTCTGGATCCTGTGCGTGGTGCAGCTCGCGGTGTTCTTCTGCTTGTTGACAGTCATGATTCACATCGTGCCCCACGCCATTGACCAAGGTGTTGCACCGGCGGTGGCGGCGACGATTCTCTCCTCCATCGGCGCGGTCAGCATTGCCGGCCGTTTGACCATCGGAACCCTGATCGATCGCCTGGGTGGCAGGCGATCGCTGACGATCTGCTTCGTGGTCCTGTTATCGAGCTTTGCTTTGCTGCAAGTGGCCGACGCGGCCTGGATGCTGTTCGCATTTGCGGCGATCTATGGTTTCGCTCACGGTGGGTTCTTCACCGCCATGTCTCCCACCCTGGCGGAGTTTTTCGGTACCGGCTCCCACGGGGTCATTTTCGGCATGGTCTTGTTCAGCGGTACCATCGGTGGCGCGACAGGACCGCTGCTGGCCGGGCGCCTGTTCGATATGACCGGCAACTACGAGACCATGTTCATGATACTGACCGGATTTTCCGTGTTTGGCCTGCTGCTGACGTGGGCGCTGGGGCCGATTAAGCCACATGTCACCGGCCCGGCACCGGAGTCAACGGGATGAAGGTCATCGCCGTGGAAAGCCTGCGCATCGCCGAGCGCCCGAACCTGGTCTGGGTCCGGTTGCGCACCGACGAGGGCATCACCGGGCTCGGCGAATCCTGGTTCGGAAGCGGACCGGTGGAAGCGGATTTGCACGATCGCATTGCGCCGCTTTTGCTGGGCGAGGATCCGGGCAATATAGAAGCGTTGAACCGCAGGCTGCGTCCCTACGTGGGTTTCTTTGGCAGCGGCGCCGAGATGCGCGCGTGCTCCGCCGTTGACGTTGCCTTGTGGGACATCGCCGGCAAGGCCGCCGGCAAGCCCATCCACGATCTGCTCGGCGGTGCGTTGCGCGAGAGCATTCCCGTTTACAACACGTGCGCGGGACCAGATTACGTATCCAAGACCGCCGACGTGCGCCCGCGCAACTTCGGACTCCCCGGGGATGGCCACCAGGGCAGGGTCTACGAGGATCTCGACGGCTTCATGAATCGCGCCGACGAACTCGCGGCGGAACTCCTGGACATGGGCATTCGTTCAATGAAAATCTGGCCGTTCGATTTTGTCGATTCCGCCGCGGACGGTCTGGATATATCTGCCGCTGAAATCGCGACGGCCCTGTTGCCCTTCGAAAAAGTACGCGAAAGCCATGGCACCGGGATGCGTCTCAAGGCCGAACTGCACGGGCTCTGGAGCCTCGCGGCCGCCAGGAAGATCGCGGCTGCCCTGGAGCCCATGGGCATGGACTGGATCGAGGATCCCGTGTGGATGGACCACATCTCGGATCTGGGCAAGCTGGTACAAAGCACCAAGGCGCCCATTGCGGCGGGGGAGACCCTCGGCGGCATTGGTCAGTTCGATGCCCTGTTGCAGCTGGGCGGCGTCGCGACGGCCATCGTCGACGTGACCTGGGGTGGCGGCATCACCGTCGCCAGGCAGGTGGCGGCACTGGCCCGGGCCGCTGGTAAGAGCATCGCATTTCACGACTGCTCGGGCCCGGTGACCCTGGCGAGCTCCACCCATCTTGCGCTTGCCTGCCCGAATGTGGTCGAACAGGAAATTACCCGCGCCTTCTACCACGGCTGGTACCATCAGCTGGTGGATGCACCGCCGCCCCTGGAGAACGGCCATATCCGCACTCCACCGGGGCCTGGTCTGGGGCTGGAGCTCCTGCCGGAGCTCGATGGGCGCGAGGATGCCATTCTTCGGGTGACGGCGGCCTCCTGACAAAGGCCTGTTTTCCATGTATCTTCTCGTCGCTGCGAATCGTCCGCACAGAATCTTTCAATGGCGACCCGTATCGGTCCCCTCGCATCGCAATGTTGCAAACCCCGTCAGACCCGGAAGGGAGCAGCGGTAGTAGCGGAAGCGGGTGCCGGGGTGTGGCTGGTACGGGGCGCCGCCACTCTTGTTTGTCGCACCATCGTTCAGTTGCCGGACTTATACTCATGACCATGGGAGTCGACAAACTGCTGAAGGGTTACCGGCAGTTCCGCGATGGGCCCTATGAACAGAGC
>JAACFO010000080.1 GCA_009937425.1 Gammaproteobacteria bacterium
CGTGCCCGGTACCTAGCGAGGCCGTGCCGGAGCCTTTACACGGTGATTGCCGCTACAATCAGCGTATGCTGAGAGGGCGTCGCGCCACCTGACCGGATTTGGTGCGAATCACTCGCGGCATAGTCCTCCCGGTTATTCCTCGAACCTAACAGTCCACTGCTTGGACCGGTTCCAGCAAAACGCGCCAGGCCGTTACCAGGAGAACCGTCCTTGGATTTCAACGATCTCGGTCTTCGGGCCGCGCTGCTTCGCGCCGTGCGCGAGCAGGGTTACACCATTCCCACTAAACATGACGTGCCATATCCCGTGGAGACTGTTCACAACGCGGGTGCAACCAAGTTCGAGGGTCGCTACATTCTGCTGTTTCGCTCCCACCTGCAGAACGGACGATCTATTATCGGTATTGCGGGTAGTGACGACGGTTACAAGTTCCTCGTGGATTCCAAGCCATTCATGGTGCCGTCCACAGAAGGTGACTTCTCACGATTCGAAGAATACGGCGTGGAAGACCCGAGAATCTGCGCGATAGATAACGTCTATTACATTACCTATAGCGCTTATTCCAGATTCGGTGTGCGCATCGCACTTGCAAGAACCCACGACTTCAAGAGCGTTGAGAGAATGTCGGTAATCAGTGAACCGGACATGCGCAATGTGGTCATATTCCCGGAAACCTTCAACGGCCGTTACGCGCGGCTGGACCGGCCGCATTCGGAGATTAACCCCTGGTCTATCTGGCTATCCTAGTCTCCGGACTTAGTGCACTGGGGAGAATCAGAGCCGGTGATTAATCCTGTGGTCTATCATTGGGATCAAATGAAGATAGGTCCCGGTGCGACGCCTATTAAAACATCGGACGGATGGCTCAATCTCTATCACGGTGTCTTCCCCACCATGGACGGTTCTGTTTATCGGCTCGGCGTGGCGCTTCACGATATTGCTGACCCAGCGATCGTACTGGGTGTCGCCGATGATTGGATAGTGTCACCGGAAGATTCCTGGGAGTTGACAGGCTACGTGCATAACGTTGTCTTTAGCTGTGGGGCAGTTGCCGATGACGACGGTACTCTCAAGATTTATTGGGGCGCCGCGGACACTGTCATGTGTGTCGGCACAGCAAGGATCGCGGACTTGGTTCAACTATGCCGCGACAAGCCGAGATCGGCATTGTGAAGATTGCAGTTGCCTCCAGATCTGGTGGTCACGATGGGGCGAGCATTTAGCGATGCAAGTCGCTGGAAATACTGGTCGGGTGAGAGGATTTTAACCTCCGACCCCTGCCTCCCGAAGGCAGTTGGGCATCTTTAAGTGGTTATTTTTAAGTGGCTAATTGGAGGTTCCCGTGGACGCAAGTCCCTAACTGAGCGCAACGGAGCTGGACTGATTCCGGCAAAATCCCGGCGCGGCAGCGGAGGGAGCGCACAGCATCTCATTCAATTTCAGCGACATGGGCTATCCAAAAAGAAAGTCGGCTTTTCAGACGTTGAGCCCAGGTCTTTGCGGCATCTCGCTCCGACGCGGTCCTGACGCGTCCCGCGAGCGTGCGTTACCGTGCGCGGTTCAATGCTCACTGCATCATCGAGAGAACCTGAGACAGTGCCACTTAGGTTCAAGTTCGAAGTGCAACAGAAGCGGCGCGCAACGGCGTCGGATCAGGGGTCTTCCGCGTCGCCCGTTCGCGGCAGGTCGATGATCCGCCCGACGGTGTCCTTCGGATCGAGCGCATAGCCGCGCCTGATTTCGATGTTGCGCAGCATGACCTCCAAGCAGGTCTTGTCGTCGAAGCCGGTCGCGCCCGGCTCGCGGTACTTGGCCTTGAGCTTGTGAAACAGCTCGCGCTCGTTGGGCGTCAATTTCTCCTTGACTGCCGCCAGCCGGTCGAGCAGGCGGTTCATCTGGATATGGTCGATCAGCTTACGCATCTCCGCTCCAGTCTGCTGGCAGGTCCGCGCGGCCGTTCCAATCCGAGGGGCTGTGTAAGGCTATGCAGCGGCTGGCTTCTGAAGGGAGCAGCAGCGGGGGGGTGGGGAGGCTGTTTGAGTATCGGGATAGATTACAGTTTGACCTTGGGCCCAAGCCCGCGCGCAGCTTTACGGGCGATTGGTTCCGGAGACAGTCTTCGGCCTGCGCGCTGTGTTTTCATTGACAAGGAAAACGTTCTCCTCGTTCTTGCTCTTCTTTGCCGTCCTCTTTTCCTTCATTGTCATGAGGGGCTTCTTCTTCGCTTCCTTATTGCTCTTTCGATTTTTTGGCATGGTTCTCTCTCCTGAGAATTGCGGCTGCTCTTCGAGATTACTCAATCGGTTTCCACGGGCCCGAGTCAGATCAGTTTCTGTAGAATGGCGCTCCGTGTGAAGTCTTGAGCCAGCAACCTTTAACATATTGGTCTTCCCTCACTCCGTGCGGTACCGCGCTTAGTCATGGGAACTCCAGTCCGGCAAAATCCCGGCAAACGCGATTGCGGCGGCGTTGTTGCATTATCCCCTCTCGAGAGGGGGCTCGTCTCCGTAGAATTGGGAGATGGGCAAACCCAGCTTTATCTTCAGATACCGCGTCCGCAACTGACCAGAGTACAACCGCGCGCTGGTCGGCAGACGCAGTCTGACCCTTTGGATTGACCAGCAAGCCGTCGAGTCCTGGCGTGACGCGAGCGGCTCGAGCGCCCGCGGTGGACGGCCTCGGGTCTACGCCGACACCGCGATCGAGTGCGCACTGGTGTTGAAGGCGGTCTTCCGCCTCAGTCTTCGGGCCACCTAGGGATTCATCGAATCCGTCGATCGGCTGATGGGTGTGGAGTTGCCTGTGCCGAAACGGCGGGTCCGCTGGTTGACGCACGAGCAGGCTCAGAGGCTGATCGAGGAGCTGCCTGCGCACCTAGCAGAGATGGTTCGGTTCAGCCTAGCCACCGGCTTGCGAAAGGCAAACGTGACAGGGCTGGAGTGGTCTCAGGTGGACCTTCAGCGACGGACCGCCTGGATTCACGCTGACCAGGCAAAGGCCCGCAAGGCGATCGGGATACCGCTGAACGCCGAGGCAATACTGGTTTTGCGAAGGCAGGTGGGCAAACACCCCCGCTTCGTGTTCACGCATCAAGGGAAGCCAGTGACGAACGTCAACACCAAGGCCTGGAAAGCGGCGCTCGGCCGCGCTGGCATCACCGATTTCCGTTGGCACGACTTGCGCCACACATGGGCGTCCTGGCACGTACAGGTGGACACGCCGCTGAATGTGCTCCAAGAGCTTGGTGGGTGGGAGTCGGCGGACATGGTGCGGCGTTATGCGCACCTCGCGCCGGATCATCTCGCGGAATTTGCAGAGCGTTTGTCGCGGCCACGTGCGATCGGTGGCACAAATCTGGCACACGACAAAGGTGGTAAGGAGGTAAGGGAACTCTAAGCCATTTGCCCATCCCGACACATAGGTAACACCTGACACCCACCGCCGGTATAAACTGTTACCCATGTCTCCGGTATGGACCCATGTGGCCACCGACCAATAAGTACGCGTTGTCGGTGTACGAGCCATAAGCACTGATTGTGGGTTACTTACGGTTGGCTGGAATTGCATCATCCAGGACCGGTGCGAATCGCAAATATGGCGACCCGATGGAAGCATCGTGCTTTGGCAGAACGTCTTGAGTTGCGTCAGATCAATCGGACTACAGCACTCGAAGTAGATAATCGTCGTGGAATTCGCGGGACCTTGATCCTAGTCCGTGCACGCCACGGAAATTGGAGATCAATGATGACCATTTCAACTACATATCGCTGCCTACTATTCGTGTTGCTGTGGGGTGCACTGTTACCCTCGCTCGCGCAGCAATCGGGTGAGATGGTGCGCATCCACGGCGCTATAGCCGAGGATGTCTATGCGGCTGGTGGTACGGTGGACGTTCTGGCATCTGTCGAAGGCGACGTAGTGATCGCAGGCGGGCATGTTACGGTGCGCGACCGCGTCAGTGGCGATGTCATGGCGGCGGGCGGTGTGGTAACAGTAAGTGCGGACATCAGTGACGATGTGCGGCTTGCCGGTGGAGATGTCACGCTCAGCGGCACAGTCGGTGACGACGCGATCGCAGCGGGCGGAAATGTGACGCTTACAATTGATAGCAAGGTCGGCGGTCGGGCATGGCTAAGTGGCGGCCGCATTGATGTGGCTGGTGTCATCGGCAAGGAGCTCAGGGCGGCCGGCGGCCGGATTGTGCTTTCCGGGCAGGTGAATGGCAATGTGGAACTTGCGGGACGCGACATCAGCATCTTGGATGGCGCAACTATCAACGGCAATCTGGTCTATCGCAGTCCACAAGAGGCAGAGATCGCGAATGGCGCACAGATTCGCGGAAGCATCGACTATGAATCTGTTGAACAACCAGTCGTGGCCGTCGGCGCGGCGGTCGCTGCAATCGCTATCGTCGCATTGCTTAGCTTGGCCGTCACCGGTATCGCGCTGTATCTGCTGTTTCCCCATTCAATGAACACGTCGATAGTGACCATCCGTTCGGAGTTCTGGAAATGTCTGGGACTTGGACTTGCGATTTTCGCGGCGACTCCTGTGGTGATTAGCGTGCTATTAATGACGGTAATCGGCTGGCTTCCGGCAGTCGTCATCGGCCCGCTCTACGTGATACTGTTGCTTGCCGGCTTTTTGACGGCGATATTTTATGTTGGTGATTTTGGGCTGGGTCTGCTCGGTCGCGGAGAGCCGTCCAAAGTCAGGCGGCTGTGGTCTTTTGTCCTAGCATTGATCTTGGTAGCGGTGCTAGGTTTTGTGCCCGTACTAGGAACGTTGTTGCTGTTCGTGCTCATGCTATTGGGCGTGGGCGTTCTGGAGCTTTGCTTGTACCGTGCCTATGTGACGCAACCGGGTACCTGATAGCAAATCGACTCTTCAAGCAATATCGCTAAGTAAGGCTGTAATCTCTGGCGCATCCGGAACTCGAACCACGAACCACCTGGCTCGAGACAGCAACTTATTCCCGAGTTGAGGCTTAAGGGCGCACCTGGCTAATCCGAATTGTTTTGAATGAACTTCCGCCAGGCTTTGGCTGGTTCAAATTCGGGCTTAGCCTGGCCGCGCAACATCGGCACAAGTTTCTCCTGCCAGGGGCCGATCGGTTCAATTTCGCCCTTCGCCAGGGCTTCGATATAACGACCGTAGTAACGCAGGTAATACTGATCGCGCGCGTTGTAGACGCTGCCTATCTTTACGTCATGGCCGCCCTGCAGAAAGTAACTCATGTGATCGTCCGGATATCCGGTCTTCACTTCTGATAGAGTTTCCACAATCACTGCGATCGCTACCGGATCGGTAAGGATGCCGGTGTGGGTCACATCGAGGCCGAGCTGACGGCTCGATTCCTGTTGGGCCTGTGGGCGCAGTTGACTCGACAGGGGCACGACACCGTCGCTATTGTCACCCAACTTGATGTGGTCTTCGTTGCTGAAAGCGTAGAACAGATGGTGCGTGACATTGTCCGGCAGCGGCTTGCGGTATAATTGTCGGATAAACTCATTGTCCGGATTGAGGTCGCGCCAGGAGGGTAGGATCATCATGTTCGTGTCGCTGGTAGAACGCGCGAAAGGGTGACCGCCAAACGGAGTGGCCAAGCTGACAAACTCAATCTGTGGCAGTTTGGGGTTACCCAAATCCAGCAAATTCAAAGCTTCTCGCACCACCAGACCACCCATGCTGTGCGCCACAATGACTATCGGAATAATCTCGCTCGTGCCGATGGTTTTACCTGAGAGAAAGATATCGTGGAAAAGTGCAGCCATCTGGTTGAGATCGCCACCTGACGCATAGTGATAAAACCAGGGCTTGAAGCGTGATCGGTCGAGCTGTTGTACCAGCGCTTCAAACTCGCGCGGACTGCCGCCGATACCGTAGACGAAGATTACGGGTATTTTGTACGCGATATCCTCCTCCAGTGCGTGAAACATGGTCGGCACCTGCTCGAAAAAGGCGGCGGGATCATAGAGACCCAGGGTCGATATTTCGTGGGAGAAAATCGGATCGCGTAGACTTCTGATGGTGCCGGCTGGGTAATATATGGATGGCTGGCTGACGTCGGTCTCTTTCACTTCGATCTTTGGTTGCCAGTCGATCGTAGAAAAGTTGATGATCTCAACAATGTGTTGGGTCACGACCATCGACGGGTAATTCTGCTTTGATAATGACAGTTGACTCTTGCCAACTACTTCGTCACTGTCATAGACGCGATTGCGGTTGCGATCTGAAAATACCAGAATGTCGTAGTCGCCAGATGGGAGATCGAGACCAAAGTGCGTGCCCGATCCCATGTCGTGCATAACTTCCACGAGTTCATTTGCCTTGAATCGGCTGGAGAAGGCGGCAACAGCTTTAGTGTTCTTGTCTTGTCGATAGAGATCATTTGGATCTTGGATCTTACCAATCACGGCGAAATTCTGCCGTTCGATCATGTGCCTTACATTGCGCTGGGAGGGCTCGGCTTTTTGTAGGCGCGCGTAGTCGGCCTGAATCGAGGCGTGCTTTAGGTAGGTGCAGGAAGTGGACAGTATCAGACTGGTGATCACTGCTGTTTGTATGAGATGTTGGAGCATGACCCCGATCTTCGGCGCAGGCATAGCTGGTCTCCAACACCCGTGCACGGCGCCAGCCCCATAGCGTGCTGGGGCACCGTACCCAAGAGGAGTTCTACTCGGAGTGGCTCGCCCAGCATGGGCAGGAGCGGGCCGGAATGAACTCCGGACTGTCATAGACGCTGGTATGAGAACCGCGGAATCGTCGCCTCCACCTACCAACCCTTCGGGTCGTGTTGGTAACGAACCGGTCGGGTCACGTGCGGGGGCGGATTCGCACACCGTCGCTGATCCGGTCGCTGGGGGAGACTACAACGCGGTCCCCCGAGCCGACACTCTCGACAATCTCAGCTTCGAGCCCGGTACGCCGCCCGACCTCGACCACGCGCAAGCGGGCGCGCCCGTCCTGTTCGACGAAGACGGCCCATTCGTCGCCACTCCGGAATAACGCTGTTAACGGCAGCTTGCGAACGTCGGCACCCTCCCACAGCACGACCCGTGCCTCGACCTGATAGCCGTGCCCGAGCCGCTGCCAGTCGGCTGGTGGGCTGGTGAAATCGATGATCACATCGACACGCTGCTCCTCGATACCGAGCGCCGAGATCTTGGTGAACCCGAACGGCTCTACCAAACGGATGTGTCCCGAAAGCGCTACCCCGCCCCCCCATTCTTCTATGATGACGCGCTGCCCCGGCCTGATCTTGACCGCATCGGAGGACAGAAAGTCGACGACGACCTCGAGGTCCGCGGGATCACCGATCTCGACCAGCGGATCGCCGGCTTCGACGACGCCCTCGCTCTTGTGCAGAACACGCAGGATTCTGCCATGCACTGGCGCCAGCAGCGGCACGCAGTCGCACGCGCCGTTGGTCGACCGGGTGCGCACCGGTGAAATGAGCTGTGCCTGAGCCCGCTCGAGCTCGAAGCGGCGCACCTGAAGTCTCGCCCCGGCGGTGGCGACGGCGGCCCGAGTTGTCTTGTGGCGGCGTTCCGCATCGTCGAGCGCCTGCTCGGAAATCGTCTCGGCCTTGATGAGGCGGCGGGCACGCTGCAATTCGGCCCCGGCGAATTCGAACTCCGCCTCCGCCTCGACAAGCTCCGCCTCAGCGAGCACCTTGTTGGCCTCTGCCGCGCTCAAGGCAGCCTGGGCCTGGGCTTCGCTGCGCAGATCGAGAAAGGCCGGGTCGACCGGCTCGATTTCGGCGACTACGGTCTGCTCGGCGACAATGGCGTCGCCGACCTCGGCTTCGATCCGCCGGACGCGACCCGCCACCGGTGCCGACAGCACGAAGACGTCTCGTACTCGCGTCTCGCCTTCCTCGTCCACCGTCACCACTAGCGGTCCGCGCATTACGGTCGCGAGATCAACTGGAATCGGTTGTGGTCGGAAGGCGTAGACCAGGCCCGCGACCAGGACCGCGCTGAGCACGCCCCAGGTGACCCATCGTCGCCACACTGTGTTCATGGTCCAATTACTCCCGAGTTTTCAGAACGGCAATCAGGTCGAGACGGTCCAGTCGGCGGCGCACCAAGGCGGCGGATACTATCGTGACGGCCAGTGCGACGAGCATAGAGGTTCCATAAGTCGACGCCTCGATCACCATTGGGACGCGATAGATCTCGGTCTCGAAGGCCGAGGTCATGATCCACGCCAGACCAAAGCCCATGACGCAACCGAGCGGCAGGGCCACGAGAACCAACAATGCCAACTCGCTTAGAAGAATGTATGAGATTTCGGTCCGGCTGAAACCCAGCACGCGCAGGGTCGCGAGCTCGCGACCCCGTTCCGAGAGCGCAATGCGCGAGGTGTTATAGACCACGCCAAGAGCCAGTGCGCCCGCGAACACGGTGAAGAAGCCGATATAGATCAGCAACGTCTCCGCCACGGTCTCACGGAAAGCATCGACCGCCGCGCGCCGTAGCATTACCGCCGAGACCGCGGGCAGGTTCTTGAGCGCGGCAAGTAGCGCTGGCTCCTCCGATTCGTCGACCAATAGATTGACGTATTCGACGCTCGGCCGCTCCAGGAGCATACGGTCGAGTGCTCGCAGATCCATGTAGGCCGGCATGCCTATATAGGTTTCGAACAACCGGACCACGGGGACCTGCAATGTAGGCCGGCGACCTTGCCGAATCTCGACCCAAACCGAGTCGCCAACGCCAACGCCGAGTTTCTCGGCTAGCTTGGTCGAAAGCAGCAGTCCCTCCTGCGGCACGTGCACGATTCCACCCTTGGCGTCGTAGACCAGGTGCAGGGTAGCGTCCGGCCGTACGCCCTCGATCGTGCCCCGATGGTTGCGCGTGCCGACCCGGAAGTCCGCACTCACGGTACGCATAGGCTCCGCCGCCATGACCCCCGGCAGGCGTTCGAACTCGAACACCGCCGCGCTCGACCGTGCCTCGACCAGAGCGACCATCATGTCCTGGCGCTGCGCCTGGTAGAAATAGACGTCGAGGGAGTGCTCGATCGAATCGTGCCACTGGTTTGCCATCACCAGCACGCCCACAGACAATCCGACGCCGGTGCTGGTGAGCACCGATCGCAATGGCCAGCGTGCAATCTGTCGCAGGACGATTCTGGTAGGTTGGTCGAGCCAACGCGCCAGCCGCGTGCCGCCTAACCGGGTACGCTTGTAGATTGGCGGGGTCGGTGGGCGCATCGCCTCGGCCGGCGGCAGAGCCGCGGCGCGACGCACCGCGCCAATTGTGCCGGCGAGTGCCGCACCCAGGCTCACCAGCGCGGCCAGCCCGAAGATGGCCGGGTCCACGCGATAGAATAGGAACGGAAAGCGGTAGAACTCGGCGTAAATCTGGGTGTTTACCTGGCCGAGCCAGGCGCCGACGGCCCAGCCGAGAACAATTCCCACCGCGCTCATGGCAATCACCATCTTGGCGTAATGCCAGCCGACTTCGACGTTGCTGTATCCGAAGGCCTTCATCAGGCCGATCTCGCTGCGCTCGGTGGCGATCAATCGCGCCAGCACCATGTTGGTGAGGAAGGCGGCGACGGCAAGGAAAATTGCTGGAAGAATGCTCGAAACGGTCTCGAGCTGTTCGAGCTCGTTCATCAGAAACCAGTTCGAGATCTGATCGGCACGCGCGAAAGCCCCGGTTCCGCCGTATCGGTCCAAGAGCTGGTCCAGCCGTTCGATCACCGCCTCCGGCTGAATGCCGCGCAGCAGCGTGAGCGAGACGTCGTTGAACGCGCCGTCGAGGTCGTAGGCGGCCTCCAGAGTCTTGCGCCCCATCCAGCCGACGCCGTAGCGCTCGTCGTCAGACGTCAGCGATCCTGGGGCGATGGCGTACACGAACTCGGGTGAGAGCGCGATGCCCACGACTTCGAGCTTGCGCTTATTTCCGTTCATGATGACGTCGAACCGATCACCTGGTCGAAATCCGTGAGCCTCGGCGAACGGTTCGCTTAGCACGACCTCGTTGTCACGGCCGGGTGCGACCAGACGACCCTTGCGCAGCGCGAGCTGGTTGAGAGTCGACTCGCCGCGCTCAGGCGTAGAGATCAGGCGGCCGATTGCAGGCTCTGCGAAATGCTCGAGATCCAACGTGGCAAACTTGGAAATTCGAGTTTCTACCGCCTGCACGCCGGGGATCTCCGCGATGCGGCGGGCGAGACGTTCCGGCGCCCGCTTGACGTTGGCAAACACGTGCGCGAAGCGATAGCGCTCGTAGTAAGCATGGGCGGTCTCTTCGAGCGAGTCGAGCGCCGTCAAGGACATGACGAGAACGGCTACGCCCGAAGCGATCACAATAGCGATCGCGATAACCTGGCCTTTGAGCCGCCAGAGGTCGCGAAAGAGTTTGTGATCGAGCGCGCGCATCTGTCCGTTACCAGGCCAGTTCCCGCGCTGGTAGCCGGCGTGGATTGATGATGGCCTCGACGATGCAACCGTCTGCCAGCCGGACGACTCTATCGGCCATGTCACCGACGACCGTGTTGTGTGTGATCACGGCGGTGGTGGTATCGAGCTCCCGGTTGACGAGCTCCAACGCCTCGAGCACGATGATGCCCGTGGCGCTGTCCAACGCGCCGGTCGGCTCGTCGCAGAGGAGAATATCCGGGCGCTTGGCGATGGCGCGGGCGATCGCCACCCGCTGTTGCTCACCACCCGAGAGCTGCGCAGGGAAGTGATCGAGCCGCTCGCCGAGCCCGACGATCTCCAGTGCTGCGGAAGGCTTCATCGGGTTATCGGCAATCTCGGTCACCAGCGCCACGTTCTCACGCGCCGTGAGGCTCGGTATCAGGTTGTAAAATTGAAAGACGAAGCCCACATGATCGCGCCGGAAGCGGGTTAGGGCTGCTTCGTCGGTGGCGGTGATATCGGTATCGCCGAAGAACACCCGTCCGGAGCTCGGAGTGTCTAAACCCCCGATGATATTGAGCAGCGTCGACTTTCCGCTTCCGGACGCTCCCAGCAAGACCACGAGCTCGCCGGCATTGAGCTCGAAGTCTACGCCGCGCAGTGCCCGCACCTCCACTTCGCCAGTGCGATAGGTTTTTGTCAGCGCTTCGGCGCGGAGGGTAGCGCGCGGCGCCGCGGCCGGGGCTTTGGCAGTGGAATCCAATTTCAAGGCGCGTTTTCTCGAACCAGCTGGGGCCGACTGTTTGGTGATTTTGACGGATATGCTACGGATCCGACCTTGATTGAGATCAACCGCTGTAAGCTGCGTCCGAAAATGCTGGACCGCTTGGTCCGCCGATTGTGGTTGATGGTCGGCTAGATAGGCCAATAGGCGATTCTCTGTAACGCCACGATTCGTGCGTCGTTGAACGCGTCTCAACGCGTCGGGCGTCCTACGCTTCTTGCTTGGGACCCTCAGTCTGCTGCGCACGCGGGTGACTTATTGGGGAGTCGTCCTCGAGTACGGTCAAAAAAACGATAAAGGTCGTCTGCGAAGGATGAATGTCGTCCAGCCTACCTAGCAAACGTCCTCCGGCACGACTTCGATAACGACGATCCCGGCCTTTTGCTCTGTTTCCACATAGCGATAGGCATCAGCGATGTCCCGCAGAGGATACTTTCTATCGATGACTGCGCGGAACTCACCCAGCTCGATGCGTGCGCTCAAGAATTCGATGAATGAACGGTTGCTGCGTGGGGTAGGGAACACAACCCGTCCAGTTCCGGTAAGAGACGACCATATCGCTAGGATGACGTTCTGCCACCAAGGTCCAAGATCTGTCGCGGCGAACACCCCTTCCGGTTTCAGGAGCGGCCGACATCGAAAGAACGACGTTTTCCCGACAGCGTCCAGAACAAAATCAAAGGATTCGCTGATCTTTGTAAAGTCTTCGTCCGTGTAGTCGACGACGCGATCAGCACCGAGTCGTCTTGCGAGGTCAAGATGGGACGTCGATACGACTGCGGTCACCTCGGCACCATAGATTTTCGAAAGCTGTAGAGCCGAAGTGCCGATGGCGCCGGATGCGCCGTAGATCAGGATTCTGTGGCCAGATTCGAGGTTGAACTTCTTCAGGTAGGTGTCCGCGTACCAGGCGCCCTCGCAAACCACGACCTCGTGAAAGCGCTTTCCAGACGGCATGGCGGAGACTGTGCCGTCAGCGGGTAGGCAAACGTACTCTGCGTGGGCGCCGTATCCGCCCGGTGTCAATCCGAAAACGCGATCCCCTTGCGCAAACTTCATGACGTCTGTCCCGACCGCCTTGACCGTTCCTGCGAAATCGAGACCGAGAACCGTACGTTTTGGGCGTAACAGCCCAGTGTACGGTCTCACAAAAAACGGATGCGCCCGAAGCGCACATGCATCAGTGCGGCCAACCGTCGTTGCATGCACTTTGATCAGGATCTCACCGGCTTTTGGTTCCGGTGTTGCTATTTCTCGAATGTCCAGGATGTCTGGAGGTCCATAGCGTTCGTTAACGACTGCTTTCACTGTGTCTCCTGATCGTTTGGGATGCGGACATCTAAATTTTAACAGTGATCACGATTTTTCCTTTGTGTCGTCCTTCTCCGAAGTAACGTAACGCTTCGGCCACTTCTTCCAGTTGATAGGTCCTGTCGATAACAGGAGAGATCTTGTCAGCCTCGATCAGGGCCTTTAGATCTGCCAGCCCTCTGTTTGGCCCCTCCGCGAGGTACTGACAAGTTAACTTGAAGCCATGGGTTGAGGCTACACAATTTGGTCTATAGCGCTGGTAATCGGCTCTGCTGCGCCCACTGAGAGTCGGTTTGTAGATGCAAAAGCGTCGTAGAATTCCACTTCTTAATGAAGAATTAGTTAACTTGTCAGTACCCCACCAAACGCTGGATGACATTAATTGGGCGCTGGCGGCACGGATGGAAGAAGAGATAGACCATGCGAGTAATCGCTTTGCGACCGGAAGAATGATTTGGTTCTTCGTTATTGGCGTCATATTGCTGGCGATAGGATTAGTATTCGGTGACTGGGATTAGTATTAAATCTATCAATCGTAACGACGGATAGCATCGTGCTATGTTCGGCGGGCTGGGGCGTAGCGGCAAGGCCGGTTAATGAATCTAAGTTTCGGTCGCCCCCACGACCTGATGGATCATCACGTCGCCTTTGACGTTCTTCAGCTGCTTACTGCCGATCTCTTTGCACGCGAACTGCCCTTCGATGCGTCGCGCTGTCTCGGGGCCGATGCAGATCATGCCGCCTTCGGCAACCCCGGCGATTCGGGCGGATAGATTGATCACCGGGCCAAGGGCCGTGTACGTCCAGCGCGCGCCGCTGGCACTCTCGTACTTGGTGGGGCCGATGAGGGCGATACCCGAGTTGATGCCCATGTGTACCGAGATGGGCTCGAATATGCCTTGGAGTTGCACATTGAGTTCCTCGGTTTTCTCCAGGATCTCGAGTGCTGCCTTCACTGCGTTGATGGCGTGCTCCCGGGGGTCGTTACCGGGGAAGACGACCATGAGCCCATCGCCGCTGGTCTCCGTAAGATCACCTCCGTAGGTGTGTATGGAATCGAGGTAGCGCGAGAAGTACTTCTCGAGCATGAAATCCGTGGTTTGGCGCATGCTTTCGCTCAACTTGGTGTAGCCGGTCACGTCTACGAATAGCGACGACATGTCCTGATCGGTCTTTTCGAGCTCGGGCGCCTCGGGGTTTTCCTCGAGCTGGCGGATGACCGATTGCGGCACAAAGCGGGCGAGATACTCTTGTGCCCCTTTGAGTCGGTCGAGTTTCGTGTCGACGGTCTGCTTCAGGCGCATGGATGTCTGAATACGGGCGAGGAGCTCACCGCGATTGACCGGTTTGGTGAGAAAGTCATCAGCACCTGCCTGAATCGCACGCACGCGATCATCCACCTGTCCGAGCGCCGTCATGATTACCACGGGGATCAGGCGGCTTTCGGGATCGTCCTTCATCCGCTCGCATGCTTCGATGCCATCCATGACGGGCATCATTACATCGAGCAGGACCAGGTCTGGCGGTTGGCTCTTGATCTGCTCGAGGGCCAGGGCGCCGTTTTCTGCCGTTGACACCTCATAGCCTTCGCGTTCGAGCAGGCGCGAGACGATGTCGCGGTTGTTTTCGTTGTCATCCACCACCAGCACCCGGCCACCCGGGGTCTCGGCGTCGCTCGTGGGCTCGGTGCCCGGCGCATCATTATCCACCTCTTTGATTGCTGAATCGGCCGGAGCCTCGAGCGCAGACTCCGCAATGCCGGCGTCAACGGCCGCCGGGTCGAAAAGCTCGTTGAAGAGCGTCAGAAGCTCTTTGCCAGCGGTGTGGATGTTTTGCAGATCCGCCAGCATGTCGTCGAGACCACGGTCTCTGGCGTCTTCCAGCAACAGCTCGCTGTAACCGATGATATGGTTGAGGGGTGTGCGCAGCGTATGACGCAGCTCCGCATCGGCACCGGACAGGTAGGCGGGTGCGCGAACAGGTTGGCTCTGCTCACCGCTGGACTGCGGGGGCGCATCCGGGCGCTCGCGGTCAGACCCTTCCTGGCTCATGCGCTGGCCTTTCCGCCCAGCAACGCTTCGATTTTCCCCAGCAAGCGCGGGAGTTCGATGGGCTTGATATCGTAGTCGTTGCAGCCGGCCTCGACCGCTTTCTCGCGATCGCCGGCCATGGCGTGGGCGGTGAGCGCGATAACGGGTATGGACTGGGTTTCAGGTGCGCTCTTGAGCTGGCGTGTGGCCTCCCAGCCATCGACCACGGGCAAGCTCATGTCCATCAAAACCAAATCGGGCGTTTCCGAGCGGGCCATATCGATGCCCTGCTGGCCGTCGATAGCGATGACCACTTCATAGCCCTTACGCGCCAGGCGCCGCGACAGCATGTCGCGGTTCATCGCGTTATCTTCGACCAGTAGGATTTTGGCCATCAAATGGTCTCCTCTACGCTCGTTTACCGTGGCTGCGCACGGGCTTGTACCGCGTCGCGAACTTCACGCAACAGTTCCTCGGGTTTGTAGGCACCCTTCTGCAGGATCCCTTCGACGTATCCATTCAGGCGCTGCCGGTCTTCCTCGTTCAAGTCCTTGGCGGTAATGACGATTATAGGAATCGAGCGCCAACCTTCCTGAGCGCGGACTTGGTCTACGAACTGGAATCCGTCCATTTCCGGCATCATCAGATCAAGCAGGATCAGATCCGGTAACCCGTCAGCCATGCGCTCGAGCGCTACGCGTCCGTTTTCCGATTCGATCACTGTCCATCCTTGCTTTTCCAACCTCGTACGCAGCATCTTGCGCGTGCGCCCATCGTCCTCGACGACCAACACGCAAGGGGTCGCGTCTGCAGATTTGTAATTTTGCAGAATCGCTGTCAGGCGTTTCCAATCGATGGGTTTGGTCAGGTAATCCGCCACCCCGAGCGCATAGCCCGCCTGTTTCTCATCGACAATCGTGACCATAATCACCGGGATCTCAGTCAGCGCGGGATCGGCCTTGAGCGCCGTCAATACGCTCCATCCGTCCATTACCGGCATCAGGACGTCGAGGGTGATGGCGTCCGGGCGCAGCTCTTTTGCAAGCCGCAGGCCCTCCTTTCCATTCGCAGCCGCCACCACGCGTAGACCTTCTTTACTCAGGAAGCGCTGCATCAGATCGCGAACGACCGGATCGTCGTCGATGACAAGCACGGTGAGCGCCCCTTCGGGCACGGGCGTGACGCGCGCGGGCGTTTCCTCTTCATTAAGGGGTTGTATGGCGTTGAACTCAGGCACCTCTGCGGGAAGCCGGATAGTAAACGTGGACCCCTCGCCAAAGACACTCTCGACAGTGATGTCGCCGCCCATCATCTGACAGAACTTACGGCTGATCGCGAGCCCGAGCCCGGTGCCACCGTACTCGCGCGTGGTCGAAGCGTCGGCTTGTGAGAATGCTTGAAAGAGTTTATCCATCTGCTCCGGTGTCATGCCGATGCCGGTGTCGCTCACGCGAAACCGAAGCCAGGGGCTTCCGTTGATGGGTTCCTCGGAGACATTCAGCGTGATCGTACCCTGGTCGGTGAACTTGCAGGCATTACTCAGCAGGTTGAAAAGCGCCTGCCTGACTTTGGTGAGATCCGCGTGCATGGTGCTCTCATCGTCCTGGCAGTCGACCTGTAGTTTGTTGGCGTTTTGCTCCACGAGCGGTTGGATGGTGGCGACGGTATCACGGACCATCGTTGCCACGTCGAAGTGTTCGAGATACAGCTCCATCTTGCCGGCCTCGATCTTGGACAGATCGAGGATGTCGTTGATGAGACTGAGAAGATGTTTGCCGGCGACATGAATATTGTTCAGATCAGGAAGAAATTCCTCCTGCCCCAGATCCTCGGCTTCTTCCTGCAGCATTTCACTGTAGCCGATGATGGCGTTGAGCGGCGTGCGCAGCTCATGGCTCATGTTGGCCACAAACTGCGATTTGTGCTGGCTCGCGACCTCGAGCTCCCGGCCCTTTTCCTGGATCTCCTGGAAGAGTCGCGCGTTCTGGATGGCGAGCGCCGACTGCGCCGCAAAGGTCTGAAGCAAATCCAGGGTTTCGCGAGGGAACTCGCCGGCGGTCTTACGACGGACCACGAGCCCGCCGATGATGCGTTCCTCGCGCAGCAGCGGGACCGCGAGAAGCGCGCGGAAGCCGGCTTTTTGCACCGCAATCATTGGATAGTCGCGGGCATTCAACAGGTCCGGGATCTGGAAGGGCTTTCGGATGGCAGCAGCCTGACCGATGCCCGATTTGTCGCCCACCCGCTGGCGCGATTTGCGCAGACTATCGATCACCTCGGCGCTGATACCGTGGTTTATACACGGGAAAAAGACCTGCTCGGCTTCGTCGAACTCGTAGATCGTACCGGCGTCGGTCTTGGTGAGCTGCACGGCGTGGGTCACAATTGTCGCGAGCACCGTCTCGAGGTCCAGGTTCGCGCCAATTACCTGACTGACTTCGGCCAGCCCCTGCAGATCCTGGACCGAACGTGCGAGCTCGCTGGTACGCGCCTGCAGTTCCTGGAATAACTGTACGTTCTCGATGGCGATCAACGCTTGATCGGCGAAGGTCTTCAATAGCTCGATTTGCGCGTCGGTGAAAGCTTCTGCCAATGAACGCGCCACCGAGATCGCACCGACAGGGCGGCCGTCACGTAACATCGGTACGCTGATAACACTTCGAAGATTCGCGGTCTGGACAGCTTTCAAAATGCTCCGGTCAAAGCCGGGTTCCGCTTCGTAATCCGGAATGTGGACGATGCTGCCGCTCAGAATCGCGCGGTCCGTGGCGCTGCCTCTCCCCGGCTTCCTCGGGTAGATGTCTCGATATGCCTGCAATGCGGTGCCTGTAAAACCGGAAGTGCTGGTGAGGTGGACCAACTCTCCGTCGAACCGAGCCACAGCGCAGAACTGACCGTGGCACAGATGTACGGCACTCTCGGCGATCATATCGAACACCGGTTGGACGTCGGTGTGTGAGCTTGAGATTACCTCCAGGATCTCGCTGGTCGCCGTCTGCTGTTCGAGTGCTTCCGTGAGATCCCGGTTGCGTGCTTCGAGTTCCTGGGATTGGT
>JAACFO010000237.1 GCA_009937425.1 Gammaproteobacteria bacterium
GCAGACGCTTGATGCCTTTATCACGCGCATGAATGACGTGGCTCGGGGCACGTTGCACTCCTTCGAAGAGAAAACCCTCGGGATGCAGGTTCTCGTCTTCGGCAATATCGCAGTTGGCTTAGGCGCCTCCGAGTTGCTGGAGAACGGCACGGAAGTGAACCATGACGTGAGCGGCTTCCTCCTGGTCAAGGACAATGGAAAATGGCACATCGCAGCTCACGCCTGGGACCACGCAAGCGAGGAGATGCCGGTGCCTGAGCACCTTCGCCACCCCTAGGTCCGCTCCCGCACAGATCCGCGTTTAATTGATGTGAAATCACTTGTAGAGGTGGCGCTATGACGACGACAAATGCTGAATCCGGAACCAATGTACATGAAGTTGCGGAAGGGATTTTCAGGATAAATACGCCGGTTCCACCCAGCATTATTCCGGGCGGCTTTTCATTCAATCAGTACTTGTTGGTCAACGACGAGCCGCTTCTTTTCCATACGGGACCAAGAAAGATGTTTCCACTGGTTTCGGAAGCGGTTGCTTCCGTGTTGCCGGTGGAATCGTTGCGGCACATTGCGCTTTCTCACTTCGAGGCTGATGAATGTGGATCATTGAATGAGTGGTTGGCGATCGCTCCACAGGCACAGCCGCTTTGTGGCCGAGTCGCAGCCTTGGTCTCGGTGGACGATGTCGCGGACAGGCCGGCCCGGGCATTGGGCGACGGGGAGGTTCTGGCGCTCGGCGGACACAGCTTGAAGTGGCTGGATGCGCCTCATCTCCCCCACGGATGGGAGACCGGATACTTGTTTGAAGAGAATACCCGCACGCTCCTGTGCGGCGATCTGTTCACACAACCGGGGCGCGGCGAATCGCCGGTCACCGAAGATGACATTCTCGGTCCGAGTGAGGCCTTCCGGGAGAAAATGGATTACTTCTCTCATTCCAAGAATGCCCCGGCGCTATTGGAACGCCTGGCCATGACCGAGCCCACCACCCTGGCATGCATGCACGGCAGCGTCTGGAAAGGTGACGGCGCCGCACTGCTTGGTGCGCTCTCGGATGAGCTCTCGCGCGACTGAGTTAGAACGAGGGCGAAAAAGCGTCTCTGACCCGGTTTTTCAGGCCCGGTTTTTCAGTTTTTTATGTTGAATCCGCCGTCGCTTACGTCGAAGGAATCCATCGCCATCGCCTCGGGAGCCCGGTAGCGGTCCTCGGGCACGATTGCGGTGGCGGTTATCTCGATCAGCAGGTTCGGCTCCACCAGGGCGGCCACTTGAACCAGGGTGCTCACCGGGTAAGGTGGTGAAAAGAACTCGGTGCGCACGTCGTGTATGTCTTTGAGGCCCTTTAATGTCGTTACGTAGGTAACGAGGGACACCACGTCGTCCATCTCCCCGCCGACCACTGCAAGGGATGCCTGGATATTTCGGAAGGTCTGTTGGGCTTGCGCACGCATATCGCCGATCCCGACCACGTGCCGTTGATCATCCCAGGCGACCTGCCCGCCCAGCAGTACCTGCCGGCCGCTGCCCACTACCAGCCCCATGGAGTGGGAGCCGAAGGCCCGCCACACATCCGCTGCTTGAAACCCTGTTTTCATAGTTCCTCCTCCCTGCGTTTATTGGATTATGCTTTCTCGAGCGAAAACCGTCTCTGACCCGGGTTTCAGGCGTTTGGTATTCAGGCGTCTTCGCCGAGGGGGCGGGGTTCGCGGACTTCTTTCAGGAGGCGCTCGGCTTGCTCTTTGTTGGGGGCGAAGATCATTCGGATGGTGCAGTCGTCTTCGGCGGTGAGGGCTTTGCGCTGGGTGCGGGTGAAGGTTTTGGCTTCGCGGTAGGCGTCGAATTCGTCGACGTATTCCAGACGCTTGGGTGGGTGAATTTTGTAGACGTAGTAAGCCATGGTCTCCTGCCGGAGGTTAATCGCGTTTTCTCGGGCCGATGCCTTCTTCTACCGCCAGCACCGCCGCTTCCACCCGGGACCGCACCTGGAGCTTTCTCAGGATCGCGCGTACGTGGAGTTTGACCGTGCCGTTGGAAATGCCGAGTTCCCGCGCAATGACTTTGTTGCTCTGACCTTCCGCCAGGTGGCAGAGGATCTCCATCTCCCTTGGGGTGAGCTCGGCGAAGCGTGTGTCCGAGCTGGTGATGGGTTCGTCGCCCTGGACTACACGGGCGAGCACGCCGGTCATTTCCGGTGCAATGACGCATTCGCCTGCCGTGATCTTGCCCAGGGATTCGATGAGCTCGTCGGGCTCGAGATCCTTGAGCAAATAGCCTTGCGCGCCGGCACGAACGGCGGCGATGAGATCCCGATCTTCGGTGCTGGTGGTGAGCATCAGTACGGGGGTTTGCACGTCCGCTTCTTTGAGGCGCTCGAGCACCGTCAATCCACCCATGCCCGGCATGCGCACGTCCAGGAGAATCACGTCCGGTGCGAGTTTCTCCGCTAACGCACAACCTTCTTCCCCGTCACCCGCCGTTGCCACCACGTCGATGCCGCGTCGCTCCAGCAACTCTTCCAGACCGCTGCGGAAAAGCGTGTGATCGTCGATGATCAACACCCGCGGGGCGCGGGTCTCAGTCACTCTGTCGACCTCAGCGGGCACCGGCACGTACCTCGCTGTCCTGTTCCTCGGGAGCGACGCTGAATTTGAGCTCGACACGGGTTCCCTCTCCCTGCTCGCTCTCGATGCGCAAATCACCGCCAAGGCGCTTGGCGCGCTCTTCCATGATCAGCAGTCCCACGTGCTCGCCGGGTTGATCCATGTGGGCGGCGGGCGATGCGCTGCCGACGCCGTCGTCTTCCACCAACAACGTATAGTCGCCGCCGGTCTCGCAGCGCAGCAGCAGCCGCACGGTTTTTGCCTGGCTGTGCTTGCGTGCGTTGGTCAGCGCCTCGCGCACGATACCGAGCACCTGCATCTCCGCGGTAGCGGGCAATTTCAATTGACTGCACTCCGTGTGCAGGTGGGCAGAGATGCCGCTGGACCGCCCGAAGCGTTCCACCAGACCCTCCAGCGCCGGAAGCAGCCCGCGTTCGTCCATGGGGGCGCGGAAATTCGCGATGAGTTCCCGCAGCTCCGTATTCAACCCGTCCAGACTGTTGGTGATGCGCTTGAGTTCGCGCCTGCCCTGCAACGCGTCCTCGCCATCCAACGTGTCGCCCAGCAGCTTCACCTGAAAGCGCAAACCCGCGAGGCTTTGTGCCAGCGAATCGTGCAGCTCGTGAGCCAGGGACGTGCGCTCGCGCATCAAAGTGAGATTGTGGGATTCTTCCTCGAGGCGTGATTTCGCGATCGCCATGCCTAAGTGCTTACCGAGACTGACCAATAGCTTGTGCACTTCTTCGTCATCCAGCGTATCGGCCGCTGCCGTGAAGAAGCTCAACAAACCGAGATTCTCTCCCTGGTAGTGCATCGGCACCGTGACGATGGAAAGCTCGCCGCCGTCCTGCTTACACTGATGGATGTCCACCCGCTGATCGCGACGCCCGCCATCCAGCAATGTCTCGATCTCCTTGAAGGCCGGATCGTTTATCGGCACATCCAGGGATCCTTCCCCGGCGACCTCGTTGCCGAGGATGTACACGTCGCCACCCTCTTCGCGCAGGCGCACGATACAACCGCTGCCGTTTACGATGGGCATGATGATTTCGGCGGACTGATCGAGGAGCTCGGTCAGGTTACTGGTTGTATTGATGGCGGAGGCCACCTCGAAGAGAACCTCGAGTGACTTGTTTCTCTGCTGCAGACGCCTGGTCTGCACCCACACCACGTCGTCCATCTCGTTGGCGAGTTTCTCCAGGGCCTCGCTCAAGCGGTTGATGTGGAAGGTGAGCTTGGCGAAGCGTCCCGGCTGATGGGGTGAGATGCGCGACGACAGATCACCGTCGCACATGCCCAGCGCCCAGGTGTAAAGATTCGCCAGCGGGTCGAGGAAGTGGCGCCGGATCTGCCAGGCAAGCAGCACGACGATGGCGGCAGCGAGTCCCAACGCAACCCAGACGGCGACCAGAAGCCCACGGGCGCCCTCGGCGTTGTCGGCAATGCGCGTGGTGAGAATGGCAACCAGCACGAGAATTCCCAGCAACACCGCCGCATAAATCATCATCGCACTGGGCTTTCGCTCTTCGCCCCGTTGCGCCCAGTCCTCGGAAGGATCGACGAGCCGCGCCAGCAACGACCGCAGGGGGCCGATGGTCGCGTCAGCGCGATCTTTCGCCATGGCTCAGTCCTCGGGGGGGGCCTGGAAGTGGGGATCGTTGGGGTTCATGAATATGAATCGGAACTCGCCGGGCTCGATTTCCACGTAGTCGAGAACGGTGCCGTTGAGCAGCGCCTTGTGGGTGCTGGCGAATACCACGTCCACGCCACGGCTGTTGAGCAAAACATCCTCCACCCCGACCTCGTCGAAGCCCATCTGGTACTCGATGGCGCCGTCGGCCTTGCGGGTGGGGGCGATGCGCAAGGCAAGCTCCTCGGTGTCGCCGCTGTGGGCAGAGTCCCGAATCTGGTTGGCTGCTGACTTGGTTACTTCGAACATTTCAGGTCCTGTCCGGGCAGGATATCAGACACTTGGCGCCCCCTCACCCTACCCTCTCCCCCAAGGGGGAGAGGGGGAGAACGACAACCGTAAGATGGTGCCGGAGTCTCTTCTCCCTCTCCCCCTTTGGGGGAGAGGGCTGGGGTGAGGGGGCGCCAAGTGTCTGATATCCTGCCCGGACAGGACCTGAAATGTTCGAAGTAACCAAGTCAGCAGCCAGCCAGATTCGGGACTCTGCCCACAGCGGCGACACCGAGGAGCTTGCCTTGCGCAT
>JAACFO010000081.1 GCA_009937425.1 Gammaproteobacteria bacterium
ATTGACGCCCGGCCGGGCCTTGGTGGCGGGTTTCCTGATGGTTTTGATCTTCATCAAACCGGGAATGGTGCAATAACCGGCACCACCACGCTTTTTCAAGTGACGATGTATCACCGAGGACAGTTCGTCCAGCACGGCGGACACTTCCTTCTTCGACATTCCGGACCCTTCGGAAATGGCGCTAAGCATCTGTGATTTGTTCAGGGCATCTTTAATCGCGGCTGTAGCCATGTATGGCCTCCAAGAAAAGTTTCCTAGAAATGTGGTTTCGCACTTGCGCGCGCAGGCGCATGATAGTCAGGGCGATGGGAAAATACCAGGAAAACAGGGGTTTTCTGTCCCCTGGGCGCAATCAGATATCTGCGCGGGTAAATTGGCGGAGAGGGTGGGATTCGAACCCACGTGGGGCGGTTATGCCCCCAACCGATTTCGAGTCGGTGCCGTTATAGCCACTTCGGTACCTCTCCGTGGCCCCCATTATACGACCAGGGGGAGCAGGAGAGCATCAACCGAAGTCGACATGGGCTGTGAACTTGTAGCCCACGCCACGGATGGTCTTGATCAAAGTAGGCGACTTGGGATCGGTCTCGATTTTCTTGCGCAGCTTTCCGACGAGCACGTCGATGCTGCGATCCATCGGCGACCAGTTGCGCCCCGAGACCAGGCTCAGAATTTCCTCACGGGTCATGGCGCGGTTAGGGCGGGCCACCAGAGACGCGAGCAACTGGAATTGGCTGCTGGTGAGGTGGACATGCGTTCCACCGGGAGATGTCAGTTCGTGGGCGACAAAATCGAGATTCCAACCGGCGAACACTGCGGTAGAATCCTCAGCGCCGTGCACGGCGTCCCCTCCCTTGGCGGTGCGGCGCAGCACCGTGCGCACGCGGGCCAGCAACTCTCGATCGTCGTAAGGTTTGGTGATGTAGTCGTCGGCGCCGAGCTCGAGGCCGACGATTTTGTCAATCGTGTCGGTCTTACCAGTGAGCATGACAATGGCGACATCCGATTCAGCGCGTAGATCCCGCGCCAGACTCAGGCCGTCTTCGTCCGGGAGAATCAGGTCGAGTAGAATCAGATCAGCGGGTTCTTCCGCCAGCCTCGCACGCATTTCGTCACCGTTCGCGGCCTCACGCACACTGTAACCCTCTCGCGTGAGGTACTTGGACAGGACGCGAACCAACCTCTCGTCGTCATCGACAATGAGAACTTTCGCTCCGGTGAGCATGTTTCGATTCACCTCGTCGCGCGCACGTAGAACCTGATAATTATAGACGCCGCCCGGCGGCCTAGCCATTTGGTCGGGAAAATTGCCCGATTGAGCACCTGCCGGCAATTGGCCAATTCAGGGCCGTCGCAATTCAGGGCCGTCGGTTGAGTGGTAATCTTATTCACATATCCGTTTCTCGGTATCGAGGCACATGCAGGAACCTTTATCCCCTATTGGCACCGCCACGGACCAGGCACTGATTCTTCTGGATCCGGCGACCCTTGCTATTGTGCAGGCTGGTGGGTGTGCCCAGGAAGTACTCGGCTTTTCCAGCGTCAGGCTGTGCGAGATGTCCCTGACCGATATCGTCGCGGATCCACCTCCCGAACAGCTGCGAAAGCTGTTGCGCCCCATGACGGACGCCGACGGCGGCGAGCTCACCCTGCGCGCCTCGCTGCGTGACAAAAGTGGCCGAACGATCCCCGCCGAGCTATTGTTAGTGCGGCTTGCAGGCCCTGAAGAACAAGCACTTACGACCGTCGTGCGCTTCTACCGCGACCGCGCAGGACGCGATTCAGAGCCGCGGCTGGAGCCGGGAGACAGGAAATTCGTCGACTTTGCCGGCCGACTCGGCCATGACTTGAACAACCTGCTGAGCACGGTCATCGGCAGCCTGGGTCTTATCCGCGAGGACGTTCTCGAGGAATCGGACGATGAGAAATTGCAGCTGGTCGACGATGCGCTGTCCGCGGGTCGCGAGTGTGCGGACTTGGTGGACCGCCTCATGACTGCCGCGGGCAAGCAGTTTCTGCGCCCGCGACGGGTGGCCGTCAACAGCATTATCGAGCGCCTCGCACCACTGTTGAAGCAGACCCTGCCCGCTGACATCGAGGTGCAGGTGTCGCTGGATCCGGATGTTCCAGATCTGGAGCTGGATCCCGATCGGCTGGAAGCGGCGATCCTCGACCTGGTCGTGAATGCCAGGGAGGCGATGCCGTCCGGTGGTGAGCTGACAATCAGCAGCGGCATGGGCAAAGCGGCGGGCGCGCTACCGACCCTTGCCTCGGACCAGGACTTTGTGCAAATCACCGTGCGCGACGCCGGCGCCGGAATTCCCGAAGCACTGCGCAGTCGCGTGCTGGAACCGCTGTTCACTACCAAGTCAGGCGGCTCTGGCCGGGGCCTGGGTTTGAGCATGGTCAACGGCTTCGTGCAACAATCCCGCGGTGCGTTGAGCGTGGACTCCACGCCCAGCCGGGGCACCTGCGTTACGCTGAACTTTCCAGCAGCGGATCGACCGGCGACATGATCGAACAATTACGAAAGTTCACACAGTAGCCATGTACGAACATCCTGCGATTACAGCAACATGTTAGGCTCACGCCAGCGGTATGAAGGTTCGGGCTCACTCTGCCTTGTGACCGCACCCCGTGGAACCAAATCGCTCATTTGGTCCCGATTGATTTCGTACCGCTCTCCAGTACCGTCCCGCGACGGCCGGAACGGCAGCACCGACCGTCGCGGCGACGGCTTTTTCGCACCGTGAACAGAGCCGAAAAACCGCGCCCGGAAGCCAATCCCCCGACAGGTTTGGCGTGGCTGCGCCATCGCCTGCGCCAATGCCCCGATACTGAGCCTGAACAGGCCATCATCCGCGTCGCCATCGTCACGCTGGTGGTCGCCTACCTCTATTGGGCGGGGATTTTCGAAGGTGAAGCCACCGACCTGCGCGTACTGCTCCATCGCATCATGGGCGGGTCGGTTCTGGTCGTGTCCTGGGGTATCTTGATTGGGATACTGATCAATCCTGAAAAATCCGTTGCGCGTCGCCTCATCGGAATGTTGAGCGACATGGGCTATACCTCTTACGCCCTGTATGGCGGTGGCGCCGTGGGCGCACCGCTTTTCATCGTCTACTTCTGGGTCATCTTCGGCAACGGATTCCGTTACGGAAACCGCTATTTATTCACCGCAATGGCGCTCAGCGTCATTGGATTCGGCATTGTACTGGTTAGCAGCGAATTCTGGATTCAGTATCGCAGCCTGGGTCTGGGCGTTGCTCTCGGACTGGTTGTGCTTACTGCGTATGTCTCTTCGCTTATTCGGAGACTGAATGACGCCATCGAACATGCCGAAAGCGCGAATCAGGCGAAGAGCCGCTTTCTTGCCAACATGAGCCATGAAATTCGCACGCCGCTGAATGGCGTCATCGGAATGAGCGGCCTGCTCGTAAAAACCGATCTTCATCGTGAGCAGCGTGATTTTATCGAGACGATTCATGCATCCGCCCAAACACTGCTGTCACTTGTCGACGACATTCTCGATATTTCGAAGATCGAGGCCGGCAAGATTACGATCGAAGAAATGGATTGTGACCTTCATCTGTTGGTAAACACCACGGCGAAGATGCTCGCACCACAGGCTCACGAAAAGAACATACATCTGAACGTATTCGTGGATCCCAGCGTACCGTTTCTCGTGCGCGGCGATGCCCAACACCTGCGTCAGGTATTAATTAATCTCGTCGGCAATGCCGTCAAATTTACTGAAACGGGCGGCGTCGAAGTGCGACTCACGAAGGTCGCGGAGAGTGGCGATGTTGTTACGGTGCGATTTGAAGTGATAGACACGGGCGTCGGTATCTCCGCTGAAGCGCAAAACAAGATTTTTGACCGTTTCACCCAGGCTGACAATTCGACGACGCGACGATTCGGTGGCACAGGACTTGGAACCACGATCAGTCAACAACTGGTTGAGCTTATGGGTGGCAAGATTGGCCTGCAGAGCTCACCTGGTCAGGGCAGTCGATTCTGGTTCAATCTGGATTTTTCCCTGCAGAATCCACTGCCGATTACGTCAGCACCCCAGCCCATACACTTCGATGATACCCGAGTGCTGTTGATACTCGATCCGGAAAAAGACCAGAGCAATTTACAAAGCACTGTATCAGGTTGGGTGGACGAAGCCGAAAGCGTACCGAATAGTGCCAGGGCTTTCGCGCGACTGACGTCCGCCGCGCAATCCGGGCGCGGCTTCCACGTCATTTTGGTAGCTAACAACTCCCTTACCATGAATGCGATCGAGTTTGCCGCCACCGTTCGAGGTGAAGTAGCGCTGCAGGACGTGTCCCTCATCTACGTGGGCTCTGCATTGGACGATTATGAAGATGCAGAGCTTGCAAGAGCGGGCTATACATCTCGTCTGCACATCCCCGTCGACAAAATTCTCCTTTTCAATGCGCTGCACGCAGCCAGCGCGCGACCGGCGCCGGTGTCGACAGCGAGGGTAACAAGACTCATCGATCACTATTCGACGGGTCGCAGCGACAAACCGCACGTCGAAATCCTGCTCGCGGACGACAATACGATAAACCAAAAGGTCGTAACCACAATCCTCAGGCGCGAGGGTTACCGCGTTACGACTGTTCGCACGGGACGCCAGGTGCTTGCTCTTCTGGAAGAAAACGAGTATGCACTTGCCATTGTCGATATGCACATGCCGGAAATGGGTGGAATCGAAGCGGCAAAGATGTTTCGATTCGCGCGCATGGATCGCTCGAACATGCCGTTCATCGTTCTAACGGCAAACGCCACGATGGATGCGCTGAGAGAATGCGAAGAAGCGGGTATGGATGCTTATCTGACCAAACCTATCGAGGCGGAGCAATTGATCCAGACGGTGTCTGCGGTGCTTTCCCGGGGTGAGCGTACCGTCGAAGACGTGCCGAAAAGCATCAACCTGGAAGACGTAGAAGCATCACGGCACGCCCCTGCCTTGCCCCCCAACCGTCCGGCCCTGGATCGTCATAAGTTAATGGCGCTCGAGGGACTGGGGAGCGGGCGCGAATTCGTCGAAGATCTTACCGATAGCTTCATCATCGAGGCACGCAAGGTAGTCGATCGCATGAGCCTGGCCTGGCAAAGCGACGATCGCTCCGAGCTCCAGAGCCAGGCCATTGCCCTCAAGGACGGAGCCGGCACGATCGGCGCAAACCCGCTGCGGGATCTAGCCAGCGATCTTGCGACAACTGCCTGCAACGATGCCGCACATCGAACCGGAGACGTTGCTCGCATTCGCTCGGAGTTGACACGCGTGCAACTCGAGTTGGACAGCTACCTCAAGCGAAGGGGCGCAACGCTTACCCGTCCTTAGTTAAAGCGCTTTAGAATAAGTCCGGCATTGTGGCCGCCGAATGCAAACGACTGGGTAAAAGCGGCATCCATCGGGCACGAAGTTGCCTCTCTGGCAAAATTCAGATCGGTGAGTGGCTCTTCGAGATTTTTGCAGAGATGGGTTCTTTGCTCCTTGAGGCTCATAACCGTTACCAGCGCTTCAATGGCGCCACTCGCCCCTATGGTGTGTCCGACCAGTGACTTAGTGGAATTTACCAGTACGTCGCGGCCGAATACGCGCCCGATAACTTCGGTCTCGACAGTGTCATTCGCTTGCGTGCCGGTACCGTGCGCATTGATATAGTGTATATGGGAGTGCGACATACCGGCGTCGGCTAAGGCGGCATTCATCATGCGCTCTATCTGAACGCCGTCTGGAGCGATACTCATGACGCTGTGGGCATCGAAAGTCTCGGCGTAACCGGCAACTTCTGCCAGGATCGGCGCGCCGCGTCCCACAGCCGTGTCGAGATCCTCGAGCAGTAGAACGGCGGCACCACCCTGGGAGTACAAGAAACCGGATCGATTGATGTCGAAGGGGCGGTTGGCCGTGGCCGGATCCTCGCAATTCCTGACCAACGCCCTGGCAATGTCGAAACCGTGAAAAATTCCACCGTAATAGTCGTCCAGATACTCACTGCCACCGGAGATGGCAAAATCCACGGTGCCGTCACGCACGGCGTGAAAGGCATGCCCAATGGCGACGGTGCCGGATGCGCAGGCAACACTGTGGGTGAGATTCGGCCCCTTGATGGAATACTTGAGTCCGATGTGAGCGGAGATCGCGTTCGGCATCAACATGGACACAACGAAGGGATTGAATCGACGACCATGGTAGGACAGCTCGATAATGGCGCCAATGGCGGCACGGGCATCGTCGTCTTCGGATAACTTCGAGAAAACCTCGCCGAGCTTCAGCTTTTGCTTGCCCAGCATCTGAACCGAGTAGTTGTCGAGAAAGCTGTTGGCTCCGCCGATTCCGGTTCCCATGTAAACGCCCACACGGTTGGCGTCCACATCCGTAAGCCGATAGGAATTTGCTCGCTTGTTGAAGACTTCGAGCTGCAGGCCTCCATTAGTCAGCGCCTGGCGGGCCGCGTTGCCTGCAATCAAAGAGGCTGGATCGTTTTGTGCGACTTCGACCCGCGTCAGCCCGAGCTTATCCGGTTCGAGGGGATCGAGGGTCGCCCAGATGGAAGAATGGTAATCGGCGTAATGGCGCCAGTGCTCTGGTATCGGAGCAACTCTGCTCTTCCCCTCCAGGCAGTTGTTCCAGAAAAGAACCGGGTCCGATCCAATCGAACTGACGATACCGAGACCGGTGACAACGACACGACGATTTACGCCCATTTGTCACTGACTCGCGACGGCGTTCGCTCCCAGCCTGCCCGAGATGCAATCGACGATGTCTCGAAGCGTGTCCAGGCCGTCTGTGTCTTCCTCGGATATGGTGCCGCCAAACTCGTCCTCCAGGGCCATGAACAAAGACAGAAGGTCAAGAGAATCCGCGCCCAGGTCCTCGATCAGGGATGAATCGAGCGCCGGTGGTTCACCCTCGATGGCGAGAACTTCCTGCGCGACCGAAAGGACACGCGACTCGACACTTGACTGATCGTTGCTTGACACCATTTCTTATTGACCCCTGAACGTCACTCGACAGCGAATCCGATGCCCGCCACCGGGCGGGCAACAATACTACGTACCGAGCCACCATTGGTAAATGCCGGCCCGGATGATCCCCGGCGACGGTTACACTTTGTTACATAGAATTACTGCCAAATCAATGCACAAGAGGCCAAAAGGAAGGAATATTGCTCCAAGGTTGGCAGACCCCGGTCTGACTCGTAAATCCACGAGACGGATTCAACCAATGTCGAGAACAACGCGAAAACAACTAATCAGCGGAGGCAACAATGAGAAACTTACTGCAACAGACGAGGATGGAGCTACTACCTGAAAACACGATCCTATCGAGTCCGAAGTTTGCTAATTCCCTGGCCTCGATTCCCGACCTGCGCCCTGGCGCGCATCCCCTGGTCCGGGAGCGGGAAGACGCCTTCGAAGCCTACTACGAGGTCGATTACGACCCGGAGTTCGGCGCCTTCTGGGCCAAACTGCGGCCCGACGGCCCGAAGAACTTCACCCCGGAGCTGGTTGCGGCCCTTCGCCAGGGCCAGGTGCGGGTGGAAAACCGGGTACGGGATGAGCTGGACAGCGGCCGGGAGGACCGGCTTCGGTACCAGATCCTCACTTCCCGCATTCCGGGCGTCTTCAGCCTGGGGGGTGATCTGGCCCTGTTTCGGAAACTGATCCGCAACCAGGACGGCGACGCCCTGCTCCGATACGCCTGTGCGTGCATCGATCTGGTCTACACCAACGCCGTCAACTACAAGCTTCCGGTGGTCACCATATCCCTGATTCAGGGACAGGCGCTGGGGGGCGGATTCGAAGCCGCCCTGGCCGCCAACGTGGTGGTGGCGGAAAAACAGAGCAAGCTCGGGCTTCCCGAGGTGATGTTCAATATGTTTCCAGGCATGGGGGCCTATCAACTGCTGACACGACGACTGACGCCGGCAAGAGCCGAAGAGCTGATCCTGAGCGGGCGTACCTACGGCGCCGAGGAGCTGTACCAGATGGGTTTGGTGGATGTTCTTGCCGAGCCCGGTGAGGGTGAAAAAGCCGTGATGCAGTACATCAAGAAGCGTCACCGGCTGTTTCACGCCGCTCAGGGGCTGCGCGGCGCTATCCAGGCCGCATCCCCTCTGGACTATGGTGCACTCATCCGCGTGGCGGAAGCGTGGGTACGTCAGGCATTGGGACTGAAGGAGAGAGATTTGGAGCTGATGGATTACCTGGTCCGAGCTCAGCAACGCATGCAACAGTAGGTCGAAAAGCCCGGGAGAGACGGGGACAGATTTGAAATCTGTCCCCCAGCCCACCTATTCGAGCAGAACCGGCGTGCCGGTGGGCACCCGATCGTATAGATCGATGACGTCGGCGTTGCTCATGCGGATGCATCCATGGGATCCGGGGGTACCGAGAACAACATCGTCGGGACATCCGTGGATGTAGATGAAACGGCGCATGGTATCGACCTCCCCAAGGCGGTTGCGTCCCGGCTCGAGGCCGCTCAGCCAGAGGATGCGAGTGAGGATCCAGTCCCGATCCGGGTACTGGGCGCGCAAGCGTGGATGATAGCGCTCTCCCGTTGGGCGCCGGCCAACAAAAATACTGCCTGGAGGTGCGCCGTCGCCGATCTTGGCGCGCACGATGTGCCGTCCTCGGGGAGTGCATTCGCTTCCCATGCGTTCACCGGGGCCATTGGACCCGGTCGACACGAGAACGTCCATGAGAATTTCGTCGCCGCCTGAAAGGCGAAGCCGCTGCTCACCAATATTGATGATGAGGCGAAGTGTTTGCGGACTGCTCACTTTCGATTGTTCAGGGTCGCGTAGCGTCGCGATGCACCTTGACTAAACCGTCGTAGTTGCCGTCTTGGCCCAGACTGTACCCGACGATGTCATCCCGCGACGCGAAAACATAGTCCTCGTACCACAAAGGCACGTAAGGAAGCTCCTCGAGCAAGTATTTCTGCAGCTGTCGATAGTAGCCGGCCTGCTCGGTCAAAGAATCCGCGTTCTCCGCCTGATCCATCAACTTGTCCGCAACCTTGCTCGAGAATCGTCCCCGATTGGCGCCGGACGGCGGTACGGATGTGCTGTGCAGAGCGTACTTGAAGATATCCGGCATCTTGATTCCGACCCAGGCGAGGCTGTACATCTGGAATCTGCCCGCCTTGACGTCGGCATAAAAGGTTCCCCAATCATAGCTTCTCAAGTCGACCTGGATCCCGACACGCCCCAGTTGCTCCTGCAGGATAGTCGCAAGGCGCACCCGAAAGGGATCGCTGGATGTCTTGTAAACGATGCGCACGGGATTCCCGGGTCCGTAACCCAGCTCCCGTAGAAGCGCGATCGCGCGCTCAGGATCGTATGACAGGGCTTTGAGCTGCGGATTTCCTGCCCAGTGATCCGGGGTGAGAATTGCGCTTGCGGGCCTTGCCGCACCGCCCATGACGAAATGGATAATCGCCTCCCGGTCGATGGCGTGGGCGATTGCTTTGCGCACGCGCAGCTCACCAACAACCGAATCTTCCAAATTGAAGCCGAGATACGCGAAGTTCGTGCCACGCTGCTTTTGCACGCGCACGTCGCCCCTCTCCTGCAACCATTGAACCAGTTCGGTGGGAAGATCGCCCTGCAGCATGTCGAGCTCGCCGCGTAGAAGCTTCAACACGCGCACCGTAGGCTGGGGCACGCGTACAAACTCCACCATCTGCCCGTCGAGGAGGCGCCGTATGCCCAGGTTACCGTCCGCCCGCCAGTCAACGAATTCGAACTTTCCGCTTCCGATGGCGGCGCGGTTGAACGGGTGCTCACTGGCAATCTTCGTCGCCGGCAAAATACCTATGACCAATCGGCCGGGGAACAGTGCGTCGGGCCTCACCAGATTGAAATCCACGGTGCGCTCATCGCGAACCGAAATGCTTTCGATCATGTCGAGACCAGCGCGATGGGGCGACCCGGTTGCCGGATCCAACACCGAATCGTAGGTCGCCTTGACGTCCCGCGCCCCGAGCAGCCCACCGTCGTGAAACCGGCGCATGGCGTCTCCCAGGGTGAAACGATACAGCCGCGGATTAACGATTTCCCAACTCGCCAGGAACGGAACAGGCTGAAAGCGCTCGTCGAAGCCCACCAACTGCGCATACAAAAGGCGATTGATGCGGGCCGACGCCGCATCGGTGGCAAATCGGGGATCCAGGGTCACGGGATCGGCCGACAGGCCGAAACGCAGGCCATCGGACTCATCCTCTGCACAGGCGCCCAGGAGCAGGACGCTCATGAGCACTATATGGAGAGCGTAACCGGGTAAACGCATACCGAAAAATTCAGCTCTGGGCAAGATAGCCCCGTGCCCAGCCGAGGGATTCCAGGGTATTGGTACTCGGCGCGTATTCACAGCTCACCCAGCCCTCGTAGCCCATTGCATCGATGGCGGCGAGCACGAAGGAAAAATTTATCTCGCCGGTGCCGGGCTCGTGACGGCCGGGGTTGTCCGCGATCTGTATGTGACAGATCCGCTCCTGGTGAGCTTCGAAATTCTTCACGATGTCGCCCTGCATGATCTGAGTGTGGTAGACATCGAACTGCAAGAACAGATTATCTGCACCCACAGCGTCAATAACTTCCATGGCCTGGGTGGAGCGCGATAAATAAAAACCGGGGCGATCGCGGGTGTTGATAGGTTCGATCAACAGACGCAATCCGGCACTCGCGAAGCGTTCTGACGCAAACCGCAGATTCTCGACAAAAGTATCGAACAGACGCCCGGGGTCGACACCCTGTGGTGCGATGCCTGCAAGACAGTTCAACTGCGGACAGGCCAGGGCCCGGGCATAATCAATGCCCTCCTCCACACCATCCCGAAACTCCCGGGTCCGATTCGGATCGCAGGCGATTCCCGCATCCCCGGCCTGCATGTCACCGGACGGCAGATTCATGAGAACCATATGCAGACCGTGCTCGCCCAGTTGCTCGGCTATGGCCTGCTTGTCATGGTCGTAGGGTAACTGGTACTCCACACCGCGAAAGCCGGCATCGGCGGCGGCTGCAAATCGATCCAGAAAATCCAGCTCGGTAAAAAGATAAGTAAGATTTGCAGCCAGTCTCGGCATCTCGGCCTCCACGTAAACGACGACATCGGGTAACTCGGCCACGAGCAGGGGCGAGATGGGGGCCAGGCGCGGGTGTCTATTGGCTGATTCAGTCCGGGTTATCAGGACGTGCCGTTGTTTTTTCCCGAATGCAGGAGTCCCAATAGTCGTATACCAGCATACCCAGCACGGTGATGGAGATGATCCAGAATGGCAGACCACCCCAGAATCCCGCGAACCCGGTCGAAATACTCCAGGCCAGGCCGGTGATGAAGGCGATGACGGACACCGTGGCGATGAACCCGGTGACCATTCTGACTCGTTTTGGTGTCCTCATGATTCGGCCCTCTGCACCTCATCATCGCAGAACTCATCCGCGGCTGCATCCACGTGGCGCAGAAACCAGGCGGCAGTTCTGAGCAGTTTGTCGTCTCCTTCGCAGGCACCCACCAGCTGCACCCCAACCGGCAGGCCGGTCTCACCAACCAGCAACGGTAAAGTCAACGCCGGCAAGCCGCTGAAGGTCCAAAGGGTCGAGAATATCGGGTCGCCGGTGCCGGTGCTCTTCAACGGCGCTTCGCCCGGTGCGCTGGGGGCGACGATGGCGTCATATTCGTTGAATACTTCCGTGTAGAAGGCCGCCATGCTCTGCACCGTTGCCAGCGCCTCGGCGTATTCGTCGTCGCTGCGCGCCAAGCCGCGCTGCAGGGCGGGCTGCAATGATTCACTGATCGCGTCCCAATGATTATCCACCTCCGCTTGCAGTGCACGGGCCATCTCATACTCATGGATCACCTGCTGGTGATGAACGACACCGGCGAAGGAACTCGGCGACGGAAACTTCTCCACCCGGGCACCGAGGGACTCCAGGACCTCGTCCAGCCCGGCGCGGCTCGCCGGTGTCAAGCGGTCGGCAAAGGGCAGCTCGAACCACACCAGAAGCGGCTCCACGGGAGGCTCGTCACGGGCGCCCGCCAGGGCGCTGGGTCGCGCGCGCAGAAAACTCATGCAATCCGCCGGGTCGTATCCGCTCAGGGCATCGCTCAGCAATGCGGCGTCTTCGAGGCTCCTGGCGAAGACGCCGACCTGGTCGAGGGTTCGGGACGTTTCGAGCACACCGCGACGGGAAATCATGCCCCGGGTCGGCTTGAAGCCGAACACGCCGCAGAACGACGCCGGGCGGATGGTCGAACCATTGGTCTGGCTGCCAACGGCGAGGGGCACCTGGCCGGCGGCGACGGCGGCCGCCGAACCACTGGACGAACCGCCGGGTGAATGTGCCGGGTTGTGCGGGTTGGACGTGTCGGTGGCGTGCAGGAAAGCGAACTCGGTGGTCGCCGTCTTGCCCATGATTACCGCGCCCGCTTCCAGCAGCTTGTCGACGACGGCTGCATTCGCCCGGGGTGCTCTGCCGCGATGAATGGGGCTGCCCAGCTCGGTGGGCATATCGTTGGTGTCGATGATGTCCTTCACACCGACCGGTATACCGTGCAGCACCCCCAGTGCGCCGCCGTGGCGACGCAGCTCATCGCGGGCGGCCGCGTCCGCCAACGCCTTGTCCGCGTCGAAGTGGCGCCAGGCGCCTATGTCGCCATCGGTCTCGGCAATGCGCGCGATGCAGGCGGAAACCAGGTCACAGGAGCTGATGATGCCGGCGCGGATCTGGCCTGCTGCCTCGATGGCGGTGAGCTCCCATAGAGCACTCATGGTTGCGTTATCACCTACGGGCCTGGGCCTACGGAACGTACTCGCCAAACAGGTAATCGGGCAGCCACAAGGCGATCCCCGGGAACTGATACATCAGCACCATGGTGAAAATGACGATGGCGAGATAAGGCATGATGCCTTTGAAAATATCCATCAACTCGACCTGGGGTCCGAGAACACCCTTGAGGTAATAGGCCGACATGGCCATGGGCGGGGTGAGGAAGGAGGTCTGCAGGTTCAACGCGACCAGCATGGCGAAAAAGTAAGGATTGACGTCGAAGATCGCCAGCATCGGCAGAAAGATCGGCACGAAAATGATCAGGATCTCCGACCACTCCAGGGGCCAGCCGAGCACGAAAATGATCAGCTGCACCATGACCAGGAACTGCCAGGTTTCCAGGTCCATGGCGACCACCCAGTGCTCGATGACGGTGTGACCGCCGAGATAGGAGAACACGGCCGCGAAAATCCATGAGCCGACGAACATCCAGCAGACCATCGCGGTGGTCTTCGCGGTCAGGTACACCGACTCCTTCACCTTACGCCAGGTCAAGGCACCATAAATGAGTGCCAGGACCAGACCACCCAGTGCGCCCATGGCGGCAGCCTCGGCGGGGGTTGCCAGACCGCCGAGTATCGAGCCCAGCACCAGCATGATCAGAACGGTCAGAGGGACGAATGATTTCACCAGATCCAGATAAACCTCCCGGCGCGATGGCGGGTGCTCCATTTTCGGCGTTGGCGCGATTGATGGATTCAGTCCGGCCCTGATCAACACGTACAAAATGTAGAACCCGGCCAGCATCAGGCCCGGAAACATGGCCGCCGCGTACAGGCGCAGCGGCGACATCTCGGCGATGGCGGCATACACGATCAACATGATCGACGGTGGGATCAGGATGCCCAAGGTGCCGCCGGCGCAGATGACTCCGGATGCGAACTTCTTGTTGTAGTCCGCCGCCGCCATGGCCGGGAAGGCGAGCAGGCCCATCAGGGTGACCACGGCCCCGACGATTCCCGAGGCGGTGGAGAACACCGCGCAGGTGATGAGTGCGGCGACCGCCATGGAGCCGGGCAGATTCCTGGCCGCCATCTGCAACGAAAAGAACAACCGATTGACGATATTGGCGCGCTCCACCACGTATCCCATGAACAGGAATAGCGGGATCGCGACCAGGGTGTCGTTTTCCATCACCGAGTAGGCGGTTTGATTCAACAGGTAGAACACCTGGTTGTTCAACGCATCGGCGATGGTCTCCACCGAACCGGCCTGATAGTAGGCGTAGTAGCCGAAGCCGACGCCCATCGCCAGCAGGGTCAACGCGATGGGGAACCCGAACAGCACCAGGACGATGAACAACGACAGCATGAAGATCGCGACTTGAGGATTGGTCATGGCTACTGCTCAGCGCGGGGAGCCGTCGTCTCCGTCGGCGCGTGAGTTTCCGGGAGATGGATCTGCGCCATCAACGTCTCCTCGGTTTCGTGGATGTCATCGGTACGCTCGAGCCACACGCCTTCCTTCATCGCTTTCCAGCAGCGCAGCAGTTCGGCGATGCCCTGCAGGAACATGAGCGCCCCGGCCACCGGAATGAGGGTCTTGAAAAAATAGATCTGGATACGCGCCGGGCTGTTCCAGCTCACTTCTTTGTATCGCCAGGAATCCGCCGCGATCTCTGCGCCGAACCAGAACAACGCCAGCATGCCCGGAAAGAGAAACAACAGGTACAGGGTAAAATCGATTCGCGCCTGCCACCTCACCGGCAGCAGCCGGTAGATCACGTCACCACGCACGTGGGTGTCCTGAGCCAGTGCGTAGGGTCCGGCCATCAGGAACAGCGCCCCGTACATCTGAACCATCATGTCGAAGACCCAGACCGTCGGCGCGTTCAGCACGTAACGCATGAAGACTTCGTAGGAAACAGAAAAGGTCAGGATGAGGATGCACCATCCAAAAGCGCGTCCGACCCAGATGCTGAAGCTCTCAATCGCGTAGATAGTCGGGACCAAAGGAACCTCCAGAGCTTCCAGGCATACGAGACGGGGGCCGAAATTCGACCCCCGTCCATGCTTTCAGCACAAGTGCGTCTTGTTTACCCGAAGTAGTGCTTATAGGCGAGCTTGTAATCGGGCTGATTGAGGTTCAGGTAGTTCATCACCTCTTTCGCATACGCCTTTTGAGACTTGACCACCTTCGCGAAGAACGGATCTTTAGCGGACATCCTCTTGAGCACCTTATCCCACGCTGTGAGCTGCTCCTTCATGATCGAGTCCGGCGTACGGTAAACGTTGACGCCCTGCCCTCGCAGCTTGACCAGATCTTCCGCGTAACGCTTGGTGTTGTGCCAGTAGAAGTTCGAGTTCTCAGCCTCGGAAGCGTATTTCAACACCGCCTGCAACTCGGCCGGCAGAGCGTTGTACTTCTTCTTGTTGAAGGTGACCTCGAAGAACTCCTGGGACTGATGGAAGCTCGCCAGATGATAATGCTTGGAGACATCCTGCATACCGAAGTCACGATCCGAGGTCGGATTGTTGAACTCGGCCGCGTCGATGAGACCGGACTTCATGGCCGGTTGGATCTCGCCACCGGGCAGCTGAACCACCGACATGCCCATTTCCAGCATCACGTCCGCCGCCAGTCCGACGGTCCGATACTTGAGACCGTTCATCTGCGAGCTGCCCTTGATCTGCTCTTTGAACCAACCCAGTGGCTGCGCCGGCATGGGGCTGTTGAAGAAGCTGACCACATTCAGACCGAGGCTGCCCATGAGCTCATCGAACAGCTCCTGACCACCGCCGTAGTAGACCCAGCCAAGCACCTCTTGGCTCGACCAGCCAAAACAGGGACCAGTGCCGAACAGGGAAGCGGCTGTGGACTTCGAATACCAGTAGGCGGGCACGTAATGGGCCGCATCCAACACACCGCGGTGTACGGCATCCTGCATCTGACTGGTCTTGACCACCGCGTTGACGGCCAGGAGGTCGATTTTCAGGTCTTTGCCGGCCATGGAGTTAACCCGGTCGACGTAGGACTTGGCGTTCTCCAGGAAAATACCGCCACCCCAGGCAGCCTGCATCTTCAGGACCGTGGTTTTGGCATGAGAGATCATCGGGAAACCGGCAGCGACTGCGCCGGTGGCGCCCACGGCACCCGCCTTCAGGAACTTGCGGCGGCTGGATTTGGGCTTGGCCGTTACGTCATCACTAACGTTTTTCTTCGTCATTTCAACTCCTCCTTACAGGATTAACGTGGAATGCACCGGGCCATCACGATACCTGTGGACCCCATGTAATCGCCGCCGAACACACCCGCCCGGTCGGCCGTAGATCCGCTATTTGAGTGCTGCCCCTCGGCGACCGCTTCGGATGGTAAGCATTTGTTGTCACTCGCTTATACAGCGACGGGGCGGTGCGGATACCCCCCGGTGCTGCCCGTCTCGGCCATACTTCGAGCGCGGCTCGACGGATTCTTGTATGCGGTATACCAGAAGTGTAAAGAGGCTTACCGCCCATGTACAGCGCCGCGGAATGCTCATGCCACGCGATCCCCGGGCTCGCGGCCGGCAAAAATCGCGTCCAGATTGTCCAGGGCCCGGAAACCCATGGCATCCCGGGTCTCCCGGGTGGCGCTGCCGATATGCGGCAGCAGGAAGGTGTTATCGAGTTCGCGGTAGCCCGGGTGAATATCCGGCTCGTCGTTGTAGACGTCGAGACCGGCCGCCGCCACCCGGCCCGAGCGAAGCGCCGCCTGCAGCGCCTGGTCGTCAATCAGGGATCCGCGGGCGGTGTTGACCAGAATCACCCCGGGGCGAAGCCACTCGATGCGCTCGGCGTTGATGAGATCGCGGGTTTCCGGGGTCGCCGGACAATGCAGGGAGAGCACATCGCAGGCGCCCATGAGGGCCTCGACACTCTCATGGTAGACGGCGCCCTGCTCGATCTCGGCGGGCACGCGCCTGCGATTATGGTAATGAATCGCCATATCGAATCCGCGAGCGCGCTGGGCCGTCACCTGGCCCACGCGACCCATGCCGATGATTCCCAGGGTTTTTCCTGTTATCTGCGTGCCCACCATGAAGGCCGGGCTCCACAGGCGCCACTGCCGGGCGCGGATCAGGCGGTCTCCCTCCGCGGCTCGCCGGGCGGCGCCCAGCATCAGTAACAGGGCGATCTCGGCGGTGGCGTCGCTGAGCACATCCGGGGTGTTGGTGACGATGATCCCCCTGGACCTCGCCGCGTCCAAATCCACGTGATCCACGCCGACGGAAAAGTTGGCGATGGCTTTAACCGAGTCCGGCAAGCGCGCAATTACCGCGCCGGACAGCTGTTCGGAATGACAGGGCATCAGGGCATCGGCGCCATCGGCCAGTGCCATCAACTCATCGGTGGAATAAACATGATCGTCGGCGTTGAAGTGCGGGTCGTAGTCGCGGCGCAGGCGCGCCTGCACGGCTTCGGGCAATTTGCGCGTAACCACGACTTTTGGCTTCGAGCCCATGGACGTATACTGCAATGAATCCGGCCCACAGTCCAAGCAAAAGCGGCCACCATAAGAACTTGTAACAAAACACCTTTCGGCACGGTCTATTCCTAGTTAAGCGTGCCGCTAATTCGCTGAAAGAATGTCAACCGGGGGCACAATGGCGCACTGGATTCGCTTCGTACATGCCGGCAACACCGGCTTCGGGACCATCGAAAATGACCGAATCGCCGTGTACGAGG
>JAACFO010000082.1 GCA_009937425.1 Gammaproteobacteria bacterium
TGGCGGCGGCCCTTCGACAGCGCCAGGAACTGATCGCCAAGATCCATGAAGGCCATGTTCTCGCTTTGACTGCGCAGCTCGAAAATCAAGAATTCTCCGTAGAACGCCAGCGCCTCTTCGATGTCGCCGACTTCGAGGGCCACATGATTAATGCCCATGACCCGCGATTTGGTTTTCTCCGACATGATCACACCTCCACTATCGAGAACGATTGTCTAAATACCTGGTGACGCCGTCCACGTCCTCGTGGATGAGAAGTATCAGTACATCGCCGTTACGCGACCACTGGACCGCCTCGCGAACAGCATCCAGCTCGTGCTCCTGGTAGCTGAGAATTTCGGCGCGAGCACCCAACTGTAGAAATCGGCGCCGGAGTATCCCGGGTACTTCACCAAGTTCGCGTCCCCGGGCGTAACGCCCCATTTCCTTGATGATGATCCGGTCCGGCTGCATGGCCCAGGCGGCATCGGCAAGCTCATTGATGGACTGATCCGAACGATCCCCCGCCTGACCGATCAGCACGAGACGGCGCTTGGCGTCCAGGTTGCTGCCGGTATCAAACAAGGCCTGCATGCCGTGGGGATTGTGGGCGAAGTCGACTATCGCTTTCACGCCGTCGAATTCGAAGACATTCAGACGCCCGGGATGATCCTCTCTGCGCGCATTGCGCAAGCCCTGCGCGACAGCCTCCAGGGGAATGCCCAGCGCAGCGGCCAGAGCCGCCGCACCCAGGGCATTGCTCACGTTGTGGGTGGCGGCACCGCCAAGGGTCATTGGAATCTCGGCGACCGGCAGTAACGCCTGTCGGCGATCCCCGGACCAGTAAACTATCTCGCCATCCTCGAGCGTGAAAGTGTCGCCACTCCCGGGTAGATGCTCGTGCAACCCCATGGTGTTCGCGTCTGGCGAAAACCAGGTGATGCGGGCATTGCTGTCACGGGCGTACTCGCTCAGCAAGGGATCGCCGGCATTCAGTACCAGCCGGCCGGTCGCGTCCAATGCCTTGGTGACCACCCATTTCAGATCCGCCAGCTCGCGCAAATCGTGCAGCGCAAACTCTCCGAGATGATCCTCGGCAATGTTGGTGATGAGGACCGCTTGGGCGTAGTCCAACGCAAGGCCGCGGCGCAACAAGCCACCCCGCGCTGTCTCCAGAATGGCGACCTCGACTCGGCGGTCGCGCAGCACCGCACGCGCGCCACCGGGCCCCGAGTAGTCACCGCGGTCGATGATCGTGTCGTCCACCGCGATCCAATCCGTCGAGCAAATACCCGCCACGCGGCCGGCCGCGCGCACCATGGCGGCGGTCATGCGCACCGATGTGGTCTTACCGTTGGTGCCTGTAATCAAAGCCACCGGGATCCTGTGCAGAGACGCCCAGTCCACCTGTCCCGGCGATGGGAGATCGTCCACCGGCCATGTTTGACTGCCCTTTCCAAGTCCGATGGACAGGAACTCATCGTCCACCAGACAGGCCAGGCGGCGATGATGGGCATCCGCATACAGTGCCGCCAACGCCGGATTCTGCTCATCCGCAATAGTTTCACGTAAGCCCGCAGCGCCATCGTCGATTGCGGGGCCATCACCGTTTTCGAGAATGCTGCGGGTGGCCTGCCACGCCCAATCGTTGATGTCGGTCGCCGCGTACAACGCGTCGATGGGCGCGGTAATAGCGAGGCTGGCGCCGTCGGCATAACGGCGCACGCAGATCTGCTCAGTGCCCCAGCCAACGGCATCGAGCATGCGTTTCACTTGTTGCCGCCATTCGCCGATGAACGCTTCGGCATCCGTATCCCCGAAGCGCATGTCGATCACCGCGCCCGCGCGACCCATGATCACATTCGCACCCGTGAGGCGGCGCGAGTCGAGGCACTCCACCGGGCTCAGTCCTCGGCTTCCCGCGCGATCCTCACACCGCGTCCGTCGCGTATGAGTTCCATGTCTGCGTCCAGCTGGAACTCTTCAGCATGCTCCGGCGCGAGGGCGACGGCGGGCGGCGGCTGCTCACCCTCGGACGCCTCGCGCTCGCCGGCGTTGAAGTAGATGATCTGCTTCCAGGTGCGTTTGATGTTGTCCCCCAGTATCAACACCAGGTCGCCGGGGGCGGCAGATTCCAGGGCGGCGAGATTTGCTGCCTGTTCGTCAGGAACGACTTCGATTTGCGCCTCGGGGACACCGCTATCCAAAAGCACGCGCTGTAACATTTCAGGCAGTTCCGCGGGGCCTCGCCCACGGGGGTTGTCGTCGCGCCGGCACACGTAGTGGTCGAACTGCCCGGCGACGATGCGCGCGATTTCGGCGATATCCTCGTCGCGGCGGTCGCCGGGAGCAGACAGCACGATGTGCTTTTTCCCATCGGCGCCGAGCCGCTCGACCACCTGACAGATCGCCCGCACGGCGGCAGTGTTGTGGGCGTAATCGAGGATCACCCTGAAGGGATGTTCGTTGTAGATGTTCATGCGCCCTGGCGCCTGGAAGAAGGTGCTGTCAAAGGTGCGCAACCCATGACGTATGTTCTCCATGTCGATGTCCAGGCCGTGGGCCAGGGCGACAGCGAACATGGCGTTTTGCACATTGTGCAGGGCGCGGCCCTCCAGTGTCGCCGGGATCAGATGCGTCCAGACGACCGGGATGTGATGGCCGTTACTGTCATAGAGCGTAATCATCTGACCGTTCATGCCCTGCTCCAATACCACCGCGATCCCGTTCGCGCGAATGTGTTCCTTCACCAGCGGATGGGCAGGATTCATGGTGACATAACAGAGCTGCCTGGCCTCCGTGTAGTCCGCCATCTTGAGACAAAGAGGATCGTCTGCGTTCAAGGCCGCCAGGTCGGTGGCAATTTCCACGACCACGCGCTTCACCTCCGCCAGTTGCTCCACTGTGTCGATGCCGCGCAGGCCCAGATGATCGGCGCTCACGTTGAGACACGCGGAAACATTGCTCTCGCGATAGCCCAGACCTCGGCGCAGCAACCCGCCGCGGGCGGTCTCGAGCACCGCAGCGTCGACGGTGGGATCGCGCAGCACCATTTGTGCAGAGGTGGGTCCGGTCATATCACCTTCGACACTCAAGCGCCCATCGATGTACACGCCATCGGTGCTGGTTAAGCCCACCGTGTGGCCGGCCAGCTTCAGTATATGGGCGAGCATGCGCGAGGTCGTGGTTTTGCCATTGGTGCCGGTGATGGCGGCGATGGGAATACGTGTGGGCGTGCCGGGCGGAAACAGCATATCGATCACCGGCCCGGCGACATCCCGCGGCGTACCTTCACTGGGCGCCACGTGCATACGAAAACCGGGACCTGCGTTGACTTCGCAGATGGCTCCCCGTGTTTCGCGATAGGACTTGGAGATGTCGGTAGTGAGAAAATCTACCCCGCCCACGTCCAGATCGATGGCTTTGATGGCGCGCACCGCCATGTCCAGATTATCCGGATGGATTATGTCGGTGACATCAATGGCGGTACCTCCGGTGGAAAGATTGGCGGTATTGCGCAGGTACACGACCTCGCCCTGCGCAGGCACCGTTTCCCGGGTGTATCCCAACTCCACCAGCAAGCGCTCCGCCTGGTGGTCGAACTCGAGGCGCGTCAACACCTTTTCATGACCGACGCCGCGGCGCGGATCCTCGTTCACCTTGTCCACCAGGGCTTCGATGCTGCTCTTACCGTCACCCACCACGTGGCCCGGCACGCGCTTGGCCGCCGCCACCAGCTCGCCGTCGACCACCAGCAGGCGGTGGTCGAGCCCCTGGATGAAGCTCTCGATGATGACGGCACGATGGTGCTCCTGGGCCTTTTCAAAGGCGACCTCGACCTCTTTCGGCGTTTCCAGATGCGTTGACACGCCGCGCCCGTGATTGGCATTCAGTGGCTTGACGACCACCGGATAGCCGATACGCTCAGCCGCGCGCACCGCGCGGCGGGCATCGTAGGCCACGTATTGCCTGGGTACCGGCAAACCGAGATCGGCGAGGATACGATTCGCCTCCTCTTTATCGGATGCCAAATCCACGGCGATCTGCCGCGTGTTGCCGGTTACCGTCGCCTGGATACGGCGCTGATAACGGCCGTGCCCGAACTGAATCAAACTCTGCCGGTTCAATCTTATCCAGGGGATCTCGTGTGCTTCCGCCGCCTCGACCAGGGACGCCGTGCTCGGACCCAACGCCCGGCGCTGGGTGTAACGAATGAAGTCGTCGCGCTCGCTGGCAAAATCGTAGTCGTCCGACAAGGCATCCTCTGGCCGCAGTTCCGCCGGCAACAGATGATGCAAAAGCGCCAACGACAAGCGGCCGGCCTCGAGGCCCACTTCCTCGTCCTTGTACTGGTACACCATGTTGTACTGGCCGGGCTCGCCCGACGAACGGGTCTTACCGAAGCTCACCTGGGAGCCGGCGACACACTGCATCTCGAGGCTTACATGCTCCAGTACATGACCGAGCCAGGTGCCCTCGTCCTCGCGCATGCGGCGCACAAAGCCACCGGGTTCACCATAGGAGCAACCGTGTTCGCGCAATCCAGGAAGGGTTTCCAGAAGACCGTCGATGAACCCGTCGCCCAGTCGCCGGGTCGGCCACTCCTCCAGCGGACCCAGGTCGACCAGGTGGCGGATGACGGGAAAGTGGGCATAAATATTAGGCCCCCCATAGACCGAAGTCTTTATAATTTTCATGGACAACGTCCTTGCCCGACGGCGCCCCGTCGAGCTTGTTATTAGAGATACGGCGTGCGTGTCGTGATGTCGTACGCGCCTCCCTCAATTAAAAAGTGCAAGCGCAGACCGATGAGGCTAATGGGTGCGTCATCGTCTTCGTCATCGAGGTTTGCGTGCTCCATGTCCGTGGGATCGACCACGGTCACGCCGCCACTGCCGACCACTTCGATTAAGTCGTTGGCATCGATAAAGGCGCCGGTATCCTCATCGAGCCCGATACCCACCGCAGTCGGATTGGCGGCCACCGCTGCCAGCAAACGACCGAGGCGTTCGCGCTGACGGAAATGTTGATCGATCACCAGTCGATCCGTAAGCCCGAGTCCGTGGGCCATTTCCACCATGTCGACCCGCGGTATGGATCCCGACTCGCCGCCGGCGATCATGTGCTCGGGCATGATGGCGGCGCCGGCGGACGTTCCAGCCACATGCAGGCCCTCCAGATGGCGCGTGCGAATCCTAGTCGCCACCGGCGTGTCGCCGATGATGGAGGACAGGCGCACCTGGTTGCCGCCGGTCATGAATACGCCGCTAACCTCCTCCAACACGGCCAGATTGCGCTCGTCATAACATTCCGAGCGCGACTTGAAGGGTAGAACCGTGGCGGTTTCAGCGCCCAGATCACGGAACACGCGTTCGTAGCGGGGACCCGTGTCGGCACGCTTCGAAGCCGTCGGAATCACCGCGATGTGCGCCGCGGAGTCCCCGCAGATTTCCACGAAACGACGCAGAATTGTCGGGTTTCGCCGCCTGCTCTCACCGCCACCGATGGGAACAACGTAGCCGCGGGTGGTGCCCTTGGATGACTGTCCAGCGCTCAAGCGTTCGCCTCCTGAATCGTGGGCTTGATCATGACCTCACCATCCAACACGTGCCAGCGTCCACCGGCCATGACATGGCGCACCGAGGCATCTTCACCGAGCACCACCAGATCGGCATCGGCGCCGACAGCAATGGTGCCCTTATCGTGCAGGCGCAACAAGCGCGCCGGGTTACTGGTAAAAGCCGGCAAGATTCTCTCCAGGGCCAGACCCCGGTCCAGCAGTTTGCCCAGGGTATCGGCAAGAATGCCGGGGGATCCGACATCCATGTGCAACAGCGTGCCGTCTGCATCGAATGACGGCAGGCAACCGCCGCCGTCCGAACTCACGGTAATACGCTGGTCGGGCAACCCGGCCTCCAGATAGCGGCTGATGGCTGCCTGCGCGGACCAACCTTTTTCACCTTCACAAACAGGATAGGCGGTCACGTCCACGGTGCAACCGCGCTCGGCGAGAACCAGAGCTTCTTCGAATAATTCCCTGCGCCGATTGACGTGGGTCGGGTTGAAAACCCGTGCAGGGATCTCGCTCTTGTCGAGGGCCTGGGACACGAGCTCGAGGCCACGCTCACCGTCGCCAAGATGCAGGTGAACGATGCCGGCCTTTCCGGTCATCATGCCGGCGACGTGGGCGTCGCCGGCGATACGCAGCAGTTCGTCCAGTGTCGGCTGGCTGGAGCGGTGGTCGCTGATAGCGACTTCACCAACGCCGATGATGCGATCCACATGCACGATATCGCTACGCACACTGCCGGTTAACGTGATCGGCGGCACATGGTATCCGCCAGTGTGGCAATAGGCGGTGAGCCCTTCCTCGCACAGACCTCGCGCGCCCGCAACCAGCGAGGCCGTGTTACGGGTGACATCATCGGTGCCTAGTAGACCGATCACGGTAGTTACGCCGGCACGGGTGAAGCGATGCAGGGGTACTGGTGGAATGCGCGAGGAGTAGCCCGACTCGCCGCCACCGCCGGTGATGTGCGCGTGAGCATCGATTATGCCGGGAATGACGCGCTGCCCCCCCAGGTCGCGAACTTCGACGGCCAGGGAATCGTCGAGCACCGGAAGCTGCTCACCGATCCAGAGTAACTTGCCGGCGCCTACCAACAGCTGCTTGCGACCCAGGGGCTCGGGGCCATAGAGCTCAGCGTTGCACAATAGCATCAACATCTGCTGCCGACGCCTTCAGGCTATGGTTGCAGGAAAGGGCCTGAGCGTCGCCGCTGGCTGCGAACTCTCGATAAGCACCGTCTCTTACGGTATCCACTCCTCCCTTGGCCGCGGACGCGAAAATCCTTTCGCCCAACCCGAGACCCGACGCTTCACCAATGTAGTTGTACTGTTCCAAGCGCATCCGATGGGTGTGTTGTTGGGCCGCCCAGCGCCCTGAGACCTGCGAGCCTAGCACACAACCCGCGGGAAAAACCGTCAGCAAAATTCCCGTAGTTCCGTCGGGATCATTAGGAGTATCATGGAGATCGGCTCACAAACGGGACACGCGATGAGCGCCTTTAAAGCCAAATTCTCCCCGGGCCAGATCATTCACCATAAACGCTTCGATTATCGCGGCGTGATCGTCGATGTGGATCCGGAGTTTCAAGGTAGCGATGAATGGTACGAGGACGTCGCGCGTTCCCGTCCACCCAAGGACGAGCCGTGGTACCACGTATTGGTGCACGACAACCCCATCGAAACCTATGTTGCCGAACGTAATCTCGAAGAGGACGGCTCGGGACAAGCGATCAATCATCCATACGTGCAGCAGTTCTTCTCGGCACTACGGGACGGCAAATATATCGGCGACCGGCCCCACTGAGTTCGCGGGCTCGAACTATTATTACATCCTATTCGTTGACGAACAGCGCTGCGTTGGCGATCAACGCGTCGATCGCAGCGTCATCGTATCCGCACTCGCGCAAGATCTCCGATCCGTGCTCACCAACCGCCGGTGCAAGCTGGCGTGGGTCGCCGGAAACCAAGGGGATCATTCCCGGAATCGCCGATGTGGGAACCCCACCCACTCGCGGCTGTTGAACCGTTGGCGCGGCATCAGTCGCCTGCACCTGCGAATGATTCAACCAATCACCAAAATCGTGGATCGCATTGCACAGCCCACCGGCCTCGACCAGGCGCGCACTCCATTCCGATGTGGTTCGTTGCGGCAACCGGTCGTTGAGTATCTCGACCAGCGCCTGCAGATGCTCGGCGCGTGTCTCGAAATCGGCGAAACGGGGATCATCGAGAAGTTGCGGTAGCTCGAGTCCTTCGCAGATCGCCACCCAGTGCGCGTGGGAGACCAGCGTAATGGCTATCCAACCGTCGCTGGTACGGTAAGTCCCCGCCGGTGCATTGAGCACCCGCGGTTCACCGCCTGCCAGTGCGTACTCGGAAATCTTTGCCGCCTGAATAGCCGCGGCCGATTGCATCAAGCTGACATCCATATGACGGCCCTGCTTCGCCCCGGACCGCCCATGCAGCGCCGTCGCCAATGCCTGGTAGGCATAAAGACCCGTGACCATATCGACGATCAGAAATCCGATCCGATGCGGTGCGCCGTCATTTCCCGGATTGACGGACATCAACCCCGAGAAGGCCTGCATGACCGTGTCGGTACACGGCTCTTCACGCATGGGGCCCCGCTGTCCGTATCCGCTCACAGAAAGATAGAGAACGCGCGGATTGCTCTGTTTGATTTCGTCGTATCCAATACCGAGGCGATCCGCGACCCCGGGCCGAAATCCTTCGATGAGCACATCGGTCTCGCACGCGAGCGCCCGCGCCACCGCACGACCTTCGGCATGTTTCATGTCCAGAGAGATGCTGCGCTTGCCGCGATTCGCACACATATCGAGCACCGAGTGCCCGTTGTAGTCGGTCCCGAGCTTACGCGCCCAATCGCCTTGTGGAGGTTCGACCTTGATGACGTCGGCGCCGTATAGCGCCATCAACGAGCCACAGTAGGGACCCGCAACTCCCTGGCTGAAGTCGAGGACTTTGAGGCCGTCGTAGGGACGCTCATAGCTCATCTTTTCTGCAAGCCAAAACCGACAAGCGGCAAATAATGGTCAAACTCAACCAACAAACAACCCCCCAACCACCAATTAGAGCAAGACATCCCCCAAGAGGTGCCCGGTACCGACCGTCAACAGTCTTGACTTATTTTATGGCCAATCGGTGGGTAATGTACAAAAGGTCGGAGCCGTTGCCGAGTCAGCCCAGGTAGCAACTCATCAGCGCCTTTGAGTCTCCGGATTGGATGGTCAGATATTTTTCGTAAAAAGATTTATCGATTGCCCGCAACGATTTCTTCGTGTTCTTCAGACGATAGCGGCGCCGGTGGGATGGGCCGCCGTTGTAGACCGCATAGGTAGCGCGCACGAGGGCGTCGGGGATACCGAATTTATCCTCGCGTTTTCTGATGGCGTAGTGGGTGAGGTAATGGGCGAGGATGTCCGCACCCGCGCGGGCGTTGTAACCGATATCTTCGCTCAGGTTCGTGATGTCGTAGAAGCCCCGCCAGGCGTTGGGGTCCACCTGCATCATGCCGAGTGCCCCGGTAACCGATTCGATAGTTTTGACTTCTCCCTTCTTGCGCACGAACTGGCGCCAGCAGCTTTCTTTCCAGGCGGTGGCGAGAACCAGATCGTGAAACAACTGTGCGTGCTTTGGCGGCACCTTGCCCTTTGCCATGGTCAATTCAGATGTTTGCCCGAGCAGGTCCTCCACCAACGGCAGGTAACCCTTCGCATTCTTGTAATTCGGCACCCAGCGATTGAGCGTCACCACCAGCATCGGGTCGATGCGAGGGTTCGCGTTGGCCTTACGAAGAATACGGTCCAGCCACCAAGCGCCGCCATCGCTTTGCGGTGGCGCGATTGCCGGACCGAAACCCATCAGGCTACGCAACTCGGGATCGACATCGAGGTCCCGGGCAAGGGGATCGCTGGAAGATGCCGGTGCGATGATCCGCGCCATGCGGCGCAGGCCATCGGCGCTGAGATCGAGCCCTGCGCCGGGGCCCAAGCTTTGAATTCCTTTGAGGGCGTCCGCGGCGGCGATAAAGCTCAAGTACTGGAGCGCCGTTTCACCGGGCAATCCCGTTTGTACTTCTCTCAGCACCGGCGCCAGCCGGTCCCAGGTGCGTACAAAAAGCTCGGGCACCGGGTCGGGGCCCTGGGGTGTCGTGGCAAGAATTTCTATGATGTCGTAGCGCGCCGATAGCAACACATCCAGGAGCGCACTGCGGGTGGCGTCCCTGGTCGTATCCCTGGCCGACGCCTTGATGACAAAGGTCAAAAAGGCGTCCCACTGTTGCCACGCCTGTTGCCAGCGCGCGAGTTCGCTGCCGGTGAGCACGGGCTCGGGAAGCGGTGGCGGTTGGGTGACTTGGGGTATGTCGATGCTGGCGCCGAGAGTGACCGCCTCGGCCTCCACGGTAACCCCTGTCAACGCCAGCGAGTCGATGATGCCGCGGGTACGCTCGGCGTCACCCGCCGTTAACATCAAAGGCAGCAACGATTGAATTTCCGCCAGCGGCGTTTGCAGATCGACACTCAGGGTGTCGAGGCGCGGATGTACGTAATCCGAAACCCAACTCCAGATGGCACTCGTAAAGGTCGCCGGCGTCCCATCCTCGTCGAGCAGCCGCGAATCCACCGTTCGGAAACGTACCCTCGGACGTTCACCGTCGAGGCTCGCCTGCTGGTCGGTCTCGACGAAACCCGTCCAATTGAGAAGCACGAGGCACCGGCTACCGATGGCCGTGGCCACCCGTCCCCTGGCGGCGCTGCGCATGCGCAGCAATCCGGCGACGCCGCTCAACACGGGATCAGTGAGGATCAGGTAATTGCACCCGGAACCGTCTTTGAAAGCGACCAGGGACTGGTCCGGCCCGGTGAAAATCTGATCGACGAGGACTTTTCCAACCAGGGCGTTATCGAAACGCAGAGGCATCGCCACTTCACGGGCGGCGGCGATCTCGCCGGCAAATAGAATCAGTGTCAGCGCAACAAGGGCCACGGCCCGCAACGCTGGGCTAGGCGCTGGCATGGGCTGAGTATTGTGCGCCCACTCCAAGCTGTAAAGGATATACCCGCTTCGTGGCTTGTGGCCCCTCCCCGGAGTGGAGGGGCCGGTGCTGTTTATCCGAGCCAGAACGGCCTGTTCGCCTCGGCACGGGCAGCCGGGGCGCTGACGCCGATGTCTTCGAGCATCGCCGGTGACAACTCAGAAAGGTGTGTACGCTGGCGGGCGCGTTCACTCCACAGGCGGAACGTGGACCGGGTGCGGGCAAACGCGGTGGACAGCGTGGTGTACCGGAGCGCGGGGCGATTTCTTAATGCTGTGGTGGTCATGGCTGTTCTCCATTCACTGTTGATCAAGGACCATATGCTTTCGACGGGTGCAGGATCGCCTAAGCTGTATTGACTAACAAACGGATTATTCTTAGCCTATGCATTAGTTTTACTTAGCCATAAGAGTTCCGCCATGAGTCTGCGCCTACCACCCCTCAATGCCCTGCGCGCCTTCGAGGTTGCCGCCAGACGCGGAGGATTCACCAGCGCCGCCGGCGAGCTGCACGTCACCCCGGCGGCCGTCAGCCATCAAATCAAGACCCTGGAATCCCATCTCGACGTGCAACTCTTCCGCCGCTTGCCCCGGGGCCTGGAAATCACCGAGGCGGGCAGGCAGCTGCTGCCGCAGCTCACCAGGGGCTTCGAACACTTCGCCCGCGCCGTGGACGGCCTGAGCGCCGGGGGACTGGCCGGTAAGCTCACGGTGAACACGGCGCCTTCCTTCGCGACCCTGTGGCTGGTGCCGCGCCTGGACAGCTTCCTGCGCGCCTATCCGGACATTGAAGTCTGCGTGCTGACCAACGAAGTAGCCCCGGATCTGAACACCGGCGAGGTGGACATCCGCCTGCCCTATGGCATGGGGGACTATCCGGGGCTGGCAACCAGCCTGCTCATGCGCGAGCAGATTTTTCCGGTTTGCGCCCCCACCCTGCTCAATCAGTCCCCGCTTCGCCGCTTTTCCGATCTTCGCCACCACACGCTCCTGCACGACATCAATACCGGCCCCGAGGAATCGACAATGACCTGGCGGCGCTGGCTGCGGGATGCCGGGGTCAGCGGCGTCGATCCCACCCGGGGCGTCAAGTTCGGTAACTCCACCCTACTCACCGAGGCAGCCGTGCGCGGCCAGGGGGTTGGCCTCGGACGCACGTCCCTGGTGGGGGATCACCTGGCAACCGGCCGTCTGGTGCGGCCATTGAAGGCCTCCCGGCCCGCCGACTACGCGTATTATGCCGTGACGACCCACGCAGGCGCCGAACGGCCGCGGGTGCAGGCCTTTGTCGGCTGGCTCGAAGCCCAGGTGGAGCGTGATGCGCGAGACACCGACAGCGACATGTGAGAGGGATCGGACATGGCACAGAAATTTGACGCAATCGTCATCGGTACCGGTCAGTCCGGACCGGCACTCGCCGCCCGGCTGACAAAGGAAGGAATGAAGACCGCCGTAATCGAGCGCAAGCTGTTCGGTGGCACTTGCGTGAACGTCGGCTGTATTCCCACCAAGGCACTGGTCGCCAGCGCCCGCGCCGCGCACATGGCGCGACGGGGTGCGGATTTCGGTGTCGCGATTGCCGGACCCGTCGAAGTCGATATGAAAAAGGTGAAGGCGCGTAAAGACGCCATCGTCCGCCAATCCAATGAAGGCGTCACCAACTGGCTGAAAAACATGCAGAACTGCACCGTCTTCCACGGTCATGGGCGCTTCGAATCCGCGCATAGCGTGCGGGTGGACGATGCGCTGCTCGAGGCAGAGAAGGTCTTTATCAACGTGGGGGCCAGGCCATTCGTTCCCGACATGGCGGGTATCAGTGATGTGGATTACCTGACCAGCTCGAGCATCATGGAAATGGACTTTCTCCCGGAACACCTGATTATTATCGGCGGCAGCTATATCGGCCTCGAGTTTGCACAGATGTATCGCCGTTTCGGCAGCCGTGTCACGGTGGTGGAAATGGGCGACCGGCTTATCGCCAGGGACGACGAGGATGTATCCGCCGCCGTCAAGGAGATACTGGAGGACGAGGGCATCGAGATCCGCCTCAATGCCCAATGTCTGAGCGTCAGCGGCCATGCGCAAGGCGTCGCCGTTCAGGTCGAATGCGACAGTGGCGCGCCGGAGATCGTCGGCAGCCACATCCTGCTGGCCGTGGGACGCCGGCCGAACACCCATGATCTCGGTCTGGAAGAAGCAGGAATCACGATGGATGCACGCAGCTTCATCGTCGTCGACGAGCAACTGCGCACCAATGTGCCCGGCGTCTGGGCGACCGGGGATGTGAATGGACGCGGGGCCTTCACACACACTTCCTACAACGATTACGAGATCGTCGTCGCCAATTTATTCGACAACGATCCACGCAAGCTGAGCGACCGCATCACGGCTTACGGCTTGTATGTGGATCCGCCGCTGGGCAGGGTCGGCATGACCGAGAACGAAGTGCGCGCAACCGGGCGCAAGGCGCTGGTGGGCAAGATGATGATGGCGCGCGTAGGGCGCGCACGGGAACGTAGCGAAACCCAGGGGTTCATGAAGGTGCTGATCGACGCCGAAAGCAAGAAAATCCTGGGCGCGGCACTGCTCGGTATAGGTGGCGACGAGGTCGTTCACTCCATTCTCGACATCATGTACACGGGTGCACCCTACACGACCATTCAACGGGCAATGCCGATACACCCCACGGTCAGCGAGCTGATTCCGACAATGCTCGGCGATTTGAAACCGCTGGAGTGAACCCGTCCGAATCGGGGGTAACTAATTGCCGCTGGCCATCCGGTCGGCGTTCTTCCAGGCACAATCGCTACGCTCCTGTTTCGTCTTTGCGTTTGCCGTACATCTTTGCATGAAAGTGCTCTGAGCCCCGGAGCTACCGTTGCCAGCACAACCGGTCAATACGACGCTGGCAGCAATGATTGACCACACTACGATTCCGACTCTGAACTGCATCTCAGCCTCCCTTGGGATCACGGCTCCTTGATGGCCTGAAAGCCGGTTTTTCCAGGACTCCACCTTCAGACTTCACGATTACAGCTTGGTTTCCTTTATCCATCATTTCGACCTCGTTCAGGCCTTATGGGGGAAAAAATAAGCAATCTGTAAGCATTCCATCAGGTGTTTGTTTGCCCCCGCCGGCAATCATGAGGCCGTGTTTCAACAACCTCGGGGATGCGGACATGGGAGCTTCCAGTGGCGAACGACAAAAATCTGACGGATTCCCACGAGCCTTCCGAGCAGCCTGCTGCGCCCTGCTGCTAGCGGCTCTGTCGGCCTGCGCGTCGCCGAATCCCGCGGCCGGCAACCCCGAATTCCCGGGGCCGAACCTGAACGCCGGGACACTGACACGGGACGTGTACCTGGTTCCCGCCGAGACCAACGCCTCGGATTACGGGTCATTTTCCCACCACGTCAGCAGCACCACCGGGATGCTCGGCATCATGCTCAAGACCTATACCACCGATCCGCTGCTGCGGCCGGTCTCCACGATGCGCTCCCTGGGATTTATCATTAAGAACACCCTGGCCGACTTCGCAAGACAAACCGTCATCAGCATGGTCGACCTTCCGCAGGTGAGCAAAACCCCGGTGCCGCCGGTCACCACCGGCCCGGGAATGAATCTCGAGGAGTGGGAACACGAACTCGACCGAATCACCGGTTCCACATCGTCCACGGGCTCCCTCGAGTTTCTCATCGACGGCGACGAGTACTTCCCGACGATGATCGAGAGCATCGAGAACGCGAACGAATCCATACACCTTCGCACTTACATCTTCGATAACGACGACTTCGCCGTCCAGATCGCCGATTTGCTGAAACGGCGTTCCATGGAGATCGACGTGAAAGTCTTGATGGACGGCATTGGTACGCTGACCGGCGGGTTGGCGGACTCGAGCAGCATGCCGGCATCCCACGAGCCACCGGAATCCATCGCCGACTACTTGCGTACCGACTCCCAAATGGGCGTGCGAACCCTGACCAATCCCTGGTTCTCGGGCGACCACACGAAAGTCACCATCGTCGACCGCAACGTAGCCTTCGTGGGCGGCATGAACATCGGTCGAGAGTACCGCTTCGACTGGCATGACTTGATGGTCAAAGTGAAGGGGGATGTGGTGCAGGAGCTTGCCAGGGATTCCGATGACGCCTGGGCAAAGAGCGGAATGTTCGGAGATCTCGCGGCATTCTTCCGATACTTCGCCAACGCGCAGTCGCCCGAGTCCGAAGACGGGTATCCCATCCGCGTTCTGTTCACCCGGGCGCAGGATTCACAAATCTATAAGGCACAGCTGGCCGCAATTCGTCGCGCGCAGAACTACATCTACATCGAGAACCCTTACTTCTCAGATGACGCCATATTGTACGAACTCATCGCCGCCCGCCGCAGGGGCGTCGATGTCCGTTTCGTGATTGCCGAGAAAGGCGATGCAATGTTGATGGACATGAGTAACGTTCAATCCATCAACACGATGCTGGAAAACGGCATACGGGTCTACATGTATCCGCAGATGACCCACGTCAAAGCGGCGATCATCGACGACTGGGTAATGGTCGGCTCGGCGAATCTGGATAAGCTCAGTCTGCGGGTTAACAAAGAAGTCAACATCGCCACTTCGCATCCGGAAGCGGTGAACATGCTCAAGCGACGCCTGTTCCACGCGGATTTCCAGAAATCCGTCGAACTGAAATCACAATTACGCTCCGGTCCGAGCTATTATCTTGCCGAAGCCATCGCGGACATGTTCTTGTAGTCCGCGATAACAACGAACGACCGGCCCATGACAAACACCAGGGGAATTGGTCCATTCACGGTGAGCATCGTCGCGGCGGTCATAGCGGCCAGCGCACCTGCCCATACGCACGCCGACAGTGCCGCCGTACTGCCTCGCGGCACCTCGCGTGTGTTCGGAGATTTCTACCACTACCTGCCCACCACCGAGCGCTACAACGCCGACGGCGACCGCGAGGACCTTGCCCACCCGTTCACCAATGCCGCCCTCGATAGCAATGTATTAACCAATCTGAAGCCACTGGATCCCTTCGTCGGTGGTACCGCGAGCATCGGCGATGTGGCCGTCTCCTACGAATACGATATCGACGTCCTCGATGCGGGATACAGCTACGGCGTCACCGATAAGCTTTCGGTGGGGTTTCACATCCCTTACTACTGGATCAAGAACAATGTCGATGCATCTTTCAGTTCGACAAATGCGAACGTGGGCTTGAACCCCGCAACGGGGGCCTGCTGCATTCCCATTTCAGCCGGCGGGCAACCCATGGACACCAACGATGTCCAGAATCTCGTTTCCTCCCAGTTCGGCTTCGGCCCCATCGAAACCTGGACTGGGGAAGGGATTGGAGACATCGAGCTCGGCGCGAAGTACCGGTTTTTTCTCGAGGAGAGCTCGGCCTTCGCCATGACCGGCGGCCTGCGTATCCCGACCGGCCGGGCGGATGATCCTGACGACCTCACCGATGTGGCCTGGAGTTTCGGAAACTATGCGCTGCTTCTGCGTCTGCACTACGACTACAAGCTAAGTAACCTCTGGAGCAAAAAGCCCACGCAACTTCACCAGATCATACCTGCGCCGGGTGACGTTATTTTCAATACGACGTTCCGTTACGACTACATGCTACCGGACAAGAAGATTAAACGCGTCGGTGACAATCCCGATCAGGTTTTTTCGAATAACCGTGAAGAAGTCTCCAGAAAGCTCGGTGATATTTTTAATCTGGAGGTGTCTGGAAAATATCAGATCACCGACGCGATAGCCTTCACGGCACTCTACACCTACGGCTTCAAGCTGAAAGACAACATCTCCGGGAACATGGGGTTCAACTACGAGAGCCTGGAGGCGAACACCGACTCCAGTCAACAAGTCGTCACACTGCGGGCCAGTTACTCGACACTGGCCGCCTATCGCGACAAGAAATTCTCCGTACCCATGGTGTTCACCATTGCCTATCGCAATCGCTTCGCCGGCCAGGGACCCAGCAGCGCCCAGGCCAATCCGGTATTGAATACGAGCTGGATAGTCGTGGGCTTGAGTGTCCTGTTTTGAACATCCGAGGGAGAGCCGCCCGGCGCGACCAGCTCTAAAGTCACGGCCCGTCGGAATTCACACCCTTCGCCTGGCTCATGTGATCCCGGAAGGCCGCCAGGAGATCGATGGGGATCGGAAAGAGGACTGTCGAAGTCTTCTCTGTGGACATATCGAGCAGGGTCTGCAGATAGCGAAGTGTTAACGCCTCCGGTTGTTGGGAAAGCACCTTGGCAGCGTCCTTGAGCATCTCCGATGCCTGGAACTCGCCTTCGGCGGCGATCACCTTGGCCCGCCGCATGCGCTCGGCTTCCGCCTGCTTGGCGATGGCGCGCACCATGGTTTCGTTGAGGTCCACGTGCTTGAGCTCCACGTTCGCGACCTTGATGCCCCAGGCGTCGGTCTGCTGGTCGAGAGTCTTCTGTATGTCGGAATTGAGCTTGTCCCGTGCAGAGAGCAATTCGTCCAGCTCGTGCTGCCCGAGAACCGAACGCAGGGTCGTTTGCGCGAGCTGGCTGGTGGCTGCCTGAAAGTTCTCCACCTGCACGATGGCTTTCTCCGGATCAAATGCCCGGAAGTAGATGACGGCGTTGACCTTGACGGACACGTTGTCGCGGGTAATGACGTCCTGGGTCGGTACGTCAAGCACCCGCGTGCGCAGATCCACCCGCACCATCTGTTGAATCCCCGGGATCAGAACGACGAGCCCGGGGCCCATCACGGACTGAAAGCGCCCGAGGAAAAACACCACGCCGCGTTCGTATTCGCGCAGGATGAATACGGCATAGTAAGCGAGGACGATTACCGAAAAAGCGATGATTCCGTAGAGTACGA
>JAACFO010000238.1 GCA_009937425.1 Gammaproteobacteria bacterium
TTGCACCAGGCTCGCATCAGTATCGTGGAAGTCCGGTTGTACTGATGTGCGGGAACTTCGCACGTAGTCGAATCCCGGTGAGAAACTCGCATCGCCGAACGTCCGGTACAGGACTGTCGCCGCCGGAGTCGCGATGGAAATCACCTGTTGCCGGCCCAGGACATTGTAACTGTTGCGCTCAGCCTTGAGCGTGAACACGAGAGATTCGGATGCATCCCATTCCAAAATTCCTCGTATCGCCAGGTTGTCCTCTTCGGGCCCGGCATCGCCACCGGCAGCCGTGTTTGTCATCCAGCCTTCGTCGTCGGATTTCCTGGCCGCGATACGAACTCGTACCGTATCGCTCAATGGACCCGACAGCATTGCGCTGACACTGACACCGTCAACCTCGGATTCGAATGCGGCGTCGATATAGCCTTCGAACTCCTCTGTTGGCTGTGCAGTTGTGATGTTGATCGCACCCGCAACCGTGTTCTTGCCGAACAATGTCGATTGAGGGCCCTTCAGGACTTCCACGCGTTCGAGGTCGAGAAATGCGGCGCGCGAGTGCTGAGCGCGACCATAGTAGACACCGTCAACAAATGTGCCCACTGACTGCTCAAAGCCCGGGTTCATACCGGAGCCGACACCGCGAATGAAAAGCAGCGGGGTGATAGCGCCCTCGGCGATGTGAACGTTGGGCATATACAAGGCCACGTCTTCGAGCTCTACTATGCCCATCGCCTCGATCTTGTCGCCGGTGACAACGGATAGCGCAATCGGTACGTCTTGCATTTCGACGTGCCTTTTGGTCGCCGTTACGATGATTTCGTCCAGCACGAGACCGTCCGGCCCCGGATCGCTTTGTGCTATCGCGGTACCCGTGGTGCAGACAACGATCAACCCTGAGAGAAGACGGAGCATGTTGATATTACGTCTTGTCATCTTGCGTCCCTGACCAAAGGACCAACGGCCGGTCAGCTACCCCATTCCGGGTCCTTCAGGAAGTCAAAGAGCCAGACACCGGACCAGAGAACAACGAACAGGCACCCAAGGGACGCGAACATACGGCCCAGTCTGAGTCTTCGGGGACTTTTGTCAATCTTGGGTATTACCTAGCGCGTCTGCTTTGGGTTGCGGATTCAATCGAGGCAGACGCCCATCATCGACGGCCCCGACCATCCCGGGAAAGTCTCCACGTCTCCGGGTCGGCCACGAACTCATCGAAGCAGTACATAGTATGCTGCCCTTTTGCCTTACTGCAGTTTGGTCTACGGGCGTCTTGCCAACCAGAGATGTTTCAGGAAGGCGATTTGATTCCGAAAATATCCCTCGTACTTTGGCAATGGGTCGTTAGCATCCGATACGCGCATGTCGTAGAAACCGTGTGCTGCGGGTGACGGCAGCTCCGCGTCCGATTTGAACATTGGCCTGGGAACCGTGACCAGTCTCGGCAGAAACCGTGCCGTGAAGACCGTTACTGCAGGCTGACCGCACGTTGCGCATTTCCCTCGCTGAACATTGGGGGGCGGTCTGTACGTGTCGAAGATGACGGTCCCCGGGGGCGGCAGCGCCACATCTTCGGCCCGAAAAACAAGGATGTCTGCAAAAGGGGCGTCATTAAATCGTTGGCAGATCGTGCAGTGACAGAAGAACCGGAAAAGTGGCATGCCAAGCGTCTGAAAACTGGTGGCTCCACACGAGCAAGTGCATTCCATGGGATTCATCTCCTAAGGACGCGCGGTATTCGGATTCTCCTGACCGTATACACGCTCCAGCAGATCTTCGAACCGCGGATCGTCTCGCAACACATCGAAGTCCGGCCGGAAGGCAAGGTGCGTGATTTCGTACGAACCGTATTCGACGGCCCGGTTCAGCCAGCGCAGCGCCTCGTCGACCATTCCTGCCCGGGCAAAGGTCTTCCCGATCTCGAAGGGATCCACGTAGGACTCGTTCGACCGGACGACCAGCGCTTCGGCCATTGCGCGCATGGCGCCAGTCGGGCCGGCGGCATCGAGACCCTCTTCGAGAGCCGCAAGGAGAAGCGTGTCGCCGCGCCACTCGAGTTCCAGTCGCTCCGCCTCCAGAGCTTCGTCGAAGTCGCCCTGTACCCAGTACACCCGCGCGAGTGTGTAGTGCATCAAGAACCCAGGAACTCGTTCTCGCGCTGCTTTTACCGCGGCGATGGACTCCTCGTAGCGGCGCGCAAGGAAAAGATGGTAAATCAGCGCCCCACTGTGGATGATGCTGAACGGGCTGATCGTCACGAGCTCGCGCATCCGGGCAATGCTCTCATCCATGTGCCCGGCAAGCATCAGGCAGTCGGCATCGCCGTGAATCACGTAAGGGTCTGACGGGTTGAGTCGCAGAGCCTCCTTCAACGATTCGCATCCACGGATCAGGTCCCCCGTCCACAAACGGACCCAGCCGATCGATGAGTGCCCGATATAGGATTCGCTGTCCACCTCGATCGCCCTCAAAGCGGCAGCACGGGCTTGCTCGATGGATTCTCGTGGAGGGGCAAAACCCCGCAGCCCCTGCATCGCGTGCGCCACCGCCAAATGGCCCCAGGCCAGCGCAAACTCCGGTTCGATATCTGCTGCCTCCTGAAACTGCTCAATCGCGAAGTGGATTCCGTCCGACGTCAATCGATCCACATGCATGAGGCCCAACGCGTAAGCGTTGATAGCACGCGGATCGACAGGTCCGGCAATTCGATGGTCCGGCACCTGGGAACGCGAAGGCGCTGTCGGAGAGGCGATCTTCGTGCCGATTGCTCTCGCCATGTCGGATACGAGGTCAAAAACGTACGAAGTATCGCGTGTATACCGTTCCGCCCAGAGGTGCGCGTCGCTCCGGCCATCGATCAGCTGGACTGTAACTTCGATCTTGCTGCCTTCCCGCAACAAGCTGCCTTCGACCAGCGCGTCTACGCCCAGCTCGCCGGCAATGTCGGCCGTGGGAAGCTGGCTATCCCGATAGCGCTTCGTCGACTGCCGTGACGTGATCCGCAAACCGGGGAGCTGCGACAGCTCCGTAATCAGGAGGTCCTGCAGGCCGTCGACGTAATGGTCCTGTTCAGGATCGCCGGTCAGGTTGTGCAGCGGAAGCACGGCGAGCGAACGGATAACGCCTGCCTGCGAAGTGTCGCGCCACGGAGCCTTCGGCCAGAAGACCGCAACGGCAACCAGGACGATGATCGCGGCGGCGGCCGTAATCACCGCTCGCCGGAGGTTACGCGAATGGGTATCTCGCGACGGCGAGACGAGCCCATCGCCGCCGCCAAGCTCTTCAACGTCGGCAACGAAGCGATAGCCTTTGGAGCGGACGGTCTCAAGATAACGAGGCGCGTCCGAGTCATCGTCCAGCGCCTTGCGCAACCGGGCCACGGCCTTGGTGAGTGCAGACTCGCTGATTACCGTGTCGCCCCAGACGGTGTCCATCAGTTCGTCCCGGGTTACGAGCCGCGTACGGTTGGCGATCAGGTAGATGAGCAGTTTCAGGACAACCGGCTCGAGATGAATCTCCTGCCCACCCCGGATAAGTCTCCAAGTCTCCGGGTCGGCCAGGAAGTCGTCGAAACGGTACACAGGATATTGTCCTTTTCCCTTCTATTCTAAGGCTTCGGGAGCTGAATACCATGTGGTAAACCGAACTATCGCCGCACTGAAAGCGGGTCCGTCCCAAGACCGTCAGCTGCCCGTCACCCAAACGTCATGCGGAAATATGAGGACCTTCATATGCTACCTGCGCGGGGCGGCAGTCCCGGTGGATTGCGGCCCCGGCAACGACACACGCAATGGAGGAAGAAATGAAAACTCTGAAACGCATGATTGTCGCCTTGCTGGCGCTGCTGCCACTTGCGACCGGAGTGGCCGTCGCAGACGACGAGCACGGCTATTCCCGTATCTTTATTTTCGGTGCCAGCTTCATGGATCCCGGTAACCACTTCGCGCTGACCGGTGAAACCGCGCACCCACCTTTCGAACTAATGGAAGCCAGTTACGGTATCGGCGGACATCATTTCAGCAACGGTCGCACCTGGGTCGAAGTCCTGGCACAGGAAATGGGACTGACTGAATGGGCAAAACCCGCCTATCGTGATCCGGCCTTTGGCAACTATGCCGTCGGCAGCGCTCGCGCACGTGACATCTTGCCCGACCCTGTGGAGCCCAGCCTTGGTGACCAGGTGCAAGCCTGGATCAATAACGGTTATTGCACCGGCGCGCCAATGGACGAGACGTTGTTTATCGTGGATTCCGCCTACTATGACCTGGCCGACATACTCGCAGGACATAATCCGTTCGTCATCCTTCCCGGAATGACCGCCAGCATCGCCACAAATATCGGCATTCTCTATGAGTGCGGCGCACGCAACCTCTTGGTCGCGTACATACCCCCTTTGGAGGCATCGCCAATGGTGCCACCGCCTGAGGATCCGACGGCACCGAGCCTGAGTGCAATGTACAACTACGTATTTGTGCAATCCGTTATCCAGTCGTACGCCAGCGAGCCATTCAATATGAATGTCTCGATCGTCGATTACTTCGCTTTCGTCAGCGGAATGATGGCGACGCCAGACGCATTCGGCCTCACCAACGTTACGGATTCATGCGTGACGTTCGGCGTCACCGATGGTGCGTTCTGCAACGACCGCGATGGATACTGGTTCTGGGATCCGTTGCACCCGACGAAGACGGTGCACGCCCTGATGGCAGAATTCGCGCTCGGACAGCTGCCGTAACCTGACAGCCACGAAAAAGCTCGACCTCTGCGTCGGCGAGACGGGGACTGAGTCA
>JAACFO010000001.1 GCA_009937425.1 Gammaproteobacteria bacterium
CCCTGGCGCGCCTAGGTGGCGATGAATTCGGCGTGCTGTTAGAGAATTGCTCCATGCACGTGGCGGAGCGAGTCGCCAACGCACTGCGCCGTACGATCGAAGACTTTCGTTTTGTCTGGGAGAAACAGGTATTTAATATCGGCGTAAGTATCGGTGTCGTGCCAATCCAGGGTGCCGGACAGACGGTGTCGAGCATTCTCAGTGCGGCCGATGCGGCCTGTTACGCAGCCAAGGACCGTGGCCGCAATCGGATCCACATCTACCACGAAGGGGACGTGGAGCTGGCACGGCGCCACGGTGAGATGCGCTGGGTGACTCGGATTCAGGCCGCGTTGGATGAAAACCGGTTTGAGCTTGCGCGGCAACCCATTGTTGCCCTATCCGCTGGCGCCGGCGAAGACGCTCACTACGAGCTGCTCCTGCGTATGCGTGACGAAGACGGTAATATCGTACTACCGGACGCATTCCTGCCAGCGGCCGAGCGCTACAACCTGTCGGTCAAACTGGATCGCTGGGTAGTGCGGGAAGCTTTTCGCCTTCTGACTCAGAATCCGGTTCACCTCGAGCAGCTGTATCTGTGTTCCATAAATCTTTCGGGTGTCTCCCTGGCGGACGAGGATTTTCTGATTTTCGTGGCCACGGAATTCGCGTCGACGGGCCTGCCTCCGGGAAAAGTGTGCTTCGAGATTACCGAGACGGCGGCTATCGCCAACCTATCCGGTGCCATGCGCTTTATCGAAGTACTGCGGCGGATTGGCTGCCGTTTCGCGCTGGATGATTTCGGTAGCGGCTTGTCTTCTTTTGCATACCTGAAGAGCTTGCCGGTAGATTTTCTAAAAATCGACGGAGTATTTGTCAAGGATATCGTTGAAGATCCCATCGACCGCGAGCTGGTGCGCTCCATTAATGAAATCGGACACGTGATGGGAAAACGCACGATCGCCGAGTTCGTGGAAAATCGCGAAATTCTGGCGGCACTGGGGGAGATCGGCGTCGACTACGCGCAAGGCTTCGAGCTCGGAAAACCGACACTACTACCGAAACGGCAGTTCTAACGGAATCGGTTCTGAAGCTCGGTCAGGGCATCCGCGCCCGGGCACAATTCCTCGAAGGGAACATCGATCAGGTCTTCCTCGATCGTATGCGCAAGAGTGTGCATGTCCGCGCGGTCTTCATCGATGTAAAGCAATCCCGTGACGATCTCACCGCGCTCCTGGTGCTCCTGAACGTAGGCAAAGGCCCGGGATCGGTCGATGGGATCATAATCCTGGTCGACCTTGCGCAACAGAACGTGGCTGCCATCGTGCAGCTCCACCGAAATCGTCTCTCCCTCCAGGGATTGCGCGCTGATGGGTTGCGCCGGCGGGACGAAATCCAGGCGAATGGCGCGGTGAAAGTTCTGGCGCGTGTGTGCGTAACTCTTGGTGGAGTCTTCGTGATCGTTAAAGGTCACGCAGGGCGACAGCACGTCGAGCATCGCGAACCCTTTGTGGTTCAGACCAGCCTTGATCAATGGCACGAGCTGCTCTTTGTCGCCGGAGAAACCGCGCGCGATAAATGTGCCGCCCAGCCCGAGGGCCGTGACCACCGGGTCTATGGGTTGTTGCTCGTTGACCTCGCCCTTTTTGGCCTTGGTACCGACATCCGCCGAAGCGGAAAACTGGCCCTTGGTGAGGCCGTAGACTCCATTGTTTTCGATGATGTAGAGCATATTCAGGTTGCGCCTCAAAGCGTGCGCAAACTGGCCGAAGCCGATGGAAAGCGAGTCACCGTCACCGGACACGCCGATGCAATACAGGCTCCTGTGGACCGCATTCGATCCTGTGGCAACGGCGGGCATGCGCCCGTGCACGGCATTGATACCGTGGGCCGCGCCGAGAAAGTAGGCCGGTGTCTTCGAAGAACAGCCGATCCCCGAGAACTTCGCTACCTTATGCGGAGGAATGTCGAGTTCGAAAATGGCTTGTATCAGTGCCGCGCTGATGGAATCGTGCCCACACCCTGCACACAGCGAAGAAATCGTACCCTCGTAGTCGCGCATGGTGAGGTCCAGGGCATTTCTGGCCTGGCCGATATAGTTAATCTTGGGTTTGGCGATAAATGTCATGCCGCGGCACTCTGTTTGACCTGCTCGTAAATTGCCGTGTATATCGTCGGACAATCAATGGGCGCGCCGCTGTAGTGGAGGATGGAAATGAGTCGATCCTTCACGACGTCCATTTCCAGACTCAGCAGTGATCGCAATTGCGCGTCGCGATTCTGTTCCACGACGAAAATTCGCTCATGGTCGTCCAGGAATGCCTGCACGTCGGTGCCGAAAGGAAACGCGCGAAGCCTGAGGTAGTCGACGTGCATGCCCTGCTCGGCAAGTAACTCGACGACTTCCCGAACCGCGCCGTCGCAGCTTCCGATTGAGATTACACCCCAAGTGGTAGTCTGTCCGGCGCTGCGCAACACCGCTTTGGGCACCATCTCCGTCGCCGTTTCGAACTTGCGCGTAAGCCGGTCCATACCGTCCTGATACTCGTCGGGCTTCTCGGTGTAGCGGGCCACCACGTTGTGCCCGGAGCCCCGGGTAAAGTATCCCCCCTTGGGGTGCACGCCCGGGTAGGTGCGGTAGCAGATTCCGTCACCGTCGGCGTCGAAGTAGCGTTGAAACTGGGGCAGCTGCTCGAGCTCGTCGGCGTCGAGCACCTTGCCCCGATCCGGCTGATAGTCATCGTCCCACTGGAGCTTCGGGCACATCCAATCGTTCATACCGATATACAGATCGCTCATCACGATCACCGGCGTCTGCAGTCGCTCGGCGAGATCGAACGCCGTGACGGCAAGGTGGAAGCACTCTTTCGGGTTTGCCGGGAACAACAGCACATGCCGCGTATCGCCGTGGGACGCGAAGGCGCAGGTAAGCAGGTCGGACTGCTGGGTGCGCGTCGGCAGTCCGGTTGACGGACCTGCCCGCTGCACGTCGAATAGCACCAGCGGCACTTCGGCGAAATAGGCGAAGCCCAGAAACTCATTCATCAGCGAGATCCCGGGGCCGCTGGTGGCCGTGAATGCCCGGGCGCCGCTCCAGCCGGCACCGACGGTCATGCCGATCGCGCCGAGCTCATCCTCCGCCTGGACAATACAGAAGCGGTTTTTCCCGGTAGCCGGGACTTTGCGATACTGCTCGCAGAGGCCGCGAAAACCATCCATGAGTGATGTCGACGGCGTGATCGGGTACCAGGCCGCAAAGGTTGCACCGGCATACACGCAACCGAGAGCGGCGGCGGTGTTGCCATCTATCAGAATATGTTCTTTGGTCTCGTCCAGGCCTTTCAGATGCGTCCCCAGCGGGCACGATATGTGCTGCTTCGCGTAGTTGAAACCGAGATCGATGGCTTCGAGATTAGGTCCAACGAGTTTCGGTTTTACGGCAAAGGTATCTTCAATAAGCTCTCGCAACACGTCCATGTCCATATCCAGGAGCGCCGCGACCACTCCGACGTAGGCGACATTCTTCATCAGAATGCGTGCGCGCACGCCGATAAAAGCATCGTTGCACATCCGAGCGAGGGGAACGCCGAGGATTTCCACATCATCGCGAACCAGAGTGGTGTCACGCGGCCAGGTGGAATCGTAAATGAGGGTGCCGCCGGGACTTACCTCCGCCAGATCCTGGCGGTAAGTTTCGGCGTTCATGGCCACCATGATGTCGACCCGGCCCGAGCGTGCAAGATGACCGTGGTGATTGACGCGAATCTCGAACCAGGTGGGCAGGCCCTGAATGTTGGACGGGAAGTAGTTCCTTCCCATAACCGGAATGCCCATGCGGAAAATTGCCCGCATCAAAAGGCTGTTGGCGCTCGCCGAACCCGTCCCGTTGACGGTGGCAAGCTTGATAACCAGATTGTTCAGCCCGCCTTTTTGTAAGGCTTCCATAAGTCATCACCGCCAGCTTCATCGCTGGCATAGGGCACACGCAGCGTCGACTTCTGCATATCCCAGGCAGCGGTCGGGCAGCGCTCGGCGCACAACCCGCAGTGCACGCAGACATTCTCATCCTTTACCATGACCCTGCCAGTCTGCTTCAGCGGTCCGGATACGAACATTGGTTGTTCGGCATTCAGTGTCGCGACCTTGAGTCGCTTACGCAGGTCTTCCTCTTCACCATTGCGCGCGATGGTCAAGCAGTCGACGGGGCACACGTCGATGCACGCATCGCACTCGATGCAAAGCGAGTCGGTAAATACGGTCTGAATATCGCAGTTGAGACAACGTTCGACCTCTTGCCGCGTCTGCTCAGACGTAAACCCCAGCTCCACTTCGATCTCGAGTTTCTTGAATCGCGTTTCGAGGTCGACCCGAGGCATCGACAGGCGCGCCAGAGAGCTGTAGTCATTACTATAGCTCCATTCATGGATGCCCATCTTGCGGCTACTGAGGTGCATGCCCGGAGAAAGTCGGTCGCTCACCGACTCCCCCTGACAGTACTTGTGAATCGAAATTGCCGCCTGATGGCCGTGCTCCACGGCCCAGATGATGTTCTTTGGACCGAAGGCGGCATCCCCACCGAAGAACACGTCGCTGCGCGTGGATTGGAAGGTCGCCTGGTCAACTACGGGCATGTTCCATTTGTCAAAATCTATACCGATATCCCGCTCGATAAAGGGAAAAGCATTCTCCTGACCAACGGCGAGAATCACATCATCACAGGGAAGGATCACCTCGTCCACCGTAGTGGACTTGAGCTGTCCGTTCTCGTCCTCGCTCCACTCCACGCGGGAGAACTTCATACCCGTGAGTTTTCCATTCTCGACGACATAAGCTTCCGGTGAATGATTGAGCAGCAGCTCTACACGCTCCTCCTCCGCATCCTCCAGCTCCCAGTCCGACGCCTTGAGCAGATGCCGCGGTTTTCGCGCCACCACCTTGACGTCCTTGCCCCCGAGACGCAGCGACGTCCGGCAGCAGTCCATGGCGGTATTTCCACCGCCGATGATCAACACCCGCTCACCGATGCTGTGCACATGCCCGAATGCCACCGAGGTGAGCCAGGTAATTCCGATATGGATATTCTCGGTCTCGTAGCGTCCGGGCATCTCGAGGTTCTTGCCGGTGGGTGCGCCGGTGCCGATGAAAACGGCGTCGTAACCCTCATCCAGCAAAGCCTCGAGGCTCTCGACGGGGGTGTCGAGGCGCAAATCCACGCCGAATTCGACGATCGTATCAATCTCATCGTCGATGACGCGCCCGGGAAGGCGAAAGGACGGAATATTTGTGCGCATGAGCCCACCGGTGCGGCTCAGGGATTCGTAGACCACGCATTCATAGCCCAGAGGCATCAAATCGTTTGCCACCGTCAAAGAAGCGCAGCCAGCACCGATCAGCGCAATGCGCTTACCGTTCTTTTTGCCGGGGATCTTCGGCAGCCGATCCTTGATTTCATCACGGTGGTCCGCCGCCACCCGCTTCAGGCGGCAAATGGACACGGGCTTTGCGTCGATGCGTCCGCGTCGACAGGCGGGCTCGCAGGGACGGTCGCAAACGCGCCCGAGAATACCGGGGAAAACATTCGACTCGCGGTTGAGGAGGTAGGCGTCGGCGAACCGGCCCTGGGCGATCAAGCGAATATATTCCGGCACATCCGTATGGGCTGGACACGCCCATTGGCAATCCACCACACGGTGGAAGTAGTCCGGCTGAGACGTGTCTGTTGGCTTCACGTGTGTGTCTCGAGCACCTGCAAACTCAGGCGACCCACACGAGCCTCCCCCTGATTGTTATCTGCTGGTGCAAGACTACGGATTAGACAAAAGAATTCAAGGGGAAACATGAAATATTTAAAGTTCTAAATCATGTGGCGTAAAAGGCACTGCAATGCCCGATATCGGTGACGTCGGAAAAGGGCCAATACCGCCGGGAGCCTATTCCCCCAGCATCGATTCCACCAGCTGGTTGAGACCGGCGAAGTCGCGAATCAGTAGAGATTTCTGCTGACGTTTTATCAGGCCCCGTCGCGTGAGGCTCGCGAGTTCCCGGGAGACCGCTTCGCGCCGGGTATTGACCCGGGCGGCGATGTCGGCGCTGGTGGGTAATGGGGAGATGGTCGCGGTGTTGTCATCGCCCAGGGAGTCCTCGGCCAGTCGTATCAGCTCGGCGCGAATGCGGCTTTGAACGTCCAGCGTGCGCATCTCGTAGAGGCGCTGGGAGTACAGACGCACCAGCCGTGCGAGGCGTTGCAGCACGGCGTCCGCCACCGACGGGTGATTGCTGATGGCCTCCCGGAAGGCGGCCTCCGGCATGGCGACCAGAAGCGTTTCCGCCACGGCGACCACGCTGGCGGAGCGCTGCTCCCCGTCGATGGCGGCCAGCTCGCCGAACATCTCTCCATCCTCCAGGTCTCGGTAGGAGATCTCCTTGCCCGAGCGGGAATGGATGACCACGCGCACCGTTCCAGAGACGACGAAAAAGACATCGGCGGAATCGTCCTGGTAGGCGATCACCTGGCGCTTCGCCTCGTAGCGCTCGAAACGGCAGGCACCCGCCACCGCCATCAGGGATTCGTCGTCCAGTCCCGTGAAAGGCGCGATTTTCGACAGCGCGCGTACCAGCCGGTCGTACATAGGTATACAGGTACGGAAAAACCCGCTGCCAAGGCAGCTTCGGAGGGTGATTGTAAGGCAATACCCTGTAGACAGCCGAGCGGCTGTACAGGTTCAGTGATGGGGTGGGGCGGCGGCTTAAGCCTCGCGCACGTCTTCCAGCGCGTCGCTGCTGTTCTCTGCGAGTACTTTCTGCCACTGCTTGAAGTCCTCGGTGTCCGTTTCTTTGAGCTCCACGCCGACCAGATAGCGTTTCCCTTCATCGAGCTCCTGACACCATTTGACCTCGCCGGCGAGATAGAACTTGGTGGGATGGTTGGAAACCTCGACCCAGAGCTCCAGCAAAAAACCTTCCTGCACCGACTGATCCAGCTGAATGCGGAGACCGTTGGCCGATACATCCTTGGTCGAACAGCGCACGACCGTTCCCGGCGGCAAGGTGTCGCGGGTCGACGAGACGATCTGGACAACGACTCTTTCATCGCGCGTTTGGCGGCTGTGCTGTCGGCGGTCCTGATTCTTGGACATAGGATTACCCTGAAGAATTAAACGAATAAACTCTGATAGTTTCGATGGCTTGTATGCAGTAGCGGCTTATTATGCAAGCTAGTTTAGCCCGGCAATGTGTCCTCGTTGGCAGTAATCGGCACGCGCAGGCGATGCGCCTCACACCGGGATAAATCCTCTCCGGATCAAAGGCTTAATGAGTGCGGAAAGCCTCAGTTTTTGACCACGGGGGTAAGGCTGCTTGGCGCCAGTCCCGCCAGTGCCGTATCCAGGCGCCCGGGGGCACGACCCGCATCCTCCGCCATTTCCTTGCGCCCCACCGCAGCGAGAACGAGTCGCCCAACCAGGTAACGCGCAGGCTCCGTGGGCAGGAAGCGCTGCGGGCGTTGCTCCACCATGGGAGATGTCGCCCATTCGTCCTTTGCCCCGAGTACCAGGGATGCCAGAATCTTACCGCCCAGATACGAAGGGCCCACACCGTTGCCGGTGTAGCCGTGGCCGTAGACGATGGAGGGGGCGCCGGGTAATCGGCCGAAATGCGGCAGGCCCGTGGCAGTGCGGGTAGCGGGCCCGCGCCAGGCACTGGCGATATCCACGCCGGCGAGGGAGGGATAGTGATAAGCCATCTCCCTGGCGAGCTCCTCGCGGCGCACAGACGGATCATCGAAGCGGCGCCCCAATCGACCTGCGAATGGGATCGCGCCACCACTCTTTCCAAAGCACAGACGGCCGTCCGGCGTGCCGCGATAATAGTCGACCAGCAGCCGCGAGTCGGAAATGGCAATGCCGGTATGCAGACCGATCTCCTCGAGCCGCTCTCGTATCGGTCTGGTCATGACGACATCCGACGCTATTGGCAGGACGCTGCGGCGGAACACCGGCAGCTCGTGGGCCCAGGCGTTAAGAGCCAGGACCACCGTGTCCGCGGTCACCCTGGCGGCAGGGGTGTGCACTACCGGTGACGACCCGAGCCCGAGCCTGGTCATTGCTGTCTTCTCGTGGATTCGCACACCTTTCGCCAGGGCGACACGAGCAAGGGTGCGCGCTAACAGCGCTGGTTGTACGGTAGCGACGTCACCTTCGAATACGCCAGCCAGTTGCCGATCGCTGCCGCCAAGCTCGGCCACATGGCAGGATTCCAGCAGATCGAATGGCTCTAAACCGTGCTTCGCGAGCACCTCCACGGTCTCATTCCAGGCACCAAGCTGACTGGCGTTGCTGGCGGTCCATAGCCAGCCGCGGCGACGAAAGTGACCACCCAGGCCGTGGGCGTCACAAAAATCCCCGACAGCGCGTACCGCGGCTTGGGATTCGCGCAGCAGGCGCACACCTTCCTGGCCACCGCAGATCTTCAACAAGGTGCTGGCCTTCGACATCCAGGTCATGACGAACCCGGCGTTGCGCCCACTGGCGCCGGACCCGCACAGATCGGCTTCGACGATGGTGATATCCACCGAGGGGTCCCGGCTTTTGAGTTCCAGCGCTGTCCACAACCCCGTGAATCCGCCGCCCACAATACAGACATCGGTACGCAGATCGTGCTCCAGAGGAACCGGCGACGCCGACTCGGCGTCGAAAGCCTGTTGGAGCCAGAAACTCCTCACCTGCTGAGTTCACCGCGGATCACGTAGGCGAGCAATTTCGCAACCTGCTCGGGAGTACTTGCCACGGCCATCGCTGCAGCATCCACTTCCTTCAGCGCATGGTTTAGGTCGGAGTCGTGCAGGGTAATAACCGGTTTCGCTCTCGCGGCCGCGTAGCCGGCATCGAACGCTGCATTCCATTGCCGGTACTTATCGCCGAAACGGACCACGACCACATCGGCCTGGTCGATCAGGGACCGCGTGCGTATGGCGTTCACTTTCGCGCCTTTGTTGTCTTTCCAAAAGGGCGAAGGCTCGTCGCCGAGGATCACAACACCGCAATCGTCGCTGTCGGAGTGATCGGTTACCGGGCCTGTGAGCGTGACTGGCAAGTCCAGGTCCTGCGCCGTCGACGCGATGCGTGCGCGCCAGTCAGTGTGGATTTCACCGGATAAATAAACAGTCCAATCGGACATGAGGCGCCTCCTCGAGATGAGCAGTGGATGAGTAACGATTCGGGCTATGACGGCATAACATAGTTTGCTGGTGGAAAGGAACTGAATTTGTCACTCCATGGGAACGAATGGACTCCAGACAACGGGTAGGTCCGATCCTATACTCTAGAGATGCCACTTCGGGCCCCACGCGCCCCGCCAGGATTCACCAATGTGCCGATTTACCATACTTCTGCTTGTAGCGATGTTAACCACCACCGCGGCCCAAGCCGCCAAGATGTACAAGTGGGTGGACGATAAAGGCGTCACGCATTTTTCCGCGCGCCAGCCCCCCCGGATGAATGCAGACAAGACCAAGCTGCAAGGCGGAACGGTGGAGCAGCCGCACGCCAACTCTGAATCCCAGGAGCTGGCAAGAATCAAGCGTAAGGATTTGGACAATCCCGGCTGGCAGGGATGCCACAGCAGTCTGTGTCAGCTGGTGCAGCGAATCGATGCGGCTTGTCAGACGAGCTTCTGCAGCCGCGCAAAAAAGTACAGCAAGGGATGCACATCGGCCACCTGCCAGACGAAAAAACTGGCTTTCGAAAAAGATATGCAAAACCGCGTGAAGGTCCAGAACGATATGCGGCAACAACAAGCCATTAATGCGAGCGCCACACCCGCGGCGCCGCCTTCCCAGAATCAGGATTGAGCGACCGCTACCGGCTACTGAATGGGAGCCATCAGGCGCGCGACCCCGACGCCGAACTTGAACCACACGGATTGCGCGTCCAACTCCTCCTGTTCGACCAGGCGCGCATTGTCGAAATCTTGCTCTAACATGGTCTTCACGCGTGCACCGAATTCCTCATCCACGACCAATAGTGTGATTTCGAAATTCAACCGAAAGGAACGATTGTCCAGGTTCGCCGTTCCCACCGCCGAGACGTCATCGTCTACCAACATCACTTTCTCGTGCAGAAATCCCGGCTGGTAGCGGAAAAGCCTGACTCCATAAGGTCTAGTTTCGCTGTAATAGGAAAATGACGAAAGCCACACAAGAACGTGGTCGGCCCTTTCCGGTAATAGAATGCGAACGTCCACGCCACGCAAGGCAGCGATCTGCAGCGCCGCGACAACTTTGGGATCGGGCACGAAGTAGGGAGACGCAATCCAAACGCGGTGCTTTGCCGAATGGATGGCGTGCAGGAAGAAAAGTCCGCAGGTTTCCAGATCGTCGGCCGGGCCCGAGGGAATAACCAGAACGTTCTTGTCACCACTGTGCGATCGTTTCGGAGACCAGTTGACATCCGGCACCTCATGGGTCGCCCAGTACCAATCCTCGATGAATGCGAACTGCACCGCCTGAACGCAGGGACCTCGAACGCAAATGTACGTGTCGCGCCACGGGCCGAATTCCTTACCACGGCCCATGTACTCGTCGCCAACATTCAATCCGCCGGTAAAAGCGGCTCGCCCGTCTACGATTACCACCTTGCGATGATTACGGAAGTTGAGCTGGAACCGATTGCGAATACCCTTTGTCGTGTTAAAGGGGCTTACGTGGACGCCGGCGTCTGTTAGCTCCCTCAGATAACTGCCCGGTAGCCGAATGCAACCGATTTCATCGTAGAGAAGGTGAACGCGAACACCCAGCCTTGCTTTCTTAACCAATGCGGCCTGAAATTCGCGGCCCAGTTCGTCGTCCTTGATGATGAAGAACTGCACCAGCACGTAGTCCTGCGCGGACTCGATAGCTTCGAATATGGCGTCGAATGTCTGCTTGCCATCGACAAGCAGATCCGCGTCGTTGTAGCGGGTGAACGGCATGGCAGCCAGCTCCTCCATGACCCGGAAGTTCATATGACCTTCCTTGAGATGGACCACGAAATTCGGCAACTCCGGAACGACCCGGTCGATTATCGGCTGCATGTCTTTGTTCTCTGTGCGCCGTGCGTCGATGTAACCGTGATACTTGGTGCGCCCGAAAACCCAGTACAACGGAACGGCCACATAGGGGAAGGTGAGCAGGCTCACGATCCAGGCAATGGAACCCTGGGAAGTACGAACCGTCATCACCGCATCCACGGCGAAAACTATGCCGGAGACATAGAAAAAACCTGCGACGGCAACACCGAGAATTATCCACTCTTCGCTGATTACTTTTCTCCCTTTGGCGGCTGACGCTTCACGGCCAGCATCATCTGCAGACCAACGAGAATGAGCACCATGCTGACAATCATTATGAGGGTTATCGGCTGTTGGAAAAACAGCAATGCCAACACGGCGACGATGAGTGGAATGACACTGTAAACGAAACTTGATGTGCGTGTAGGCCCGATCTCTCGAATGCTCAGGTTATATAAGAGATAGCCGAGTCCCGATCCGCAGATCCCCATATAGATCACCGACAGCAAAGAGGCGCGGGATATCTTCTGAATTTCGCCGAGCGGTGCTTCCTGCGGTGCAAGGAACAGTAACATCAGAACTCCGAACAGGGTCGCGTAGAACGTCAGAGTAAAGCCGGAATACCTGTCAAGCATGGTTCTGATCAGGAGCGCGTATACCACCCAACAGACGACCGACAAAAGCATCAGCAGGTCACCCTTGTTGAACCGAAAGGCCAGGATGGTGTCGATATCTCCCCTGGAGAGCAGGATCAGCACCCCGAGAAAGGCGACGAGGACGCCTGCATAGTTGCCGCGACTGAGTCGCTCCTTAATCACGATAGCCGCCGCGACACTCGTCAGAACGGGGCTCAGCGCATTGATGATGGCGGTATTCGCCACTTCCGTGTAGCGCAGACTCAGGAAGAAGAAATAGTGGTAACCGACAATCCCGAATAAACCCAATAGCAGCGCCGGAACGATGTCACGCCTGCGCAGATCCAGGGCGCTGCCCTTGTAGTGCAGCAGCAGGCTGCTCAAGAACAGCAGGGCAATGAAATAACGCAGTAGCGTGGTTGTTAGCGGGCCAAGATCAAGCGTCGTATACTTGCCGGCAATGTAGCTGCCGGAGAACAACGCGCTGGTCATGAGCGGAAGCAGGACTCTATTCATAGACGCGGCGCGCTCGCGGCAGATTACCCGAGAGGATGGGCCAGAGGATAGCCATTATGGCAGAGGTTAGCGTTAGCAAACTGCTCGCCGGTGGAGTGCCGGTGGGTAGCGACGTGACACTGAAGGGCTGGGTGCGAACGCGCCGGGATTCCAAGCAGGGCTTTTCGTTCATCAACTTGCATGACGGCTCCTGCTTCGACGCCATCCAGGTAGTCGCCGATAAGTCGATACCCGGCTACGAGGATGCGATCCTGCACCTGACCGCAGGTTGCGCCATCGTTGCCAGTGGCGAGCTGGTGCAATCCAAAGGGCGCGGCCAGAGTGTCGAGGTACAAGCGAGCAGCATCGAGGTGCTCGGTTGGGTCGACGACCCGGATACCTATCCCGTGTCCGCCAAGCGGCACACCTTCGAGCATTTACGCGAAGTTGCCCATCTGCGGCCTCGGACAAATACCATTGGAGCCATCGCCCGCTTGCGCCACAGTCTCGCCCAGGCGATACACCGTTATTTGAGCGACAACGGCTTCGTATGGATCCACACGCCCATCATTACCGCCAGCGACTGCGAGGGCGCCGGGGAACTGTTCCGGGTCAGCACGCTGGATTTTGCCAATATTCCCAGGGACGACCAGAACAACCCGGATTTTTCCGCCGACTTCTTCGGCAGGGAAGCGTTTTTGACCGTGTCCGGACAGCTCAACGTCGAGTGCTATTGTCTCGCGCTTTCCAAAGTGTACACCTTTGGTCCGACCTTCAGAGCTGAGAATTCCAACACCAGCCGCCACCTGGCCGAGTTCTGGATGGTCGAGCCCGAAATCGCATTCGCGGATCTGGACGACAACGCCGACCTGGCGGAATCCATTCTGAAGAACGTCATAAAAGACGTTCTTGAAGAACGCGGCGACGACATTGCATTTTTTGCCGAGCGCATCGACAAGACCGTGATATCGCGGCTCGAAGGATTGGTGCAGTCGGAATTTGCGCGTATGGACTACAGTGAAGCCATCGACATTCTCAGTCGCGCCAACAAGAATTTCGAATTTCCCGTCGAGTGGGGACTGGACCTGCAGTCAGAACACGAGCGCTATCTCGCCGAGGAGCACGTGGGACGACCCGTGGTGGTCATGAACTACCCGGAGGAGATCAAGGCCTTCTACATGCGCCGCAATGACGACGGCAAAACCGTCGCCGCCATGGATGTACTGGTCCCCGGCGCCGGCGAAATTATTGGCGGCAGTCAACGCGAGGAACGCCTCGAGGTGCTGGACAAACAACTGAAAAAGATGGGCCTGAGCGAGCAACTGTGGTGGTACCGGGATCTGCGCCGTTACGGCACTGTACCCCATGCGGGTTTTGGATTGGGCTTCGAACGGCTGCTCTACTACATCACCGGCATGGCGAACGTCCGGGATTTGATCCCATTTCCGAGAACGCCGAAGAGCGCGCCATTTTAGACGTTTAGTTTTGCATCAACCGGCGCCTCAGCAGGTTCACGGCGCTGATAACCGCATATTGACGAATCCGCTGGCGATCGCCAGGCAGCTGCACCCGCTGCGCTTCGCTGACACCGTCCATGGCGAGTCCCAGAAAGACCGTGCCCACGGGCTGGCCTTCCTGTTCGGCCGGTCCCGCCACTCCCGTCGTGGCCAGGGCAACGTCCGCACGCAGTGCCCGGCGCGCGCCTTCGGCCATGGCCTTGGCGGCGTTTGCCGACACCACCGGCCCCTGCGGGACTCCCAGCAGTGAAAACTTCACGTCACTCGCGTAGGAAACGATACCGCCGCGGAACACGTCACTGGCGCCAGGTACCGAGGTGAAGCGCGCACCCATCAGTCCTCCCGTGAGCGATTCCGCCACGCCGAGGCTGAGCCCGCGTTCCCGCAACATGTCGATGACGACGGACTCCATGCTGTCGTCGTCGACGCCGAAGACCAGATCTCCGATTATCCCTCTAAGACGTGCTTCCTCATCGGCAAGAATCGATTCGGCTTCCTGCGCGCTGCCGGCCTTGGCCGTGATGCGTACCTTGATGCCCTCGATACCGCTCGCTTGAAAGGCCAAGGTCGGATTGCCCAGCACGTCGAGCTCATCGATGCGCCCGGCAAGCATCTCGGCCAGCCCTGACTCCGAGTGCCCCCAGGTGCGCAGCACCCGGCTTCTGATCACCGCCGCAAGACCGGCGCGCTTCTGCAGGTCCGGAATAACCGTGCCAATCAGCATTTCGCGCATCTCATGGGGAACACCGGGAACCGCGTACAAGACCTTGCCGTTCACCGGGCACAGGAGCCCCGGAGCGGTGCCCGGCATCTGAGGAATGACCGTTGCCCCTTCCGGGACATCTGCCTGGCGCAGGTTATTGTCGGACATCTCCCGACCCCTGGCGGTGAACATGGCGCGGATGCGATCGCCGATCTCCGGGTGGCGCACCAGTACCACGCCCATGACCTCGGCGATGGCCTCACGGGTAATGTCGTCCTGGGTGGGCCCCAGGCCGCCACACAGGATCACGGCGTCGCTGCGTTCCAGGCCGAGGCGGATGCTCGATACCATGCGCTCGAAATTGTCGCCGACCTTGGTCTGAAAGTGAGAGTCGATGCCGGCCAGCGCCAGATGCTCACCCATCCACGACGAATTGGTGTCGACAATCTGACCGAGCAACAGCTCGGTACCAACCGCGATTACTTCGCAACGCATTCGTTTTTCCACTGTTCGCCGTCGTCATGATAACCCGGGAAGGCTTTGCTCCCTGCTGAAAACCCATGGCCTCGTGGGCGTAGGGTTCGCCCATGAACATACCCGATTCGGATGAGAACGCGAGCCGCTCGGGAAGTGACACCGAGATCCAGGCTACCGCCTTGCCAAATGAGGAAAGCACCGGCTCCAGAGCCTCGAGATTCGGCAATGCAAAGGCGCTTATGTCGGCGCGAAGGTTCATCTCGGGGGAGTTGCGATGAACCTTTTCGGTAACGCTCAGAACGACGTTTGATTGCAACGGGTGGCTGCCTTGCGGGGGAATCTCGAATTCGCCCTGGCTGTCGAAATCCGTCAGCGCGGCGGCGCCGAACCCCCGGTGAAACAGACGAACTCTTGCTCGATTGTCGCCAGGTGCGCTATTGACCGAAGAGCTACGCAGGGTCGCGTGAATCCGCGACTCGCCGAAGCCCGCAAACTTGTACGCCACGCACAAACGCACGGTAACGGAAACAAGGCCGCTCCAATCGCCTGTAATGGTCAATCGATCCATGAGCAATGCCCCGGCTTCTCCACCGTTGGAACCCACGCCGCGGATCTGCCCGCCGGCAGCGCTGGCGATCAGTAACCCCCGCGCAAGGCTGGCCGTGGCCCGCGTATGGCCGAGTAAAAGGTGCTCGTTGTCATCGTCGAGAACACTGGACTCCTGACAACTCACCTTGCCGTCGGTCATGGAGAACTCCTGGACGCCCCGGCAGTTCGCCCTCACGAATGCCGCTTCCACCACCGCAGGCAGGGTGCCGAGCACGTGCAGCACCGCAAGCAGCAAACTTATTCTCACCCCCGTCACCGTGACCCCCGCCCACCGAGGGCCGACGCGCCCGCGAACCGCGCCCGCTCGCCAAGTGCGGCCTCGACACGCAAGACTTCGTTCCACTTGGCCATGCGCTCGGAACGTGCGAAGGAACCGACTTTGAGCTGGGGTGCGCCCCAGCCGATGGCCAGATGCACGATGGTCGTGTCCTCTGTTTCACCGGAGCGTGCAGAGACAATGGCGTCCCAGCCCGCATCACGGGAAGCGTCGAGAGCCTGCCGGGCTTCGCTGAGCGTGCCCGCCTGATTGGGCTTGATGAGCACGGCGTTGCAGGCACCGATAGCGGCAGCGTGTTCGACCCGCGCCGCGCTTGTCACCAGATAATCGTCACCAACGATCTGTAGGCGCTTACCAAAGCGCGCGGTGAAAGCCCGCAGGCCCTCCTCGTCGTCCTCGGCCAACGGGTCCTCCACGGAGACGATGGGATAGCGCCCGATCCAGGCGCCAAGGCGCTCGATGAAACCGTCGCTGTCGAGTTCATCACCGTCCAGGGAAAGCTTGTAGCGTCCCCGTTGGCCAAACTCCGAGGCGGCGATGTCGAGAGCAATGGCGACCTGATCCACGGGCTTCAGCCCCGCTGCTTCTATGGCTTTCGACAAATACTCCAGAGCCTCTTCGTTACTGGAAAACTCCGGCCAATAGCCACCCTCATCTGCGACCCCCCGTAACCTCCCCTGGGCCTCCAGCAACTGCCCGGCGGCGGCATACACTTCGGCGGTCCACACCAAAGCCTGATCGAATGACTCGGCACCCGGCGCAACGATCATGAAATCCTGCACGTCCACACGACCGCCGGCGTGGGCACCGCCGCCAAATATCTGAATCTCCGGCAGCGGCAAGACCACATCCCCATCGCCCGCCAGATGCCGCCACAGTGGCACACGGTTAGCGGCCGCCGCGGCGTGGGCGCTGGCCATGGAAACAGCGACGGTGGCGTTGGCCCCCAGGCGGCCTTTGTTCTCGGTGCCGTCGAGGCGGCAAAGAAGTGCGTCCACGGCCACCTGATCAACCGCATCCATGTGCCGCAAAGCATCCGCGATCTCAACGCGAATATTGGCCAGGGCGCGCTGCACATCGCGGCCCCCGAGGGCATCCCCGCCGTCGCGAAGGTCCACGGCCTCGCCGCTGCCGGTGGAAGCGCCGGCGGGGGCGATGGCGCGCCCGCAGCTGCCGTCGCGCAAGATCACCTGGGCCTCTACCGTGGGCCGGCCACGGGAATCCCAGACACGCATGGCCGACACGTCGTTAATGCGAGTATCGCTCATGACTGGCTCATGACTGGATCTCCGACGACCACAGGGACGCTACCTCGTCGAGACGTGCGGCGGGGTGGTGCAACAGACGTGCCGCCACACGGCGTACCTTCTCCATGTCGCCTTCGTCGGTCAAGTACTCCACCGGTGATTTACCGTCGACCCGGGCGAGCAACAGGCCCGGTAACAAGCGCGCAGTGCGCGCTTCGAACTCCCGCGGGTCCTCCCAGTCGACACGCCCCAGGTGTGCACTCGCCAGAGCCTGAAAGCAAGCGAGTAATGCGCCGCTGGCGGGCGGCACCCAGAGACATTTGAGCAGCAAATGATTGAGGCAGAAGGCCAGGTCGAAAGCAGGATCCCCGTACCACGCGCACTCTGCATCCAGAAACACGGGTCCCGCCGGCCCTATCAACAAATTCTTGGGGCTCACGTCGCCGTGCACCAGCGCGCGTTTCTGCCCGGCGGTAGTCTCCACAAGAGACTCCAACGCATTTGCCAGCTGCGGATGCACCCGGGCAGTGGCGAGCAGATAGGGCTCGAGGCGAATGGCGAAAAAAGTCTCGTCGGTGGCAAAGCACGAAGCCACCGTTGCATCCCCTGCCGTGGCAACGTGGATACGCGCGAGCCGCTCACCCACCTGGGCGGCGATCGCCGGGTCGACGATGGCGTCGCGCAGTTGCTGCTTCCACAGTGGGAAATCCGCCGGGTCCAGGTAACGCATCACGAACATACCTGACTCGTCGTCAGCCCCGAGTATCTCCGGTACCGCCTCGGGTACGATGCGCGACGCGCAACGCATCCATTGCAACTCGTAGCGGTTGCGCTCCACCGGCGCATACCATTCCGCGCTCACCCGTAATCGCGGCAGGGCGCGCTTGATGCACGCGGGTCCACTGGCAAGATCGATCCGCCAGATGTCGGAGCTGACACCACCGGGAAGGGCTTCCAGGGCCGGGCACTGCCCGGAGTCGAGCAAGCCCATGCGTCGCAGAGCACGTGTGACCTCATCCATCAGGTGACGAGAGTTTCGAATTGGATATTCATAATACGCGATGCAGGAGATCCGCCCCGTCACGCAGGCGCCGGCAATTTTCCATTGCCACGGCCAAACTCCTGTCCAGAGTTTCCGGCGTCAACCAGGCGACATGGGGTTGCAGCACGACATTGTCCATTTCAAAAAAAGCCAGATCGCCGGGAACCGGTTCCTGATCGTAGACATCGAGCCCCGCGGCTCGCAGCTGTCCGCAACGCAATGCGTCTACCAGGGCATCTTGATCCACCAAACCACCACGTGCGGTATTGATGAACAACGCGCCGCGTTTCATGCGCGCCAATGCCGCGGCATCGATAAGGCGCACCGTCGCGGCCACGAGCGGCAGGTGCAGGGAGACGATATCGGATTGCGCCAGAAGCTCCGGCAGCTCACGCCACTCGCCCACGGCGTCTGCTTTGGGCGCGGTTGCCGTGTAGAGCACGCGGGCGCCCAGTGCGACCAATACCGGGGCCAGCATCGTCGGAACGGCACCGTAACCCACCAGGCCGATGGTCCGGCCGCCGATCTCTCCCACCTGGTCGAACAGGGCCGGGTCCAGCCGCCAACCGTCCCCGGCACGGGTTGCGGCATCGAGGCCGCGGGCGTGGCGCAGAGTGGTCAGCATGAGCATCAGCGTCGCTTCGGCCACGGCACGGCTGTTGGTTCCCGGCATGTTGCACACCTGGATGGCGCGCCGGCGGGCGTGCTCGAGATCGATGGTATTAACGCCCACACCAATTTTCTGAATAAGCTGCAGGCCGGGGGCAGCGTCCATCACCCCGGCGGTCACGGGCTTGAGCACATGCAACAATACATCGGCGTTTTCCAGCAACCGGTAGAGCTGTGCATCGTCGGACTCGGGGCAGGCGCGGATATCCAGCCACGCTGGAGCCAGAGCCGCCAACCTGGCGCTCAGGCTCTGACTGCAGGCATAGTGGAATATCGCACGCATGTCGGCCGCAACTCTCCGTTCAGGCACCGCCGCAATGATCAATAATCCACGGGTGCCACCAACACCCATGGTAAGACCAAGTCGGATGCCGCACAAAAGCGTGACACTGCATTTCAGGACGCCGAATCCGGCCCGCATGCACCGGTGAGCGAGCACCGCCGAATTCTGCTGCACTACGATCGCCCGGAGCTTCTCCGGGACCTGATCGCCGCTCGCTTCCCGCAAGTGGAGCTACGCTGCTGTAGCAGCTATGGGGAACTCGCCGGCGCCCTGGCGGATTTTGCCCCCCAGGTCCTTTTCTGCGTCAAGTTCGAGGACCAACCTTATCCCCGGGACGCGATCATGGCCTGCCCCTCCATCGAGTGGGTTAGTAACGGCGGCGCCGGCATGGACCATTTGCTCCCCTGGAATCCCAATCGCCTGACCGTCACTAACGCATCGGGGGTCGCCAGCCGCATGATGGCCGAGTACGTGATCGGTGGCATGCTCGCCCTCAGCATTGGTCTGCCGAACTTCATACGGCGCCAGATGCAACACCGCTGGCAGTTCGAACGGGTTGCAGGCATCGCCGGAAAGACCGTCGCCATCGTCGGACTCGGCCGCACGGGCCGAGCGGTCGCCGGGCTCGCCAGCGCCCTGGACATGCGCGTGATCGGTACCCGGGCCCACCCCGCGGCAACCCCCAATGTGGACAGGGTGTACCCGGCGACTCAGCTCCACGAGGCTTTGGGTGAAGGCGATTTTGTGGTCGTCACGGCGCCGCTGCTGGGGTCTACCCGGCATCTCATCGGAACCAGCGCCATCGCCGCCATGAAAGCCGGCGCCTGTGTGATCGATGTCTCCCGGGGTGGCGTCGTCGATCAGGCGGCGCTTGCCCATGGCCTGCAAAGCCACAAACTGGGCGGCGCGGTACTGGACGTCTTCGAACGCGAGCCCCTGGCCGCCGACAGTGCCTTGTGGGATATGCACAACGTCATCATCACGCCCCATTGCTCCAGCGTCTACGAAGGATGGGAGCGGCGGGCCGCACAGATGTTCTGTGACAACCTGGAATGCTGGCTCGCCGGCAAACCCTTGAGTAACGTCGTCGATCCGGTACGGGGCTACTAGGTCCAGTGCTCGCTCATGGGGCCGCCGGGTCCGTGGACGGGATCGCATCGGGGTAGCAAAACCCGCGCCACCTGCTCCGCCGCCCGCTGGCACGAGCCTGGATTCCCGCGGCATATATCCGGCTGCTGACCGCGGGGGTAGGCGCCGACGACGCCCAGATCCCCGCTGCAGGAAAGCTTCTTATGGCCGACCCCCGCGGGAATCATGACCACATCACCCGGCTCGAGGGTAAGGGTAACGCCCCCCTCCCCGCCCAGGCGAACCACGGCCGAGCCGGCGTAAACGCCGAGTACCTCGTGGCAGGTACTGTGGTAGTGGTGAAAAGAAAATATGCCGTTGCGCCAGCTTCCGACCCAATGGTTCGAGGCGAACAGCTGCTCGAACACGTGGGCCGGATCATGTTCAGGGAGTCGAGCGGCCCCCGGATAAACGAGCAGCGGTAAGCGCGGATTGTTGGGGATGTCCGCGTCGGCCAGGAGCAGGTGTGAGATGACCCGCGAAGTACCGGATCCGGCATCAACGGCCTTGGAGTGCGATGTCATGGACTTATCCTGCGATAAACGACGATACGCCGGCACGGCAGGTGGCCAAGTATAGCGCCATTGCGCTCAAAGCCGCCCCGGACGTGTAGAATCTCAAGCTCGGCATCGGCCGTGGGAGGAACAATCATGATCAAGCTCGCCATCATGTGGGCAGCGGCGTTGCTGCTCAGCGTGTCCACAGGCATCCACAGCGCTTATGCGCAGGAATCGATGCTCCAGGGACCATCCACGAAGAGCTATCTGCAGTGCGCCAAAAAATGTGAAAAATCGTTCTATTTCAGCGAACAAAGTGATCCGAAATTCGCGACGCTCAGGAACGCCTGCATCGACGGTTGCGCGGTGGTGGTAGACGCCAATATGTCGGCTTATCAAAGTTGCAACGTCGGCTGTCAAGGCATCTACCCCTACCGGCACGGTACCAATGCCGAGTTCGCGGGTTTTCAGAAATCCTGCGTCGTCGGCTGCCGGCGGGTCCACTGACCCGGCGGGCGATCCGCGGTCACGGGTAAACCAGCGTGAGCAGCATGAAAGCCCTGGTCAAGCGTTCCGCGGAGCCAGGCATCTGGATGGAGACGGTTCCCACGCCGGCGGTCTCCACCAACGAAGTGCTGGTAAGAGTAGAGAAAACCGCCATCTGCGGTACGGATCTACACATTTACAACTGGGACGAATGGTCCCAGCGCACGATCCGGCCGCCATTGGTCATTGGCCACGAGTTCGTCGGAGAGATCGTCGAGCTTGGCCCCGGCGTGCATAACTACAAGTTGGGGGATCGCGTTTCGGCGGAAGGCCACATCACCTGCGGCATGTGCCGCAACTGCCGGGCGGGACGCCGTCACCTGTGCACCCACACGATGGGTATCGGAGTCAATCGGGACGGCGCCTTCGCCGAGTACATCACGGTCCCGGCGTCAAACCTGTGGCTGATACCCGATGACATCCCTTCGGAGATTGCCGCCTGCTTCGATCCCCTCGGCAACGCAACACACTGCGCCCTGTCTTTTGACATGGTGGGCGAGGACGTGCTCATTACCGGCGCCGGCCCCATTGGCATCATGGCGGCCGGCATCTGCCGATTCATCGGTGCGCGCCACGTGGTGGTAACCGATATCAACGACTACCGACTCGCGCTTGCCGGAAAGATGGGTGCCACGCATCTCGTTAACGTGGCGCGGGAAAGTCTCGATGAGGCCATGCGCGCCCAGAATATTCATGAGGGCTTCGACATCGGCCTGGAGATGTCAGGCAACCCACAAGCATTCAACGATATGCTGCACCACATGTACAACGGCGGCCGCGTAGCGCTTCTGGGGATCCTGCCGGCGAAGACACTCATCGACTGGGATCAGGTTATTTTCAAGGGCCTGCACATTAAGGGCATATACGGGCGCGAGATGTTCGAGACCTGGTACAAAATGACACAAATGATTGTCGGCGGCCTCGACCTTAATCCGGTACTCACCCATCGTATTGCCATCGATGATTACATGGTCGGTTTCGAGGCCATGAAAAGCGGACAGTGCGGCAAAGTTGTGTGCAGCTGGAGTTAGAAAATGAGCCTGCAGCAATTATTGATCGAGGAACTCGAGGCCATCTCCAGGGACGGCCTGTACAAAGACGAACGCGTCATCACCACGCCCCAGGATTCCAGTATTCGTGTCATGGGCGGCGAGGAGGTTCTCAACTTCTGCGCCAACAACTACCTCGGGTTGGCGAATCATCCAGACATCATCGCAGCGGCCAAGGCGGCGCTGGACGATCATGGCTTCGGCATGGCCTCTGTACGTTTTATCTGCGGAACCCAGGATTTGCACAAATCCCTGGAGCGTTCCATCGCAGCGTTCTTCGGAACCGAAGACGCGATACTCTACTCATCGTGCTTCGACGCCAATGGGGGATTATTCGAAACACTACTCGGACCGGAAGATGCGGTGATCAGTGATGCGTTGAACCATGCCTCGATTATCGACGGCGTGCGCCTGTGCAAGGCACGTCGCTACCGTTACGCCCACGCCGACATGGGTGATCTGCAAAAGCAGTTGCAGGAATCGAGTGATGCCCGTTGCCGCCTGATCGCGACGGATGGCGTATTCAGCATGGACGGCGATATTGCACCTCTGGACGATATCGTCGAATTGGCGGCGCGTTTCGATGCCCTGGTGATGGTCGACGATTCCCACGCAACAGGTTTTGTCGGACCGACCGGGCGCGGTTCGGCCGAGCATCATGGCGTTCAGGATGACATCGACATCTTCACTTCGACACTCGGCAAAGCCCTGGGGGGCGCATCCGGCGGCTTCACCACCGCCAGCCGTGAAGTGGTCGATATACTGCGTCAGCGGTCGAGGCCCTACTTATTTTCCAACAGCTTACCACCGCCCCTGGTGGCCGCCGGCATCACGGTGCTCGGTATGCTGTCCGGATCGAGTGCGCTGCGCGATCAACTCATGGCCAACACCAGGTACTTCCGTGAGCAGATGACCTCGGCGGGCTTCGACATAAAGCCCGGTGAACATCCCATCGTACCGATAATGCTCTATGAAGCGACTCTCGCCCAGGAGATGGCGGCCCGCTTGCTGGCTGCCGGCATATACGTCATCGGATTTTTCTTTCCGGTGGTCCCGAAAGGCCAAGCGCGTATCCGCGTGCAGCTATCGGCGGTACACGAGCGTGCCCATCTGGATCGCGCCATCGAGGCCTTCGTCGAGGTTGGCAAAGAGCTCGGGGTCGTCTGAGTCTTTGCAAAACGTGGCTTTCGGTTCTTGCCAGTTCCCAATGGCGACGCTGTGAAAATCCTCATGGTGTCGCTGGACTTCCCGCCCACTGTCGGTGGAATTTCCGCGCACGTCTACGAACTTTCCCGCGCGCTGTGTGACCTTGGCCAGCGTGTATGCGTCATCTCCCGCCAGCTACCGTCTCAAACCGATGCTTTCGTCAAGCGCGAGTCCATGGACATTTATCGCCTGCGTCTGCGTTGGGCCGCGCCACTTTATGGTGGTCAGATCAATCGATTCATCCACAAGAAGCTCCCGGAGATTCAGCCCGACATCATTCATGTGCATGGCATGGCGCCACTGGAAGGTTACAACATCAAGGGCGTACCTCTCGTCTACACCAATCACACCTCCGGGTATCTCCAGCGGATTCAGAAAGGTGGCTTTCGGCGCATGGCTCTGCTGCGCCGGCTATTTGAAAAACCCCAGCTATTTCTGGCCCCCAGTCGAGAACTATTGGAGGTGCCGTTCCCCATCGCCGCTGAGAAGGCATATATTCCGAATGGCGTGGACGCGAAAAAATATCATTTTGATGGGCGCGCGCGAAGCGAGATGCGATCTTCTCTGGGACTGAGCGACGACCATGTGCTCGGCATTTTGACCAGGCGATTGGTGGCGAAAAACGGCGTGATACATCTTGCGCGCGCAACACGACTACTGAACAACGATCGGCTGCGGCTCTTGCTCATCGGAGACGGTCCGGAGTCCGATGACGTATCCGCATGTTTAGAACAATACTTCGCCGATCGCTTTACGATGCTGGGCGCAAAGAACCACGACGATATCATCCCTTACTACAGTGCCGCAGACTTCTCGATTCTGCCGTCTCTGATGGAAGCAACCAGCATCAGCGGCCTGGAAGCCATGGCTACTTCGCTGCCCCTGGTCGGCACCCGAGTTGGTGGAATTCCCGATCTCATCGAGGAAGGCAAGAACGGCTTTCTGTGCAACCCGGCGGACGATAAAGACCTGGCGGAAAAAATCGACACCCTGCTCGCCGCCGACTTGAAGGCCTTCGGCGCACATTCACGCCAGATGGTCGAGGACAACTTCGCATGGCCGAAGATTGCGCGCAGAACCCTGGCCGCTTACGAGACAGTGGTATGAGCAAAATCCTGGTGGTTTTTGGTACCCGGCCGGAGGCGGTGAAGATGGCGCCGCTGGTAAAGCAGCTCGAAACCCGTGGGGATAGTTTCGAAACCAGAGTGTGTGTAACGGCTCAGCACAGGGTGATGCTCGACCAGATACTCGACGCCTTCGACATCCGCCCGCATTACGACCTCGACATCATGACCAGTGGCCAGGATCTCTACGACATCACTACCCACGTGCTTGCTGGAATCCGGCCGGTGTTGAAAGAATTCAAACCGGACATGGTGTTGGTTCAAGGTGATACGACGACGACATTCGGCACGGCGTTGGCCGCCTATTACGAACAAACGGATGTCGGTCACGTGGAAGCGGGATTACGCACCGGCAACATTTACTCGCCCTATCCCGAGGAGGTCAATCGGCAGCTGACGACGCGGCTGTCGAAGTACCATTTCGCCCCGACGCCACTGAACCGTGACAATCTTCTGAAGGAGAATGTGAGTCCGGAACATATCGCCGTCACCGGCAATACCGTCATCGATGCGCTGATAATGGTTGTGGACAGACTCGAGAGCGACCAGCAGCGAAGCGATCGGGTCACGGAGAACATTCAGCGCGCCGGCCTCGCGCCGAAGATTCTGACGTCCGCCACCAAAATGGTGCTGGTCACCGGCCATCGAAGGGAGAGTTTCGGCGCTGGCTTCGTGAATATCTGCGAGGCCATTCGCAGTTTGGCGGCCAAACACGCGGCTGTGCAGTTCGTCTATCCCGTGCACCTGAATCCGAATGTGCGCGAACCGGTGGAAAAGATCCTGTCGGGCAGGGATAACGTGCACTTGTTGGAACCCCTGCCCTATGAGGAGTTTGTCCACCTGATGAGCAATGCTTACCTGCTGCTGACCGACAGCGGTGGGGTTCAGGAAGAAGCGCCGGCGCTCGCCAAGCCGGTTCTGGTGATGCGTGAGAATACCGAACGGCCCGAGGCCGTGGAGGCCGGCACCGCGAAACTGGTGGGCACGGATCGGACCGAAATTGTCGCCGGGGTGGAGGAGCTGCTGACGGACGCGGCTGCCTACCAGCGCATGGCCACGGCCACCAATCCCTACGGCGACGGCACGGCGGCGGAAAAAATCGTTCGCTTCCTCTCGGAGCATCTTTCCGCGACCTGAGCCTGCAGCCCCCCGGTTGCGGGCATAGACCATTCTCTTCACCGAGCCACTGTGGTTAACTACGCGGCTTCCACCGGACGGGTCCCTCAACCTGGGGGATCGGCCGGTTATTACTTATCAACTCCTACGGACCGAGCGGGCACGAAGAAGATGAGCGAATACGTCGAGGCAGAAAAGCTGCGAATCAACAAGGCGCTGCACGAACTGGTGCGCGACGAGATTGCGCCGGGTACCGGCGTGGACCCAGCGGCATTCTGGTCGTCACTGGAAGCGATCGTCAGGGATCTGGGGCCGGAGAATGCGGCGCTTCTCGCCAAGCGGGACGATCTGCAGACACAGTTGGATGACTGGCACCGGGAGCGCAAGGGTCAAGTCATCGATGTCGCCGAGTACCGTAAGTTTCTTCTCGATATCGGCTACATGCTCCCGGAAGGCGAGGCCTTCGAAGCGAGCACGGCAAACGTCGATCCGGAAATCGCCACCATGGCGGGGCCGCAGTTGGTCGTACCCGTCGACAATGCCCGTTATGCACTGAATGCAGCCAACGCCCGCTGGGGAAGTCTCTACGATGCGCTCTACGGTACCGACGCCATCGCCGACACCCACGGGGCCGAACGCCAGGCGGAATTCAACCCGGTGCGCGGCGCGAGAGTGGTGGAAACCGCCGCCGCGTTCCTGGACAGCACCGCCGGCCTTGCGGAAGGCAGCTACGTGGATGTCACGGCTGTCGAATTGGTGGATGTGGACGGCAGGCGCGCGTTGCGCGTGACCTTGAGCGACGGTCGCCAGACCGGGCTCGCCGATAGCAGTAAATTCGTCGCCTTCAATGAATCCGGCGGCGAGCTCGAGACCATCTTGCTGCGCAATAACGGCCTGCATATCGAGATCCACTTCGACCGCGAGAAGCCCATCGGCCGCACCCACCCAGCGGGGATCAACGACGTGTGGCTGGAGTCCGCCATCACTACCATCCAGGACTGCGAGGATTCGGTCGCGGCTGTGGATGCCGAGGACAAGGTGCGGGTTTATCGAAACTGGCTCGGTATCATGAAGGGCACCCTGGAAACCAGCTTCAACAAGAGCGGCCAGCAGGTTGCCCGCAAACTCAATGGCGATCGGACCTATACGGATCCCGATGGCAAAGTGCTGACCTTGCCGGGCCGAAGCCTGTTGCTGGTGCGCAACGTCGGCCTGCACATGTATACCGATGCGGTCACCAGCGGCGACGGCAAGGAGATCCCCGAGGGAATTCTCGACGCGATGGTCACCTGCCTGGCGGCCAGGCACGACTTGGACGGTCAGGGATCGCTGTCCAACAGCCGGGCCGGCAGCATCTACATCGTAAAGCCCAAGCTCCACGGACCCGAAGAGGTCGCCGCGACCGTCGAGCTGTTCAGCCGCGTGGAAGACGCTCTGGGCTTGGAACGGAATACGATCAAGATTGGCATCATGGACGAAGAGCGACGATTGACGGTGAACTTGAAAGAGTCCATTCGCGAGGCCAGGGAACGGGTCATCTTTATCAACACGGGCTTCCTGGACCGCACCGGCGACGAAATCCATACCATCATGGAGGCCGGTCCAGTGATCCGGAAGGTCGACATGAAAGCATCGCCGTGGATTCTTGCCTACGAAGACCACAACGTGGATGTGGGCATCGAAACGGGCTTGCCGGGAAGGGCACAAATTGGCAAGGGAATGTGGGCGATGCCCGACGAGATGCGTGCCATGCTGGACACCAAGGCGGCACATCCAAAAGCGGGCGCCAACACCGCCTGGGTCCCGTCACCCACCGCCGCAACCTTGCACGCCATGCATTACCACGAGATAAACGTGGCCGAACGTCAAAAGGAGCTGGCGACGCGCAAACGCGCCAGTGTCGACCAGATCCTCACACTGCCCATGCTCGGCGGGCAGAATCTCAGTGACGAAGACGTGCAGAGCGAACTCGACAACAACGCCCAGAGCATCCTCGGTTACGTGGTGCGCTGGGTGGATTCCGGAGTCGGTTGCTCAAAAGTGCCGGACATGAACGATGTCGGCCTGATGGAGGATCGCGCCACCTTGCGCATCTCCAGCCAGCACATCGCCAACTGGCTTCGCCACGGCGTTACCGGAAAAGAGCAGGTCGAGGAAACCCTGAGGAGAATGGCGGCGGTCGTCGATCGCCAGAACGCGGGCGACACCGACTATCGCAACATGGCGCCCGATTTCGACGACAGCATCGCGTTCCAGGCGGCCAAGGATCTAATCTTCGACGGCTGCGCCCAGCCGAACGGCTACACCGAGCCGGTTTTGCACGCGCGCCGACGGCAGGTAAAAGCGAGGTCGGCGTAGACCCGGTTGTCGTAGGAGTTACTTCGGCTTGTCCACGTCGCCGAACAGGGCGTCGAGTTGTTTGCGCGCTTCCTCGGCCTTTGCACGTTTGCGCTCCATCAGCGATTCGGCGTCACCGGCGGAGGACTGGTCGCTGGCCTTGCTGTCGATCCCGAACATGGCCTCCAGCTGCGCCCTGGCCCCTTCGGCCTCGCCGGCGCCCCCGGCAGCGTCGATACCGGATTGTCCACGAAAGTAGTCACAGAAGTTGGCACGTTCCTTATCCGTAACCTCCTCTGCCACCGGCTCACGACAGCTTTTCGCCACCGACGTATCATAGAACTCACACAAACGGCAGACGTGGAGATCGGCGCTACAAGCTGGACATTCGTCGCGGCGCCGCAGCGGCATCGGCATGTCGTCGAGAGCGTGTCCGCACTTCCAGCAACTCAGTGAACCGCTGATACCGCACCTCCTGACCGACCATCACGGCCACCGTGCATACAATTTAAACATAGTTGACCCTCATCGCAGAACAGCCGGAAAAATCCACACCCATGAGCAACGCGGGCCGATGATCCTTCAAGGCATGCCGAGTTGTTTCACGCGTTCGTTGGTCAATGTAATCATGCAGGCCAGAAAAACATCGCCGCTGCCTGTACCGGGCGACATGGCCTCCGCCTGCCTGTCGCACTCCGCATCCCGGTAAGCACGCCAGCGCTCTGCGCTCACCCGGGTGCGCTCGACGTTTTTCGACCGATTGCCCGTCACCCGGTCGAGCTCCAGCGCTTCGCCCTCGACCCGCGACCGGGTCATCTCGAGACGCCCCTGGGCATCGTGGAGAAGACCTTTTAGACACGGCGCAAGCGCGATCCGCGTGCTCGCCTGCTTCCAACAGTGGGCCAGTGGAGAATCAACGACAGCGTCACCTTCTGCCGCCATGGCCATGGCGGTGAACTGCGGCAACGGTGTGCCGATCAGCACCGAGGCGATGGCGACAATCCTCACCAATAAACCCATGGAGAAGCTCGCCGGCGTAGCCACATTGCGGCCCAACACGTTGAATTTTCCGCCTTTTACTCCTAGCCTCAGTTGATGCACCAGCGTCCCCGCGTCGATTCCGAGAGCCAGCGTTGAACGTGCACAGCTTAGCCTGGCCGGCGATCCTCTGCGCATGTCTATTCTCCACGGGCAGCAACGCCTACTTCCCCATCGAGATCCCATCGCCGCCCATGCTCCAGGTCGCCAGCTCCGTACCCACCGCTCCTGTGGAGCGACTGCGTACGATCCCCGAGGACGCCAAGAAGGGCGTCATGTGGCCGCCCCGGGGCCCGCAAGTGCGGATCGACGACACCTTGATGAGGCTGGCTCCCGGCGTGACCATCCGCGACATGAATAACCGCATGGTCCTGCCGAATACCGTGCGCCGGCCGAAAAAGATCCGCTACACCCTGGACCACTACGGACAGGTGCGGCGCATCTGGATTTCCCCCACGGGGGAGTACCAGGGGCGCCATCAGCCAACCCTGCCGCCAACACCTCGCGAAGACTGACTTTCCCGGTCCGCAAATACCACCCGGTCGGTCACCAGACCCGGTTAGTTGCTTGACGGCTGGCGCTGGTGCTGCGGGCAAGCGGCGGGATCAGCGCGGCAGGATTGCCGCTTCGCGCGCATCTCTTCGCGTTTCGCCTGGCATCGCTCCGGGTTGGACTCACAAAGGGCCCGCATGCGTTGGTGACGCTCCTGTCGCTCGGCACGCCGCGCCTCGCACTCCTCGGGATTCTGCTCACACCAGGCACGGCGCTGCGCATGTCTGGCCTTGCGCTCCTGGCATTTCTGCGGATTTTCCTGGCACCACGCCTGCATTCGCGCCCGCCGTTCCTGGAAACGGGATTTGATTTCCTCGCAGCGATCGGGTTCCTCTGCGCAGCGCTGTTCGATACGCTGTTGGTGGTTCCCATCTTGTTTGTTGGCCAGAACCGGGAACGTGATGGCCATCGTGCTGACTAACAGTATCGACAGGGTGAACTTGTTCATGCTTGACCTCATTATTGTGTATCTCTTCGCTCTTATAACGCGCGATGTGCCCCGTGGTTGACAGGATCCCGTGAACAGCGCGAATCGAACCGTTATCCCCTTGCAGCGACCGGCGCTGGTGGCGAGCGTTGCGCTCTCGACGGTCCTGTTCATCTATTTGTTCAATTTCGGTTCCAGCAAGCCATGGTTGTTTCTCATCGGAATCGGCCTGGGGCTGGCCCTCTACCATGCGGCATTCGGATTCACCAGCGCCTATCGCCGCGCCATCCTGCAGCGGGACATATCCGGGGTAACGGCGCAGATGGTCATGCTGGCGGCGGCCATGCTGCTGTTCGCGCCGGTGCTGGCGGCGGGTCAGATCTTCGGCCACGGCGTTACCGGGGCGGTGGCACCGGTGAGTATCTCCATGGCCTTCGGCGCCCTGATATTTGGAATCGGCATGCAAATGGGCGGCGCCTGCGCCTCCGGCACCCTGTTGACGGTGGGTGGTGGCAACCTGCGCATGCTGCTGGTTCTGGTGTTCTTCTGCCTCGGCACCTTCTGGGCGAGTCTCCATATGCAATGGTGGACGAGCCTGCCGGGAATCGGCGCCGTGTCGCTGGCGGGAACGATCGGGAACTGGCAGGCGGTGGCGTTGCAGATGGTCGCCCTGTTGCTCATTTACGGTTTTCTGCGCCTGATTGGAGGGCGCAACCAGCGCGAGCTCTGGTGGAATCACGCATTCAGCTGGGGCCGCCTGGCACGCGGACCGTGGCCGCTGTTGTTGGGCGCCGGGGCCCTGGCAGGGCTCAACTGGCTGACCCTGCTGGTGGCCGGCCACCCCTGGTCGGTCACCTGGGGATTCACCCTGTGGGCGGGCAAGCTGGCATTCCTGCTCGGGTGGGACCCGATGACGAGCGCGTTCTGGAGCGGCAGCTTCGCCCAAGGGGCGCTGTCGCGTTCGTTGCTCGCGGACACCACCTCTGTGATGAACTTCGGCATCGTCATCGGCGCACTGACCGCCGCGGCCCTGGCCGGCAATCTGCGCTTCAGCGTCCGCATGTCCTGGTTGTCACTGGCCGCGGCCGTCGCCGGCGGCTTGTTGCTGGGCTACGGAGCGCGGCTCGCCTATGGCTGTAACATTGGCGCCTTCTTCAGCGGCATCGCCTCCACCAGCCTGCACGGTTGGGTGTGGATCGTGGCAGCAGTGCTCGGTAACATCATCGGCGTACGCCTGCGGCCGTTGTTGCGGCTTGCCGACGCCTGAAAAGGACCCCGCGCCCCCCGCCGGAACTGCCGTTTACTTGGCGCCTGGCGCCAGTTAGAGTCACGGCGACCAATTCGGACCACCCGCCCGGACGTCGAACGGCCCGGCAAATAACGACGGCCAAAATCACACGAGAGTGCACGCCGATCATGAGTACGCCCGGACGAATTCGGATTTCAGATTGTCACCCAAAGCGCTCCAGGTTGCCCTTCGCGGCGCTTGGCGTGGGTCTGGCTTTGCTTGCCAGCGCCTGTGAGGAAAAGGTCGTCGAACAGGAAGTCGTCGTTCGACCGGTTAAAGTACACACCATCGGCAAAGCAGACGCCTCATCCCGGCGGGAGTACCCGGGCAGCATTCGCGCTTTTCAGCACGCCGACATGGGCTTCGAGGTTAGCGGTCGCATTACGGAATTCTACGCCACGGAAGGTAATGACGTCGTTCAAGGAGAAGTCCTGGCGATCCTGGATGCGCGAGACTACGAGGCCAACTTGAAAGCGACCCAGGCCAACTTGCGCAAGGCACAGGCCGACCTGAAACGAAGCAAAAGCATCTACAAAGAGGACCCCGGCGCTATTTCCACGGAAACCATCGACACGCATCAGCGGGCGGTGGACGTAGCAAAGGCGAATCTCGCCATTACCCAGAAAGCACTGGACGAAACCAAGCTGCGTGCGCCTTTCTCCGGGCGCATGGCGCGAAAACTCGTGGAAGACTTCCAGAATGTCAAAGCCAAGGAACCCGTGCTGGTGCTTCAGGATACTTCGACGCTGGAGATCGAAATCAACGTCCCCGAGCGCGACATCGCCATGGGCCCTCCCACCAGGGAAGGTGTAGAAGCGACGCAGCGAACCGAGCCGGAGGTCATCGTCAGCGCACTGCCGCATCTCAAGTTTCCCGCCTGGATAAAAGAATTTGCGTCCGCCGCGGATCCGATAACACGCACATTCTCCGTCAAGCTCAACTTCAAGAATGTTGGTGATGCAAACATCCTGCCGGGAATGACGGCGCGGGTGCAGGTAACGGTTAATCCGGAGCGTGCCTGGTCGATACCCGTGAGCGCCGCACTTGCCGACGACAGTGGCAAAGCCTTCGTGTGGAAACTGGATCCCGAATCAAAGTCTGTCAGCCGCGCACCGGTCGAACTGGGAGATCTGGTCAATGACAGAGTCCGGATCACGGCCGGCCTGGAAGAAGGCGACATGGTGGCGATTTCCGGCGTAAACCAACTACGCGACGACATGGTAGTTCGCATATTGGCGCCGTAACCGCCGTGCCCACCGCTTCCTCATGAATCTCGCCGACGTCTCATTGGGCAACCGCACGACCACCATGGTGCTGGCCATGGTGCTGTTTGGCGCCGGCATCCTGTCTTTCAACGGTTTGGCGCGCCTGGAAGATCCCGAGTTCACCATCAAGGAAGCGCTGGTCATCACGCCGTATCCCGGCGCGACCGCCAAAGAGGTGGAAGAAGAGGTCAGCGACAAGATCGAGCAGGCGGTTCAGCAGCTCAGCCAATTGAAGGAGGTGGAGTCAAAGTCCGACCGCGGCCTGTCGACGGTTACCGTACGCATCAAGGACAAGTACGACAAGTTTGCACTGCCCCAGGTGTGGGACGAGTTGCGCCGTAAGGTCGGCGACGTTCAGGGCAAACTGCCGCCCGGGGCCGGTCCTTCCATCGTCAATGATGACTACGGCGACGTTTTTGGCGTCTTCGTCGCAATCTACGGGGATGAGTACAGCGCAGCAGAACTCAAGGAATACGCCAAATTCTTGCGCCGCGAACTGCTGCTGGTGCCCGACGTATCCAAGATCGAGCTGTGGGGTGAACGCACCGAATCGATTTACGTAGAGCCCAATCGCGACCGCATGTCGCAGCTGGGCATTCATCCCATGCAGATCATCAACGGGTTGCGTGACAAGAATATTGTTTCCGACTCCGGACGCATCCTGGTGGGCCGGTCTTTCATCGCCGTCGAACCCACCGGCACTTTCAGCTCGGTGCGGGAATTCGAAGATTTGCTGCTCAGCGGGATCAGCGAAGCCGGGAAGGGCCAGATTTATCTCAGGGACGTGGCGAATGTTCGCCGCGGCTACGTGGATCCGCCAGTGCGGGTACTTCGTTATGACGGGCACGCCGCTATCGGCCTGGGCATCTCCACGGTGAGCGGTGGCAATGTCGTCACCATGGGCGCCGCCGTCGAGAAGCGTGCTCGGGAGTTGGCGCCGCGCACGCCGTTGGGGATCGAGTTCGGCATCATCTCACTGCAATCCGATGCGGTGACCACCGCCATCGACGGCTTCCTCGTGAGCCTGGCGGAGGCCGTTATCATCGTCATTATCGTTTTGCTGGCATTCATGGGATTGCGCAGCGGACTCATCATCGGCTTCGTGCTGGCACTGACCATCTGCGGCACCTTTATTTTCATGGGCCCCTGGGACGTGGCCCTGGAACGCATTTCTCTGGGCGCCCTCATCATTGCTCTCGGCATGCTCGTGGACAACGCCATCGTCGTAGTGGATGGCGTGCTCGTGCGCACCCAGAGAGGTCAGGACGCCACCGAAGCCGCCAAAGAGGTTGTCGCGCAAACGTCCATGCCGCTGCTCGGCGCAACGGCGGTGGCCATCATGGCCTTCGGCGCCATCGGACTATCCGAGGACGCCACCGGCGAGTTCTGTCGCTCTTTGTTCAGAGTCGTATTCATCTCCCTGGGCCTTTCGTGGATAACGGCGGTGACGGTCACGCCGCTACTGTGCATCATGTTTCTGAAGCCGACGAAGCCAGGCTCCGACGGCCAGGCGGCGGGGGAATCGGATGCCTACGGCGGCGCCCTGTACACCGCCTACCGCGGCTTCCTCGGTCTCGCCATTCGCTTTCGCTACATTACGGTGCTCATGGTATTGGGTTTGTTCGCAGCCTCCCTGTGGGGCTTTCAGTACGTGGACAAGACTTTCTTTCCGGACTCCACACGGCCTCAGTTCATGGTGGACTTCTGGCTTCCCCAGGGTACACATATCGACAACACCATGGCGGTGGCCACCGAGGTGGAGAAGTATCTCCAGGAGCTGGACGGCGCGACCCACGTGACCACGCTGGGCGGCGCCGGTGGGCTGCGATTCCTGCTCACCTATTCTCCAGAGAAGGTCAACAGTGCGTATCTGCAATTTCTGATTGATGTCGACGAGTACTCGAAGATCGACGACTTGATCGCACAAGCGGAGCATGAGCTTCCCGGGCTCTTCGCCGATTCCGAAGTCTATGGCCGTAAATTCATTCTGGGCCCTGGCTCCGGTGGCAAGATCCAGATCCGATTCAGCGGACCGGACCCGGAGAAACTACGCTCCCTCGCCAGTCAGACGATGACCATCCTGCATGAGGACGGCGGCGCCAAGGCCATTCGCACGGATTGGCGGGACCAGGTCAAGGTCGTTCGACCCATAGTCGCGGAGGAAGAAGCCAACTATGCAGGCGTCACCACCCCGGACGTCGCACTGACTGTCGCCATGGGCTTCGAAGGCGAACAGGTAAGCATCTACCGGGAGCGTGACGAGCTTTTGCCTATCATAATTCGCGCGCCGGAACCCGAGCGCAGTCAGGTCCAGAGTATCCAGAACCTGCAAATCTGGAGCCCGGCGGCTCAAAAGAATATCCCCCTGCGCCAGGTGGTATCGGATTTCGAAACCGACTTCGAAGACGAGATAGTGCAGCGCTTGAATCGAAAATCCACGATTACCGTGCACACCGATCAGAAGAGCGGCGCCTCGAGTACCTTGTTGAGCCGTATTCGCCCCAAAGTCGAAGGGCTCGAAATGGGACCGGAATACGAGATCGAGTGGTGGGGCGAGTTCCGGGATTCCACCCGGGCCCAGGCAGGCATCGCGGCCAGTCTGCCGTTCTTCCTGCTGTCCATGGTGTTGATCGTCATCGGGCTGTTCAATGCCCTGCGCCAACCACTGGTCATCTGGTTGTGCGTGCCCCTGGGCATCATCGGTGTGACCGCCGGATTGTTGCTCACCAGCCAGCCTTTCGGCTTCATGGCCCTGCTCGGCTTCATGAGTCTATCCGGGATGTTGATCAAGAACGCCATCGTACTCATCGATGAGATCGAGATTCAGAAGACCCGGAGCAGCGACGTATACAAGGCAATCGTCGAATCCGGTGTCAGCAGGTTACGGCCCGTGGCCATGGCCGCCCTGACGACGGCGCTCGGCATGATCCCCCTGGTACTCGACGCCTTCTTCGTGGCCATGGCGGTGACCGTCATCTTCGGCCTGATGGTCGCCACGGTGCTCACCATGATCGTCGTGCCCGTTTTCTACGCCATATTCTTCCGGGTGCCGTCTCCGAGCCCGTCCACGGCCTGATCCGGCCGTTTATATGCTAAAGTCCATTCTTTACAGGAACATACGGCGTGGCGCTGCCCGCCAGCCATGAGTGCGGGAGAGACAAGCAGTGATTGACCAGAGAGGCCCGAGCGCGGCCGAGATTACCGTCGATACCACCAATCTGCACCGGGAAGAGGTGTTCACGGATCTACAGGCCGCATCGATCCGGCGCCTGACCCCGGTAAAAGCCGACGGCAGCCAGGACGACGGCCGCGACGTCATCTACATCGGCGAGACAAACCTGATGACACAGATGGGTCCGCTGCCGGTCCAGTTCCCCATCGAAGCCGAATCCCTTGATGATGCCTTCAGCCAGTTTGCCGAGGGCGTCAAGGGCGCCATCGAGCGCCTCAATGAACGCGCCAAGGAAATGGCCAGGGAAGAGAGTTCGCGCATCGTCGTTCCAGGCGCAGCGGCGCCGGGAACGGGTGGCATGGGAATGCCGGCTGCCGGCAAGCATATATTCGACAAGTAGGCGCGCGGCCGCTTACAAGCGTACGCTCGAGGGAAGCGGCAGCGTTTCGTCGCACTCGGCGTGAAACTGCTCGCTGCGCGATACTGTTCGCATCCACTCGTAGAACAAGCCCTTCAGCCCTACGATGACGATACCCGCGGCGCGCATGCGTTGCAGGCCGTAGGCATGATCCGGTCCCGGAGAACCGACGGCATCCGCAACCACGGCGACGCGAAAATTCTGTTCCAGAAGACCGAACGCGGACTGGCAGACGCACACATCGGTTTCGAGTCCGACCACGATGGCCGTTTTCCTGTCAGTCTCGCGAACCGCCTGGAGAATACCTTCCTCGGCAGCCAACCCGAAGTGCATTTTGTCGTGCACCTGAGTCCCTGGTGCGAGTGCGCCGGCGACGCTGGGATGGACACTGCCGTTGCCGGCCAGGTCCTCCGCCATCACCACTTGTGGTACCCCCGCCCAGCGCGCCACCCTGATCAACCAGCAGATCCGCTCGAGCAGCATGACGGATTCGGCCTCGGGAAGCTTGTGGAGAAACGTCTTCTGGACGTCCACCACCACCAGGACGGAGTCATCGACGTCGATGAGCAGGGGATCGGGCATGATGCTCCCGCAAATTCAGTATCGCGGCTGACCGTTCGCGATGCTAACCCATTCCGGCCTTTGGCGCCCCAGGGGGCTGGGCCCCTGGGAAAGGCTATCGAAAGCAACACTATCTGCTGCCATAATGCCGGGCTTTGACCGCCCGAGCCGTTCGTCGCGTAACGAGCCCAACACCTCATGAGCACCGCCAAGGCATTCGCACCGGGCAACGTTTCCGGTGTTTTCAAGATCATTCCTGACGATGATCCCACGAGGATGCATTCTCTCGGCATGGGCTTCACGGTAACCGACGGTGTCACCGTAACGGTGTCGGTGAGCGACGCCACCAGCGTAGAGTTCAACGGCACACCAATCGAGTTTGCAACCGTGCGCTCGGTTGTTGCCAAACTTGGCAGCGTTGCACTGCGGGTCGAGATCGAGACCGACCTGCCGCTGAGCGGCGGATTCGGATTGAGTGGCGCCTCGTCGCTGGCCACAGCTTATGCCGGCGACGAACTTCTCGGTCTGGGGCTGAGCGAGAATGCGCTGGGAATGATTGCGCATGTTTCGGAAGTGGAGAACCTCACCGGGCTGGGAGACGTCGCCGGGCAGTTCAATGGCGGCTGCCTCGTTAAACTGGTGCGCGGCGATCCTCTCGCCGCGGTTACGCTTCCCGTACCCGAGCAAGAAGTGTATTACCGCTACTTCAGCCCCATTAACACCAAGGACATCATCGGCCATCCAGAGCAACGCGAACGTATCAACGCGGCTGCGGACACGGCGCTGCGTAAGCTGACAGTTCTGAAGGATCGCAACGAATCCGAATTCGCCGAGTACATCAGTATCGCCAAGGAATTTTCCATTCAAAGTCGCTTGCTGTCGGACGACGACGTCAAGAGTGCCATTCGCGAATGTGAGCAGGCCGGCGGGTCAGCATCCATGATCATGCTCGGCAATGCCGTGTTCAGTAACGTACCGTTCAGAAGCGCTAAAACGACCCGGCTGTCAAAACGCCGCGTGGAGCGTTTGCGTTGACCGACGTACCGACCAGTCACCCGCGATACGAATCTCTCAGGATCCGAGATGCGATTGTCACGGGTGTTAAGAGAGGTGTCACCTCCGAGCACGGTCTCATCGCCCACGGTCGCGGGGAGGCATACGACTATTTGCTCGGTGAACGGACTCATCCGTTCGCGGTCGCTGCCATCGATGCGGCCGCACACCTGCTGTCGCAAGCAAGCCACCCGGTAATTTCAGTAAATGGAAACGTAGTTGCATTGGTGGCGGCGGATCTCGTTCGTCTGAGCGAGGTGCTTGGAGCACCGCTGGAAGTCAATATCTTCCATGCGTCGAAACAGCGCGAACAGGCGATTCGCGGCTACCTGCTGGAACACGGCGCCGACGAGGTGTTGATGCCAAGCACGGATGCCACGCTGGATTTCATCGATTCCAACCGAAAGTTCGTGCACCCCCAGGGGATCCACAAGGCGGACGCCATATTCGTGCCTCTGGAAGACGGCGATCGCTGTCAGGCACTGCGCAGAATGGGTAAGGCCGTTGTCACCGTGGACCTCAATCCCATGTCGCGAACATCGCGTACGGCAAGCATCACGATCGTGGACAACGTCGTACGTGCGCTGCCGCTGCTGATCCAGGGCCTGGAAAATCTGGCGCCCTATGGCGGTGCAAAGCAGGGGGCGGCCTTCGACAACATTGCCCACCTCGCCGCTGCCGAGCAGGAAATTCGCTCCCCGGACAGCTGATCCACGGCCTGGGGCGGCCACCCGGCAGGTCCCAATTGTAAGCAATCGGTGATCCGGCTGTGGCCCCGTTCACAACATGGCGCACGGGATCCTCCTGGCGTTGCGCAATGGGTCATCAGGGGCTACATAAACTGGTGGAGGCTCGCGTGTTCACGAGCCAGACCCTTCCATCAGCCTGAACCACGTCTATCCGGCGTTTTGCGAAATTCGGTACCGAACAGGAGAGCGGCCGTGAGCAACAAGTCCAAGTCGACGACCTTCCTACTCTGCTATTTCTTCGGCGCCCTCGGTGTCCACCGCTTCTACCTGGGGAAGCTGCTCACCGGAGTTTTGATGCTGCTAACCGGCGGCGGGTTGTTGATCTGGTGGGTCGTCGACATCTACCGAATTATTGCTGGTCGCTTCAAGGATAAGCAGGGACAGGATCTAAGCACTTCGCAACCCCACGCGGATCAGCCGAACGCCGGATTCTGGGTACGCCTGTCGGCCTTCATGGTGGATGGCCTGATTCTCGGTTTGATTCAATTCGTGTTCATTTATCTGCCATTGATGGCCTACCTGTACAACACCGGTATTTTTACCGCACCGGATCCAGAAATGGCGATCATGGCCGTCGCCCCGATCGTGGGGCTGTCCCAGGCGGCAGTGGTGCTCCTGTACGCGGGCTACTTCGTTGCTCTCACCGCGGGAAAACACCAGGGCACCTTCGGCAAACGCAGCATGGGTATTTTTGTGCGCAAGCGCGACGGCGGCCGTGTATGGTTCGGGAGCGCGGTCGTGCGTTTCGTCGGATACATCATCTCCTCGATCCCGTTCTGCCTCGGCTACCTGATGGCCGCATTTCAAAAGAAAAAGCTCGCCCTGCACGATCTGATCGCCGGCACCGAGGTCGTATACGGCACCCCATCGACAGAAGCGGCCAGCGTGGATCATGATGCGGTAACGGAAGTTGCGCAATCCGAGCCAACCCCGATACCCGCAGGTCTGGGCGAGATGGAGGCGCGGCCCAGCCGCATGCCGGAAATTCTGGTCGGTACGGGCCTGCTGCTCATCGTTGGCGCCATGGCGCTCTCCTATATGCGCTGAATCGCTATAGAATGCCGGAGTGATGATGAGACTCCGCGCCTACCTGTTTACGCTTCTGCTCACCGCCTCAGTGCTGCCATTGCAGGCGGCAACCTTGACTTCGGGTGACGGTAAGACGACGGATATTGGCGGAGTCACGTGGAAGTGGCAGCGCACGCTATACAACAACGACACTAAGGGCGAGCCGACGGATCCGTCGCGCTACACCATCTTGCTGATGCCGGAAGGCCATCTCAGCGTCCATCTCGACTGCAATGCCGGCGGTGGACGCTACACCCTGGAGGGCAGTTCCCTGACCCTGGACGTGACCCATACCACCATGGCCGCATGCCCCCCGGAATCCCTCGCGCAACAGTTCATGAAGGATCTGGCGGCGGCGAGGATCGCCTTCATGCGTGATGGCAAACTTTATCTGGACCTCATGTATGACTCGGGCACGATGAAGTTCGCCCGCTGACGGGGCTTACTTGCACTCCGGTTTTTTGCCCTTTGCGCGTGCATCGTTATATGTGTGCAGGGCGTCGGCCATTTTCCCTATCAAATCGTCGATGCGCGTGGTGCTTGCGGGGTGCGTCGACAAGAACTCCGGCGGCGCTCCACCACCGGCCTTTTCCATATTTTTCCAAAGCTGAACGCTCTCCCTGGGGTCGAAACCGGCCTCCGCCATGAGATCGACACCGATGATGTCGGCTTCGGATTCGTGGCTGCGGCTGTAGGGCAAAAGAATACCGATTTGAGCGCCCAGTCCCAGCGCCTGCATGGAAACCGAGTCCACGTAGCCGGAGCCGGCGGCGGCGGCGAGGGCGACGTTCGTGATCTGCTGTTGTGACATACGCTCGTTGCCGTGCTGGGCGAGCACATGGCCGACCTCGTGCCCGAGCACCGCCGCCAACTGGTCTTGATTCTCGGCGACTTTCAACATGCCCGTATACACACCCATCTTGCCGCCGGGTAGAGCAAATGCATTTGGATTGTCATCGGTGAATACGACCACCTCCCAATTGGTGTTCTTGTCGGAAAGCTCATCGGTGATGGCTGTCGCTACACATCGCACATATGCATTAATCTCGGGATCCTCTTCCACGGTGAGCTGAGAGCGCATTTCCTCGAAAGCCTGTATGCCCATGGCGTCGAGCTGATCGGCCGGGTAAACAAGCAGCTGGTTGCGGCCGGTCGGCGACGTGGCGCAGCCCGCAAGGGCTGCGATGAGCACTGACACGAGGACAATGCCCGGCAGTCGGCGTGGATTGGATGGGTTCGGCATGCGCCTTATTGTAATGCCAGAGGCGGCACTTTCAATGGATTGTGCAGTCCGGCGGGATTTGCCCGGCTGCCTGCAACACTTCCGAGACTTCGAAATAGCCGTCATAGGATTGTGCAAACCCAGCCGTTCCCTCGTCGCTCGGCCGCCCTGACACGACCACGTAGATTTGACCATAGGGCGACGCGGCGAGTTCCCTGTGATGCTTTCGCAGAGCTGCTGAGATCCCCGGGCTGATCGGCTTGGCCCAGTAAACCATGGACGACCCGCAGGGCTGGAAGCTTCGCACCTCGTGCCCGAAAATGTAGGCACCCGCCACATCAATGCTCTCCGAAGCGCACACCGCCGCGCCGAGCAGAAGCTGAAACACGATCAGTACTCGTGGCAAAGGAAACTTATCTCTAGCCGGAGTTCTTCGCGCGGTACCTGCGCAGCTCCTCCAGCAACCAGTCCTGTGTTCGCTCAGCCGGTTCGCTCCCGCAAAAGACGTGATAATAGTTACCGCTCATCGTACTCTTTGTGGCCGAGTACTCGACAAAATCCTCTGACGTTTTTATCTTATCCCGAAAATACTCGTACTTCTTCTTGACGTGGGAGTAGGCACTTTCGCTATTGTGTTTCTTGCCGTTCCGCTCCATCTCACAACCGCTGGTGCGCAAATACTCGAGCAGGTAGGTGACTTCGTGGCGATCAGCATCGGGGACATCGGCATGCGCATGGCTGGAAAACACCGCCGCCACGAGAGTGGCAGCAGCAACTCGCGAGAGATCAAACAACTTTGAAGATGGCACTGACGATGTGCGCAAGCCGGCCATTTCAATCTAAGACTTCCCTCGGTAGCGCTCGAGGCGCTGTTCCAATGTCCCGGTGTGCAATTCGAAAAGGTGGTTATCGTAATCATGAAAATAGAGAGAGCGACCTTCTCCTTTAACTCTGCCACGATCTTCACGGACTTCCACATCCAGCGCGCGAACGCGCTCCATGTATTCGTCAAATTTCTCGTCTGGGATCTTGAACGCGACGTGATTGTATGTCTTGTCTTGCAGAGATTCGCCTTCCATTATCGCGATCCACATACCGCCAATCAAAAAGAATTTCTCCCTCGATATGGAAAATGTCGCGTCGCCGCTGGAGTAAATCTCCTTCGCGTCGAAGATGCCTGACAGAAACGAGGACGTCCGCTCCAAGTCGCGCACGATGAAAGTGATGTGGCTGAGTCCTTCAATCATTGCTGAGACCTTCGGATTTCACAGACAGTCACCAGTTAATTCACAAACAGCGGTAAGCGCCACGTAGCCGACAAGCGGTGAGCTCAACAGGCAGACCACCGCCGGAGCGCCCACGAGTATCCAGTCGGGTGCGCGAAGCAGTAGGACACACCAGGCTACGATGAACGACAGTGCAACTGCGGGCATTAATGCGACCACACCGATGCCAAGGCGTTCGGGCGCCAACAGCAGTGCGCTGTCAGCAGTATCGGTTACCAAAAGGAATGTAACGGCTGCCAGCAGCAAAACCGGAAGAAACCAAAGGAGTTGAGTGCGCCGTTCAACAGACGACAAAGTGATCCAGCCAAGAAGCAAACCCGTGATCAGCAGCACCTGCCATCCGGAGCTCAAAGAGAGAAGAAGATCGAGGCTCATCCGCTACCTCGATTACGGTACGCAAGATTGCTCGAGGATGGGAAGAAGAGCCCGAGTCGGCAGAAGTATTCCGATATCAGGCACGCTCATCATGAAAGTAATTCCAGACATCGATGGCATCGAATACTAAGGAAACGGTCAGGAAGACTGAAAGCACCACTAAATAGAGGAAGAATGCGCCATCAGTGTGTGCAACTTGTAGAAGTATGTAAGGTAGCAAGATAACCCAGAAAATGTGGCCGATTCCAAGGATTTTTTCAAAGCCGAAGTAGGAATACAAGGCCATCATTGCCAAGGCGGATAGCATGAACGTGACAAAAATCACCTTGGCGAGAACAGCAGGCCAGAATAAGAGGCTCGCAACGTTTACAAGAGCCAATACCAACACCCAGACCGACACCCAGAGCGGCTGTTTCGCGAGATCGATGAAAAATAAAATCGGGTTTCGCATCTGGACCTAGAAATCATACGGCCCTGCTGACGCGATAGACTCTGGAAGCCGGGTCTCGTGAACATGGACCCACTGAAGCGAGTGGGCTTTCCGGAAAATTACGGTAACGATACGGGCGTTGTCCGGCGGCGTTGAAGCCAATGCGTTCCGTTGCCATTCCTCATACGTAGCGAGAACATGATCATCCAGCACCCGATGTAGTTTGACGTTGCGAATCGCGATCCGAAATTCGGGATTTGTCCCATGGTTCCGGCGCACGGCGGATTGGAATTCAGCAAGCGACAGAAGGGCTCCCGCTGGTGGAATCAAAAGAAATTCTTCATCGAACCGACCGAGAAAATCCGTTTCAAAAGCGTCGACCGGACGCATACCCGAGAACCATCCGACGAGGAATACATGCAGAGCTTCGACTTCGTCTCGAACCAGCAATTCAAGTTCTGAACTCATGGACTGGAACCCCGTGATATTAGTCAGTAGCCAGATACTACTGCGGCATGGGGCGGCCCGCGTCCGGCTCCAAGAGCTGGGCCATGCTGACGCGGTCCTCCACACTGAACCCCAAGCTCTCGTAGAACCGGACCGCCGACTCGTTGGAATCTCGGACTTGCAGATTCAGCTTCGGACACCCAACTTCACCCAGGCGCGCTGCCGCTTCTCTGACGAGGAGACTTCCCACCCCTTGGCGCCGAGCACCCGGGTCGACTGCCACGTGATGAATCCATCCTCGGCAACCATCGAACCCGGCCAGGGTGGTGCCGACAACGAATCCATCGAGAACCGCAACCAGAAACAGCTCCGGTTGAACGTCCATTTTTCGACGAATGACAGTAGTCGGCTCGTTCCAGGGGGGATCGTTTGAGAACACCGACTTCCAGAGGCGCACAACATCGTCTTCGTCGGCGTCGCGGTAAGAACGTATCTGGAGAGAATCAGTGGTCATCTATGGCACATCCAGCGACGAGGTTCCACTACGGTCCTGAATTCACACGGCACGGGAACTGCCGGCAATTCGCCTGGCCGTTTCCACGACAATCATTACAAGCACAGGGGGGTATGTATTGGGCGTGTGCGGATACTGGTAGTGCGCCCAGGATCACCGCAATAATTGTCGCCGAGAATCTGGCGCTCATCCGGCCGAACCAATTACGGGAGGCGGATCAGCGATTGAATCCACCCAGCCACCCAAGGTAAGCCGCCCCCAAACCGTCGAGGGCAGCTCGCGCCTCCGCGCTTGGTTCGCCATAGACTGATAGGGATGTCGGCTCAAAGCACGCCAGAAAGCGATCGGCAAACTTGGAGCCGAAGTTGCCGAGATGAACCATTACAGCCTCGGAGTCAGCATAGCGCTCGTTGATATGGCAGGTCTTGCCATCTCCGCTCAGGAACCATTCGTATCCTTGAGTCCCCGGCTCCTGCTGAGTGCCGGCCACCATCTCACTCATCAGCTCGCGAGCGTCGTTCAGGCGGCCCTCACGGACGGACATTTGAAGATTCCAGGAAATTGTGTTCGACATGGTGCAGTCCTCCTATAGCGAAATTGCGGCCAATCAGCCGATTGGTTGAAACGGTGTCCAAAAAATAAGCTCAGCAACGGATGAGCCGCGTAGCGGGTTGGCCGTCAACGGCAGTGCCTTGTCAGCTGTCATTTGGATTTCCGCGCGGTGGCTATCATCGACCTGGCGAGCGGTGGAATTCTTCCAACACGCTGAAACTCGATATCCACGAACCCGACCTCGTCTAATAATGCACGGAGTGTATTTTCGGACCAGAACTTGATATGACCTCCATCCCAAAGAGGAGACCAGTGCACATCGAACCTGCCTGCAAGCGCCAGCGCAAGATTCTTCCAGTAACCGTGGAACGGGGTAGAGATTACCGCAAGTCCGCCGGGGCGGAGTAGCGAGAGAACGGTGTTTGCGAAAAGGCGAGGCCAACAACAATGCTCAACGACTTCAAGGCTGATTACAGCGTCAAACTCTCCGAACTCATCTGACAGGTCGTCGTAGGCAGAGCGCTCCGCGAATCGGACTCCTGGGTAGGCTTCAGTCGCCACGCGAATACCTGTTACGGAGGGGTCAACGGCCGTAACAGAAAACCCTGACTCGGCCAGCATCGCCGCAGTTGCGCCGCCACCACATCCAAGGTCCATGATCCTGTTTCCAGCCTGAAGGCGGGACTCGAGGATATCCCGAAGTGGCGGCCAAAGATATTGGTTTGACCATGTCGGTTCAGCCGACGCGTAATAATACTCGGAAGTATGAGTCTTCATGGCCTCGAGATGACAGCTAACGACCAAGCTCAGTTGCGGACAAGTTATTGTTTTCGAAGCGCCTTAAAGAGATAAGGAATACTCAAGATAGTAACTACTGTGTCTGGGTCAAATACTATTACCAAAAGTATCCACTTCGAAAACTCGATTGGCAGTGCGAAATTGCCCAAGATAACAAGTACAGGCCCGATGAAGGGGACCGGAGAGCTCCATCGACGGCCTTGCTTGTTTCTATTTCTATAGTTAGAAATCTGCCTCACATATTTGGCGAACATGATAAGTGATCCGATCAGCAGAAAAACAGTCCCTGGAACGTAGCTGAATAACTCCACAACGGCTCTCTTTAGTGCATCCAACAGTTGAGTAGGCGGCAACATTCCGCACATGCGTGACTGTGCCGCTACTCCGCGCGTAAGGCATCCAAAGGCTGCAGCCGAGCCGCGTGGCGTGCCGGAAGAACGCCGGCGGCGAGACCGATCAGAACGGCCAGAAGCTCTGCGAGCAACGCGTATTCCAACGACGGGTGTACGGGCAACGCGGGTGCGATGAACTTGAGTGCGACGGCAAGCCCGAGACCCAGGGCAAGTCCTGCAAATCCACCGATGGCGGACAGCAGCAACGACTCCAACAAAAACAGACGCAACACCTGAGCGCGGCGCGCGCCGATAGCTCGGAGCAATCCGATCTCGGATCGGCGCTCTCGCACGGAGATGGTCATTATCGTCAGAATCCCGACTCCACCCACGAATAACGAGATCCCTCCCAAAGCAGCCACCGCAAAGGTCAAAACATCGAGCACGGAGCCCAGAACGTCGAGCATTTGCTGCTGGGTGGTGACGGTAAAATCCTCGCTCCCGTGGCGTGCCCGCAGTACGCGTTCGATACCCGCGCGCACGCTGTCGGCGGATGCACCAGCGCGGTAAACCAGGTCGATTTCCATGAGGCTTTCGCGATTGAAAAGCTCGAGAGCCTTTCCCGCAGGTACATACACGGCATCGTCGAGGTCGAATCCCAGAAACTGGCCCTTGGATTCCATGACGCCAATGACCCGGTATCGGCCTCCGCCGACCCGTAGCCGCTGACCGAGTGCATTGCGATCGCCGAAGAGCTCGCTGCGGACCTTTGAGCCTAGAACAACGAATGCACGGGGTGCGCGCTGGTCGTCCGGGGGCAGGAAACGGCCCGCTGAAACGTTCATGCTCCATACCTGCGGCAACTCGGAACCCACCCCCAGGATCATGGTGCGACGCGTGCGGCCTTCGAACTCCACCTGGGCGTTGCCCTGCACCACCGGCATGACCGCGACAACCTGCTCCAGGCGCTCCAGCGCTGCCGCGTCATCGAGGGATAAAGGCCGTACATTACTCACCTGCGCGCCAGATATGCCGAAAGTCTCAGTCTTACCTGGAGTTACCCCGATGATATTTGTTCCGAACTGGCTGAACTCCTGGAGCACGAATCGGTGCACTCCCTCTCCGATGGATGTAAGTAGCACCACAGCCGCGATGCCGACGGCGATTCCGAGGGCTGTCAACAGCGAACGGCTACGGTGGGCGGTGACGGCGCCGGCAGCGAGACGTGAAAGATCTATCGCGCGCATCCGCCTATCTTCCAGAAAGCGCGGCGACCGGGTCGAGTTTTGCCGCGCGCCGCGCCGGAAGAACCCCGAACAATACTCCGGTAATCAACGCCACCAGCACCGCGGAGGCGACAGCCCACAATGGCGCGGCAAGTGACAGCAGCGGATAAGCTTGATCGATGAGTTCAATTACCACGTAGCCTGCGGCGACGCCCGCCGCCGCGCCAACCAGGGAAAGAATCGTCGCTTCTGCGAGAAATACACGCAAGACTGCGCCGGACGACGCGCCCAGCGCCTTGAGCAAGCCCACCTCCGAGGTACGCTGTGAGACCGCCACCAGCATCACGTTCATTATCAGAATCCCGGCTACCACGAGACTGATGGACGCAATGCCAGCCACCGTGAGCGTGAGTGCCGTGAAGATCTTGTCGAATGTTGCGACGACGGCATCCTGGGTGATAACCGTGACGTCATCTTCGCCTTCGTGTCTCTGGCGAATGATGCGGCGTATATCTTCTCCCGCTTTTGGGATTGCATCTTCGCTACGTGCTTCCACCAGGATACGAAAAAGTGAATAGCTGTCGAACAACGCCTGGGCGGCAGCAACAGGTACGATGACGATGTCCCCCAGGTCGACTCCGATCGAGTGGCCTTCGGATGCCAGCGTACCGGCGACACGAAATCGGCGGTCACCGATGCGCACCCAGCGACCGATGGCGGGCTCAGCACCAAAGAGTTCGTTTTTCAACTTGGCACCGAGAACACAAAGCGGTGAAGAGCGCCGCGGATCACCCGCCGGCAAGAAACGCCCGGTGGACATCTTCAGGCGACGAACGTCGAGAAATGCCGCTGTGCTGCCGAGGATCATCACCTCGCGCTCGCGCTCGCGATAGGACACTCCCGCGGAACCGACGGCGATGGGGGCGATGAGACGTACTGCACGACTGCGTTCGATTGCCAGTGCGTCTTCAAGGGTCAAATCCCTTGGCGTCTCGCCCAGGAGCGGCGGCGGCCCCCCCGTGGTCTCGGAACGGCCCGGTAACACGATCAGCAAGTGGGTTCCGAGGGATTGAAACTCGCCGGTCACGAAGCGGCGCGCGCCCTCCCCCAGCGCCGTCAACATCACGACACTGGCAACCCCGATACCCATGGCGAGCAACGTGAGCAGGGTGCGTGCACGGTAACCTAGAACACTGCCCGCGGCATAGATGAGAACGTCCCTGGCGGTCACCGGCTTTACTCCGGGCCGCTGTCCGACACGATTTTGCCGTCCACCATACGGATCTGACGCGCCGCCCGACTGGCCAATTCCGGGTCGTGGGTGACGACCAGTAGCGTCATTCCACCTCGATTGAGATTTTCGAGAATCTCCACGACGTCATGACCGGAAGCACGATCGAGATTGCCCGTGGGTTCGTCGGCGAGTATCACTGGTGGCCTCGTGACAGTGGCGCGGGCGATGGCTACGCGCTGGCGCTGACCACCGGAAAGTTGGTCTGGACGATGATGGGCGCGATCCCCCAGTCCGTAAGCCTGCAAAACGTCATTGACACGTTCACGCCGCTCGCTGGGCTCGACGTCGCTCAAGATCAGTGGCAGCTCGACATTCTGTGCAGCGGTCAGCCGCGGCACCAGGTGAAAAAACTGAAATACGAAACCAATCTTCTCCCGGCGCGTGCGAGCGAGCTCGTTGTCGCTGAGATGTGTGACATCCGCTCCTTCGAGGAGATAGCGGCCGTCGGTCAACTTATCCAGCAAACCAATGGCATTGAGAAGCGTGGACTTGCCCGAGCCCGAGGGGCCGATGATGGCAAGGTACTCGCCAGCCGCGATGTCGAGGTTAACATCGTCCAGCGCCCGCACTACTTGATCGCCGACGCTGAACAAGCGCTGCGCGTGACGAAACTGGATCACCCGCCCGGCGCCGGATCAGCAGATTCAGGCGTCACCTGGACGCCGGCCTCCACACCTTCACGATCGACGGAAATCACTATGCGCTCACCTTCTTCCAAGCCGGACAGCACTTGCGTGTAACGCCAGTTGGAAACACCTCTTTCGATCTGCCGTGATTCCAGCACTCCGTCGCTCTCCCTGTAGACGAGCACCCGCGAATTTTCGAGAACGGTCTCCGTGGGCACCCGCAGCACGTCATCACGCTGCTCGAGAATAACCTCCACATCGGCGGTGTAGCCGGGCAGTAGTCCGGCGCTGTCCTCTTTACTGGCGAACGCGACCTCCACTTCCACGGTACGCGCTTGCTTCTCGACATCGAGCACGTATGGAGCGATACGCCGAACTCGCGCCCCGCAACGCGGCTCCGGAAACGCGTCCAACGATATGCAAGCCGGCATACCGGTGCGGATGGCGGGAGCATCGACCTCGTCGATAGGGGCCACGACGTACAGGCAACGGCTGTCGATGAGATCCACCGCGGGCGGTGTCGGAATTCCGGGTGGCGAAGGCGTGACGTATTCCCCGAGCTCGGCGTTGACCTCTGCCACGATACCGTTGAACGGTGCCTTCAATACGGTGCGGGCGAGATCCGCGCGGGCCGCGTCGGTGCTGGCGCGGGAGACTTCCCTGGCGGCGTGGGCGGCCTGGCAGCCGGCTTCCCGTGCCTTGGCCTCCGTGGTCGCGCGATCCACAATCTCTTCTGACACCAGCTGCCGGGACGAGAGCCGCTGTTGGCGTTCCGCCTCGCGCTTGGCAACCTCGGCGGTCAAGCAGGCCTCCTTCACTCTGGCGCCGGCGGCTAACTCCTCGCTCGCCGCCAACTGCACCCGGGCTTCCAGATCATCATTCCAGATAACCATGAGTATCTGGCCGTGTTCCACCTGGTCGCCTTCGCGCACCGACAGACGGGCCACCTGGCCGCCGGTGGCGGGAGCGAGACGTGCGCGGCGACAGGCCATTACCGTGCCGGCCCGGGTGTTGGAAACTGTGGCCTGAACCTCGCCGCGCGCGACCGGCGCCAGCACCACGGCGATGGGCTCTGTTTTCATGAAGTGACGGGCTGCAAACACTCCCAGCACGACGATTCCTGCCAGGATAATTGTGCGCAGGCCGTATTTCAGAATCTTCGCCATGGGTGTCAACGTCATCCTGGATTGCAGGGCCGATAGTGACGATTGTACCGTCAATTGGCGGCGATGAACGGACCGGGGGACGACCGGTCGAAAGCCCCCTATTATTACCGTGCTGGAGAAGCCATGATTCGTGTCACAAACAACATCTCGCTGGGTGAAGACGAAATCGAGGAGCAGTTCATCCGCTCGTCGGGACCCGGAGGGCAGAACGTCAACAAAGTCGCAACCGCCGTGCAACTGCGCTTCGACGTGGCGCGATCACCCAATCTTCCTGAGCCGGTTCGCGCGCGCTTGAAGGAGCTTGCCGGGCGCCGATTGACCAGCGACGGCGTGCTCATCATCGTTGCGCGCCGTTTTCGTACCCGGGAGCGCAATCGGCACGATGCCCTGGAGCGGCTCGTCACGCTGATCCGCAAAGCCGCCATCGCACCGACGCCACGCAAAGCCACGCGGCCGACCCTGGCCTCCAAGCGCCGGCGTCTGGAAGGAAAACAACGCCGCGGTGCGTTAAAACGTGGCCGGCGAAGCGTCAACGACGCCGATCACTAACAGGATCACTCACATCAACTCGCGCACGGGCTGCGTAGCTCCTCTGGATACCGACTTTTATGAGCTCGCCGGCCTCCAGGGTAGCGCTTGCCGGCTTGCGATTGACCACCGCAATTGCATCCGTTGACCAGGGGCTGTTAACCCGTCCGGCAAGTTCCGCGATGGTCTCGCCCTGCTCGGCGGCGACCACATGCAGCTGCGTGACCAGTATCTGTGCGGCCTCGTCGTTGGTGAGGGAGCGGAAGCTGTGGGCGGATTTTCTCAACAGTTCCTCCACGGCTTCGAAACGTTCCAGCGTCGCGACCCCCATAATCTGATAGATAAGCCCGTCGTAGGCAATCCAGGTTAATTCAATCTTCTCGGTCTCACCCTCGCCGCCGGTGATCTCCGCTTGATTCTTGGCCGCCGGCAATCCGTTGACGATTCCGCGCCTGACGTCCGCGACCAGATCGACTTCGAGCATTCGCGACGCGACCTTCGCGCCGTCGGCTGGATCCGTTCCCTCGGCAACCAGAGCCAGCATGACGAAGGTCTCTTCGTTCGGTGCTTTTGCGCCGACGAAGCCGCCGGTGTTGATTCCCTCCCAATCCGGCGGAAACGCCATCACGAACGCGAGTTCCGGATGCACGAACCAGTTTTTGTCGAAGAACCCCTTGCCAGGGTCTTCACCAATTACCAGACCCTGCAGCATCGTCAGCACGCCTTTGCGGTCCCTGGCTGATGCCGGGCGCGGTGCAGGAATCAGCGATTTACCGTGCTCCCTGGTAAGCTCCACGCGCTCCGCGGTTGCGGGATGAGAATCGAAGAAGCTTTGTTGGTGGGCATTCTCCGGGTCCAACGCTTCCGCGTTGGCCATGGTATCGAGCAGATTCACGAGACCTGCCGGCTGATAGCCTGCCGCTGCCGCCAGGGATAGGCCGACCCGGTCGGCCTCGCGCTCCTGCTCCCTGCTGTACGGCGCGAGCAGCAGTCCCGACGTGGATTCGCCAAGCGCCACGATGGCGTCGCCCAGGTCGGGAATAATCAGACCTGTCGCCCATCCGGCAATTCCGGTGCCGAGCCGTATCGGCGAGGTAACCGCGGTGAGACCTTCCCGTTCGTCGGCGTGATGCTCTTCCAGGTGTGCAATTTCGTGGGCAAGAATTCCGGCCAGTTCGTCCTCCGAATTGACCAGTACCAGCACACCCCGGGAGATGAATATCTGCCCTTCCGGTAACGCCAGGGCGTTGGGGATCGGCATATCGAGAATATAAAAGCGAAAATCCACGTCATCACGGCTTCCCTGGGCAGTGATTCGGCGGCCAATACTGTCGACGTAGGCGAGCAACTCTGGATCGTCAACCAGCCCGACACTCCGTTGGAGCTCGAGCGCAACCTGCTCGCTGTCGGACAATTCGACCTCGCCGCGAGCGTCCGTGTCCGCGTTCCGAGCACAACCCGCCAACAAGAATGCGGCGAGAACACCCGCCCCGAGCATTCTGGCTACAAGGAAAATCCTGGCTTTCGAGTCGGACAAGGCACAGATTCCTGACATAAAGGGTAAAATGATCGAATTCACCAGTATCCACAAGTCACAGTGGAAATCCCTTAAGACCACCGGATTATGAATTTGTTGTCTCCGAAAGTGACAAAGAAGTGTCATATGACACGGGATCCTGGGAGTTAGATCGGTGCGGCTACGCATCATGACCTACAACATTCACCGCGCCATTGGTGTCGATCGGCGTTTCCGGCCGGAGCGCATTGTGAGAATTGCCGAGCACCATGCACCCGACGTGTTGTTGCTTCAGGAGGTGGACGAAGGCGTCCCCCGTTCCCGCGAACGCGATCTCGGCCGCGACCTCGCCGAAGCGTTGGGTTTTCCCTACTTCGTGGTTGGACACAATGTCTCCCTTCGAAAGGGTCGTTACGGAAATGCTACGCTGAGCCGGCATCCCATCGTGCGGGAACGCAATATCGACCTGACCATCGATTCGCGCAAGCGCAGGGGCTGTCAGCACACGACTATCGAAATAGAGAAAGTGCGTGGGCATCTTCATAAGATCGACGTATTCAACATGCACCTCGGATTGTTGGCTCAGGAACGCGTACGTCAAATCGGAATGCTCGTTCGTTCGAAGGAGTTTTCCGATCTTGATCCACATCAACCATCTTTCGTAGGCGGTGACTTCAACGACTGGCGACTATTATTGCATCCGATTTTTACAGAGGTTCTGCGATTCGGGTGCGTTACCCAGAAGAGCTACAGTTCCGGCGGCACACTGCGCACCTATCCATCATTTTCTCCGAGGGGTGGGCTCGATCGCATTTACTACCGGGGCCCGATCCGCGCATTGACGGCGCGTACTTGCCGGTTACGGCTATCCAAGGTTGCCAGTGATCACCTTCCCGTCATCGCGGACTTCGATTTGCACTGACAACCACAAAATCTCACTGGCTTTCTCCCGGCCCAACGAGATAGCTGTTGATGGCGATCAGCAAGCGCTCGAAGTCAATTGGTTTAGTGTGATAGTCATCGCATCCGGCTGCCAGTGCCTTTTCCCGATCACCGCTCATGGCGTGAGAGGATACTGCTATCACGGGGATGGCCATGGTCTCGGGCAGAGATTTTAGTTTGGCCGTCGCCTCCCAGCCATCCATTACCGGTAACACCAAATCCATGAGAATCAGATCCGGTAATGAATTAAGCGCCGATTCCACGCCTTCCTCGCCGTCTCTCGCCGCCAGCACATCGAATCCCCGGCGACGCAGACGACGGCTGAGCATGAACAGATTGTCGTCGTTGTCTTCTATATAGAGAATCGTCGCCATTCTGCTCTGCTCGTGCGCCGACGCTAAACTCAGTCGTCCATCGTCAGTATCGTCGATGGCCCTGCTATCGGCAGCTGCACCCTGAAGGTCGTGCCTTTGCCGAGCTCGCTGTGCACACTGATCTCGCCGCCTAAAAGCGTGCACAGGCGGCGGCTTATGGCCAGACCCAGTCCCGTTCCCCCGTACTTGCGCGTCATCGAATTGTCGGCGGGCGTGAACTCCTGATACAAGCGTTCAATCTGCCCGTCCGTCATGCCTATTCCTGTATCGGCAACTTCCACTACGAGCCAGTCTTGCGACGACACCGATTCGCGCTCCGCGGTCAAAGTGACCGCGCCCTTCTCGGTGAACTTGAACGCGTTACTGAGTAGATTGAGCAGAATCTGACGAACCCTCGTAATATCCGAGTGCATTGTGCCTAGATCGTCCTCACAGTGGACGATCAGTTGATTGTCGTTCGCGATTGCCAGTCCCTTCGCGGTGGTGGAAACGTCGTGCACCATCGGCGGTATGTGAAAATCCTCGATATGCAGATCAAGCCTTCCAGCTTCGATCTTGGTGAGATCCAGAAGGTCGTTGATGAGATGAAGTAAGTGCCTGCCCGCGGACACAATACGCTGCAGGGGCTCGCTGAGGTCGCCCTCGTCCAGCTCTTCCGCTTCTTCCCTGAGCATTTCGGCAAGACCGATGATGGCATTCAAGGGTGTGCGTAGTTCGTGGCTGACGTTGGCGAGAAACTGGCTCTTGGTGCGCGTCGCAGCCTCCGCCTGCTCCTTTGCATTTCGCAGCGCCATCTCCGCTTCCTTGCGCACCGTAATATCGGTCAGGGATCCAGCCACACGGTAAACGTGACCGCTATCATCGCGTTGCCCAATGCCCCGGTTCAATACCCAGCGCTCGATGCCCTCTTCGCTGTTTATTCGGTACTCGCAAGAGTAGAACTCAGCATCACCGCGCAGATGTGCTTGCATCGCCTTCAGATGGCGTGCGCGATCATCGGGATGCACACAGGCCAACATTTGCTCACTGTTGAGAACCGTATCCCCGTGGCTCATACCTGCAATGTCCTTGAACCGTGGCGAAATATAGATGCGATCGTTGTCCGTATCCCAATCCCAGAGCCCGTCGTTGGATCCCTTTACCGCCAGCGCGTAGCGCTCTTCGCTGCGACGTAGCGCAGCCTCGGTATCTTTCAGGCCGGTAATATCGAAGTACGTCGCCATATGCCCGCCGTTCGGCAACACGACGTACTGGAACTGCAGGATCTTTCCGTCGGCGAGACGCATCTCCGTCGGGCCTGAACTGCCGCTCTGCATCGCATCCAGGCGGCTTTCCAGGAACGAGTCCCATTCATCGTCCTCAACCTGGTACAAGCCGAGCTCTCTGGTTCGTTCGATGTCCTCGCGCAAGGTGCGCCCTGGCGTGTAGAACTCCTCCTCAATGCCCCAAATCTCGCGGTAGGCGCGATTGGTCATACGAATGTTGAGATCCTCGTCCATGAAGAGAATGCCGTATCGAATCGTGTCGAGCACGGCGTTGAGCTCCCGCAACGCCGTATCGAGCTCCTGCTCGCGCTGTTTGAGACCGGTGATGTCCATGTAAACCGCCACGCGTCCACCATCGCGTGTCTTGCGTTCGTTCACCTGAAACCAACGCCCGTCACGGAGTTGGTAGACGTGGGCTCCGGAGGGATTGCGATGAGCCTGTAGACGTTCTGCGACCCATTCCTCCACGCGCCCCTCCGCCGTAGGTACCAGGCCGCTCTGCGCTGCCTTTCTCACCATGTCTTCGAACTTCTTGCCGATTGGCGCGCCTCCGTCGCTGAGTCGGTAGAGGAAATCGGTGAAGCGTTTGTTGCTGAGCGCCAGAAGATCGCTCGAATCATAGAGAGCAAAACCCTCGGAGATGCTCTCGATTGCGTCGCGCAGTTGCACTTCTGCCTGGCGTCTGGTGGTTTCCGCGTACTCACGGTCGGCCATCAGTTGCTGGCGCTCATTGAGACTGTCGCGAAATATTCTCAGGGCGCTTGTCATAGCGCCGATCTCGTCGCGCCCGGACACTGGAATTCTGGTGTCCAGGTCACCGCCGATGATGGCCGTCATGGCGGTCATGAGCCGATTCAACGGCCGGGTAATGGATAGCACCACCAGCACGGTTAAACCTAAACCGAGCAAGACAGCGATCAACATGACTGCCAGCGACGTATCACCTGCGCGGTGTGCATCGGCGAGAGCCTCCCGGCGACGAACAGCAACCTCGTTGTCAAAATTGTTCACCATGTCCGAGAGGCGCCGATCGACGACGCGAATGTGCTCTAGACCTTTTGCCAGAAAGGAATCGCCGAGCGCCCGCTGATTATCGGCGTAAGATTCGATGGCGATCTGAGTCGTATCCATGAGTGAGCCAACATCGAGACGCAGAACAGCTACGCCTTCCGGATCGAAGCTCTCCAGATTGTCGAGCTTTTCTGTAAGTACACGACGGGCGGCAATGACATTGTCTTCGGTGCGCTCGCGCGGACCGACACCCAGCTCGAGCAACCAGTACTTGAGATCCCCGAAGGCTTTGTTCGCGTCAATGGCGGTATCCAGCTTGCTGATGAGTCGTTCATCGGAAACGAGCATTTCCGCGCCCTGACCGACCTTGCCTCTCAGATAGATGTTGGATGCAAGCATCGCCAGCAAAAGAACACTGGAGAGCGTAATCAATCGTAAAGGGATCGATACCTGAAACATCGGTCGCCTCGTCAAATGTTATTCGGGTTAAGAAATCGCACGATACTGCCAGTACTACCGCAAACTGCTACGCGTAGTGCAGTTCACCTTCTTCTTTGAGCATCACGACGGCCTTGCGAACGGCCTGGGCGGTGTGCTCCAGATCCTCGTCCGAGTGCTTGCACGATGTGCTGCCCCCGGGTCTTCCGGAAATATCGACGCCGTTGAGCATGAGCGCCAGTCTGAACTTTCCGGCCCCGGGATGCTTGCCGCCGGTACGCAGGACCTCGGGAGCCAGAGAACTCGCATCGAATCCCATCGGATCGATGTCGACGCCGCTGGGGTTAGTGAAGAAGTACACCGCGGAGTGTTCACCGAAGGCCGCCCACGGCACGCCTTCGTCGGCAAAAACGCGATTGAGTATGGATTGCAGATGCTGGGCCTGCGCCGTGGCAATCGCGCAGGCCTCGCCATCGGCGATGATCTCCAGGCACGCGATACCCGCAGCGGCGCTCACCGGATTCGCGTTGAAGGTACCCTGATGCTGAATCTTCTCCCGGCCGCTTTGTTGCGCCTGTTCGAAGTCAAGCAGGTCGAGAATGTCCTTTCGACCCACCACCGCTCCTCCCGGTAATCCGCCGGCGAGAATTTTTGCCAGGCTGGTCAGATCGGGAGTGATCCCATAGTGAGCCTGGGCACCGCCGGGTGACACACGGAATCCCGTAACCACCTCATCGAATATCAGCACGATACCGCGCTCGGCGGTGGCTTCGCGCAGAGCCGCCAGGAAGTCCCTGGACATGGGTGACCATCCGAAACTGGCACCCGTGGGTTCTAGAATGACGGCGGCGATGTCATCCCGGGACGCAAGCAGTGCGAGGGTCGCCATCAAATCGTTGGGGGGTGCGATGAGCACGTTTTCGGCAATGCCCGGGAGCACGCCCGGCGTCGGCGAGCCATCGAAGTGATCGTCACAGCCGAAGGCCACGTGATCCTGCCAGCCATGAAAGTGGCCTTTGAATCGCACCAGAACGGATTTGCCCGTGTATGCGCGCGCCAGTCGCAGAGCCATCAAATTCGCCTCGGTCCCGGATGAGGTAAAGCGCACGCGCTCGGCGCAGGGAACGAGTTGCTGAACGAGCTCCGCCCAGCGAAGCTCGAGCTCGTGACAGGCGGCATAGTGGGTGCCGAGATTCAGCTGCCGGTGGACGGCTTCCACAACGCGGGGGTCGTTGTGTCCCAGCAACAAGGCGCCGTGCCCGCCGTAATAATCCACGTATTCGTTACCGTCCACGTCCCATTTGTGCGCTCCCTCGGCGCGGTTGACGTAAACCGGATAGGGGTTCAGCTGCCGGGAGTCGTGCACGATGCCGCTCGGCAGTACTTGCCGCGCCCGGGACGCGAGTGCTTCGGACGTGGCGGTTCGCTGCCGATAGGCGGCGATGATTGTCGAGTTCGTGCGGCTCTCGTCGAGCATCGGTTGCTCCCCTCCTTGCCAGTGTGTGGCATCGTTATCCGCATGTTAGCAGCGATGCGCGCTAGCCGGGCTCCGCCCTCTATAATGCGCCTGAATTCGCCACAGACCACACAACATGAGCCGGGAATTCAATCTGCAACCGCCGCAAGCTTATGCGCGTCTTTGCGAGACCCTCTCGGCCCGAGGCGGCGCGCCTGCCGTGGCCCCGGCCGTTGGCGAAGTGGCCCGGGTCCTGGCCGCATCGCGGCCAGGAGGCGTTTTCTTGTGCCTGGGTCGTGGCGCCGGCGAGATGGCCGCCTGGATTTTGGACGGCATGGATCTCTCCGGGCGCCTGGTTGTTGTCGTCCAGGATAGTGATGAGGCCGAAGTTCTGCGGCCCATCCTCGGCAACGACCTGCGGATCACCGTGCACGCGCAGGAAGCAGCAGCTTTTCTCGGCGACGTCCGGGATCACCGTTTCGACCTGATCACCGATTTGAGTTCTGGACAACCCGCCGATCTCACTCGGTTGGCCCTGGGCCGTCTGGCGCTCGGCGCCTTCTACGTGAGTCTGCACGGCGCCCCGGAGCTGAGCGAAATGCTCAGCGGGCAAACCGCGGGCGGGGGGGACCAGGAGGCGGCCCTGGACCCCGCTGGCTTCGCCTTCGCGCATCTGTCCGGGGAGCTGGGCATCTCGTTGATTGTGCGCGGGCCGCAGAGGGTCCAGGCGAAACGTCGCGGTGGCCGGCGCGCCAGGCAGGGGGTCACGCCGCTGTTCTCATCCAGAACCCCGAGGCGCCGGTAGTGGATCCAGCCGCTGCAGGCGGCGGTCCATCAGCGGGGTTCAGGTCGGCCTCCGAGGCAGCAAGTTCTCGCATAGGCTGGCAAACAGCGGTACTATTCGACTTTGGGCGGCTTGGCCGGTTGCTTAGACAACCTGAGGGCCGGGAAGGATTCAGTCAGCGACACGGCCAGATGCCGTGCCGCGTATCACGTTCCGCTGTTTACTGGCGGCGAAAGCGCGACTAGGGAGGAGTAAATATGTCCAGACGCATCGTTCGATTGCTGGTCACGACGATGGCCGTGGGGTTCATTGTGTTGGGGTCCGGCTGTGCGTCGGATGACGATATTTCCAAGCTCCGCATTGAAGTCAAGCAAGCCAAGGGCGCCGCTGACAGGGCCGAACGGGCCGCTAACGATGCGGATTCGGCAGCCAACGCGTCTGTGCGTCTTTCGGCAGAAGCTCTCAATGCCGCCGAGGCAGCCCATGCCTGCTGCAGAGCGAATACCGAGAAGAGAATTCGCGCAGAATCGAAGCTGGGATCGTAGCAGCCCAAGCCAGAGGGCCTTCTTCGGGTTCTTTGACGGGGGCGTAAGCCCCCGGTTAAACGTCTGACGATTCATCGAAACGCCCGCGCACCGTCGCGGGCTGTTTCTGTCAGGGTCGACTCCCCGCTCTACCGGCTGTCGTCGTCGGTGCTTAAAAACACCTCGTGGACGCCCAGCTCGCTCGGGCCGGCGAACATTTCCTTTGGTGGACGGTCCTTGTGCGCTTCGGCGAAGGCGGGACTTTTGGTCCAGGCGACGAAGTCATCGAATGTCTGCCACCATGTCTTGACCTCGTAGTAGCCTTGGGTATCCGGGTCGTCGCGCCAGCCACCGCTCTCGCGGTCGAAGCGCACGGGCCTGGGGCGGTGGACCTCGTTGCGCACAAAACCCGGGGACCCGTCAATCAGATGGGCACGGTTGCGGAAGCGGTCCTCGAAGTCGATCTCGTGACCGGCCGCGACCGGAATGCGATTGGTAACGACTATCATGGGAATTCCTTCATGGCGGAAACAGGTCGCTGTCAGGGTAACGGCGAAACGCCGATGGAACCAGGGTTAGCAGTTGACGGTGGGGGACATGCTCGATGAGTGATCGACAATTCCTGGAGCTCGAACACATCCAACAGGCCCACGAGCGCATCAAGGACGCTGTGCGCCGAACCCCGTGTTTGCGCACGCGTTTTTTTCACTCGCCGGCGATCCAGGACGCGTCTTTGTCGCTCAAGCTGGAATGTCTCCAGGTCAGCGGCTCGTTCAAGGCGCGGGGTGCCAGCAACAAGGTACTGACCCTGGCGGCGGCTGCGCGTCAGCGGGGACTCGTCACCGCGTCAGGCGGCAATCACGGCCTCGGTGTCGCCTATGCCGGTCGGCGGATCGGCGCACCCGTGCACGTTTATTTGCCCGCTTCCACACCCGCCTCGAAAGCAGAGAAGCTCGAACGCTGGGGTGCGCGAGTGATATTCGCGGGCGAGGTATGGGACGACGCCAACGCGCAAGCGCAACAGGCCGCCGAGCGCGACGGCATGACCTACGTGCATCCTTTTGCGGACCCGGCCGTAATGGCAGGTCAGGGCACGGTGGGGCTCGAGATCCTGAAACAATCACCTTCCGTCGACACGGTCGTGGTATCCATCGGCGGCGGCGGCTTGATCTCCGGGGTCGCCACCGCGCTGAAGGCGAGCAAAGCCGGTATCAAGGTCATCGGTGTCGAGCCCGGCGGCGCGCCTACGCTCACACGCAGCATCGAGGCCGGTCGGATTGTGGAACTCGACGCCATCACCACCGAGGCCAACACGCTGGCCCCCCGGCGCACCGAACAGATGAACCTGGACATTGTGCGCGAGTGCGTCGACGAGATCGTGCTGGTCGAGGACGACGACATGCGTGCCGCGGCGCGCTGGCTGTGGTTCGAAATGGGGCTCGCTATCGAACTCAGTGCCGGGGCGGCGGTTGCCGCCCTGCGCACCGGCGCGTACCGCCCCTCGCCGGACGAGAACATCTGCGCCGTGGTGTGCGGCTCGGGAACCGACGGCTTGCAATAAAGCGCGTGCCCTTCGTTGCCTATGTCAAATTCGCGGCTGCCCATCGACGGCTGATCGCGTTCGGCTTTCTGGCGGCATTCACCTCCAGCTTCGGCCAGACCTACTACATCGGCATCTTCGGACCGGCGATTCAGTCCGAGTTCGGCCTTTCCCACACGGCCTGGGCCACGATCTACATGCTCGGTACGCTGGGCAGTGCGCTTCTGCTGCCCTGGAGCGGCAAGCAGATCGATAGACTCGAATTGAGGCTTTATACGTCGCTGGTTGGCCTGTTGGCGGTGGTGGCGTGCACGGTCACGGCCCTTGCAATCAACCCGGCGATGCTCGTGATTGCCATCTTCCTGCTGCGCCAATCGGGTCAGGGTTTGATGAGCCACGTGGGCATCACCACCATGGCACGTTATTTCGATACGGGAAGGGGGCGTGCTATCGCCATCGCCACCATGGGTTTTGCCGTTGGCGAAGCCTTTCTGCCCTTCGTCGCCGTGTTGATGATCGCGGTGCTGGGATGGCGTTGGTCCTACGGGGCGACGGCGCTGGTGCTGGCGCTGGTGCTGGTACCCGCAGCCCTGTGGTTATTAAAAGGCCACGTGGAAAGACACCGCGCGCATCTGGTGCATCTCGCAACATCCCGGGCATCTGAAAACCGTCAAGCCCGATCCTGGACGCGGGCTGAAATGCTGCGCGACCCCCGTTTCTACCTGCTGATGCCAGGGGTTCTGGCGCCGGCCGTGGTGCTCACCGCCATGTTCTTTCACCACCTCAACCTGGCGGACGCCAAAGCCTGGTCCCACGCCTGGATCACCGGCAGCTATGTAGTCTATGCGCTCGCGGTGGTGGTAACTTCCCTGGCGACAGGGCCCGCCATCGACCGCTTCGGCGCGACGCGGCTGGTCCCCTACATGCTCATTCCAATGATCGCCGCCATGGTGATAGTGGCGCAGTTCGAGAATGCCTGGATTGCGTGGCCGTACCTGTTTCTCATCGGCGTCAGCACCGCCATTGGCCACACCGCGGTATCCGCCATGTGGGCCGAGCTCTACGGTGTCGCCAATCTCGGCTCCATCAGAAGCCTCGCCACCGCCACCGGCGTCCTGGCCTCGGCCCTGGGCCCCGTGTCCCTGGGCACCTTGATGGACCATGGTGTATCCATCGAGACCGGTTGCCTTGTGTTCGCTGCATACGCCACCATCGGCACTGTGTTGATGGGCGTTGCACTGGGCTTCCGATTCACACGAAAACGGGTTTAACAACGCACAGGCGCGAACAGGGGGGCACAGAATCATGACCGACGTGCGCATTGGGCTACTGCATCCGGGCGAGATGGGCGCCAGCATCGGCGCCGCGGCCCGGGGGGTCGGCGCGAGCGTGAGTTGGGCGTCCAGCGGTCGCAGCGACGACAGCCGCCGCCGGGCCGCGAAGTCCGGGCTCGAGGATAAGACCAGCCTCTCGGAACTCGCCTCGAGCAGCGATTTTATTATCTCCGTGTGCCCGCCGGATGCCGCCACCGCGTTGGCAAAAAGCGTTGCCGCTACCGGCTTCGCAGGCGTCTATGTGGACGCTAACGCGGTGTCTACCGGAACCGCCCGTGAAGTCGCCGCAATCGTCGAGAATTCCGGCGCGCGCTTCGTCGACGGCGGGATCATAGGACCACCGGCCCACCGCCAGGGCACCACGCGCCTGTACTTGTCCGGGGACGAAGCAGCCACGGTGGCCAGCGCATTCGAGGGCAGCATCCTCGAGGCAATCACCATCGACACGCGCCCCGGCTCCGCATCGGCTCTGAAAATGTGTTACGCGGCCTGGACCAAGGGCTCGGCGGCACTGCTCATAGCCATCCGCGCATTGGCGCTTGCCGAGGGGGTGGAAGGGGCGTTGCTCGAGGAATGGTCGATTTCCCAGCAGGGACTGGACGCGCGCAGCACCGCCGCCGCCCGCAATAATGCCTTCAAGGCCTGGCGCTTTGCCGGCGAAATGCGCGAGATCGCCGCCACCTTCGAGGCATCGGGTCTTCCCGGCGAATTCCACGCCGGCGCCGCGGATATCTACGAGCGACTGGCTGGCTTTAAAGACTGCGACCCGGCGCCGGAATTCTCTGAGCTCATGCAGACCATTCTCGCTAACAGGACTTGACCCGCAAATTGCCGGTCGCGCAGGATTGACGGCGAGACAGAGGGAGGGCCGCGGAGCGTGAAATCCCATGTGCAGGTTGCCGTCATTGGTGGCGGCGTGGTCGGGTGCAGTGTGCTGTACCATCTCACCAAGCTCGGATGGAAGGACGTCCTTCTCATCGAGCGATCGGAACTCACTTCAGGGTCCACCTGGCACGCCGCGGGCGGCTTCCACACCCTCAATGCCGACACCAACATGGCGGCGCTCCAGGGTTACACCATCGGGCTCTACAAAGAGCTGGAAGCCATCAGCGATCAATCCTGCGGTCTGCACCACGTGGGGGGCATCACAATCGCCACCACCCCGGACCGCATGGACTTTCTCAAAGCCGAACGTGCCAAGCACCGCTATATGGGTCTCGACACGGAGATCGTCGGTCCCGCCGAAATTCGCGAGCTGAGCCCCATCACCAACGTCGATGGCGTCATTGGTGCACTTTACGATCCGCTGGACGGTCACCTGGACCCTTCCGGCACCACCCACGCCTACGCAAAAGCGGCGCGCATGCAGGGCGCGGAGATCGTATTGCGCAATCGCGTGCTGGAACTCAATCCGCAACCCGACCATAGCTGGCAGGTCGTCACCGAGCAGGGCACGTTGAATGCCGAGTACGTGGTCAACGCGGCAGGGCTGTGGGCCCGGGAGTTGGGCGAGATGGTCGGCATTACCATCCCCTGTCACCCCATGGAGCATCAATATCTTGTTACCGAAGACATCCCGGAGGTATACGAGCGCGGTGAAGAGCTGCCCCATGTGATGGATCCCGCCGGTGAGAGCTACCTGCGCCAGGAGGGCCGCGGACTGGTGTTGGGAGTCTACGAGCAGGCCTGCGAGCACTGGGCAGTGGAAGGCACACCCTGGGATTTCGGCCACGAATTGCTGCCCGATAAGCTGGAACGCATGATGGACAAGCTCGGTACCGCCCACGAGCGTTATCCGTGCCTGGAGGCGGCGGGCATCAAGCGCATCATCAATGGGCCCTTCACCTTCGCCCCGGATGGCAATCCCCTGGTGGGGCCGGTACCGGGGCTCAAGAATTACTGGTGTGCCTGTGCCGTGATGGCGGGCTTCAGCCAGGGCGGCGGCGTCGGACTGACACTCGCCGAGTGGATGGTGGGCGGCGAACCGTCCCGGGACGTGTTCGCCATGGACGTGTCACGCTTCGGCGATTACTGCACGCACCCCTATACCCGCGCCAAGGTGAAGGAGAACTATCAGCGGCGCTTCGCCATCTCCTATCCCAACGAGGAGTTGCCGGCGGCACGCCCGATGGCTACCACACCAGCCTATTCCATCTGGAAATCACGCAATGCCGTGTTCGGCTCCGGATTCGGGCTCGAGCACGTCAACTATTTCGCTCCCGAAGGCCAGGAGCCCCTCGAAACCCCGACATTCCGGCGCTCCAACGCCTTTGCCACCGTCGCCGAAGAGTGCCGCGCGGTACGCACCGCGGTGGGTATCAACGAGATCCACAATTTTGGTAAGTACGAGATCACAGGCGCCGATGCGGCCAGTTGGCTCGGGCATATCATGGCCGGTCGCGTACCCCGGCCGGGTCGGATCACGCTGACCCCGATGTTGAGTCCCAAGGGTCGGCTCATAGGCGACTTCACTATTACGTGTCTCGGTGACGAGCGTTACCTTCTTACCGCGTCCTTTGCCGCCCAGAATTTCCACACGCGCTGGTTCGAGGATCACCTGCCGGAATCCGGCGTCAACGTGCGCAATATGTCGCTGCGCCGCGTCGGCTTTCAAATCGCCGGGCCGAAGGCACGGGATCTGCTCTCGAGGGTCACGACCGGCGATGTCTCCAACACGGCACTGCCCTTCCTGTCCGCCAGGGAGATGGATGTCGGCCTGGCGCCGGCTATCGTTTGCCGCGTGACTTACACCGGCGATCTCGGATACGAAATCTATGTGGCTCCGCGCTACCAGCTCGCTCTCTACGATGCGTTGCATGAGGCGGGACAGGATCTGGGGCTGCGGCCCTTCGGCATGCGCGCGATGATGTCTCTGCGTCTGGAAAAATCTTTTGGCGCCTGGCTGCGGGAATACCGGCCCGACTACACCGCAGCGGAGACCGGCCTCGATCGATTCATCAATTTCGCCAAGAACGACTTCATCGGCCGTGATGCGGCCATGGCGGAGCGCGACAAGCCTCCTGCGCGCACACTCTGTACCTTCGTGGTGGAAGCCGACGATGCGGACGTTTCGGCGGATGAGCCCATCTGGAAGAACGGCGAGGTCGTGGGCTTCGTCACCTCCGGCGGTTACGCGCATTTCGTGGACAAAAGCGTGGCGCTGGGTCTTCTGCCGAGGGAGCTTGTCAGCGAGGACGCTGTATTCGAAATCGAGATCCTGGGCGACCGCCGCCCCGCCCGTCTCATCACCAAAGCGCTGCTCGATCCAGAGGGCGCGCGCATGCGAGGTTAGCATTATGCCCGGCGAATCAGCGGGGGAGCGCTTTCGAGCAGCACTGGATGCGGAGCGGCCATTGCAAATTGCCGGCACCATCAATGCGTACTGCGCGCTGCTTGCAGAGCGCGCAGGCTTCCGCGCGATCTACCTGTCCGGCGGCGGCATCGCCAACGCATCCTTCGGGTTGCCCGATCTGGGTGTTACGACCCTCGACGACGTGGCCGAGGATGTCCGCCGGATCACCGACGCGTGCCCACTGCCGTTGCTGGTGGATGCGGACACCGGTTTCGGACCGGCGCTGGTTCTTGCGCGTACCGTGCGGCGCCTCGCCAAAGCCGGGGCCGCGGGAATGCACATCGAAGACCAGGTTCAGGCGAAGCGTTGTGGCCATCGACCGGGAAAGGAACTCGTGTCCAGCGGTGAGATGCAGGACCGACTGAAAGCGGCCACGGACGCCCGTGTGGACGCGAGCTTCGTGATCATGGCGCGCACGGATTCTTACGCCGCCGAAGGTTTGCAGAAATCCATTGAGCGGGCCCACGGCTACGTGGAGGCCGGCGCCGATATGATCTTCGCCGAGGCGCTGAAAACGCTGGACGAATTCCAAGCGTTCACCACCAGCCTGGACGTGCCCGTGCTCGCGAATATCACTGAATTCGGCAAGACACCGTTGTTCAGTCGGGACGAGTTGGGCGCAGCCGGTGTGCGCCTGGTTCTGTACCCACTGTCGGCGTTCCGAGCCATGAGCCAGGCAGCCACCGGCGTCTACGAGGGCATTCGAACCCGCGGAACGCAAAGCGACCTCATCGACACCATGCAGACACGGGAAGAGCTGTACGAAATCATCGGTTATCATGAGGCGGAGCGTGCGCTGGACGCGCTGTTTTCTGCGCAGAAAAATCCGGATGAGTAGTGCGCGCCCCTGAATGACGAGCCAGTGTATGAACAAAATAGCTGCGCATAAATGTACTGACACTCCGGCTGCAAACAAATATCAGCCACCATCCAGGAACACGATGCGGAGAGAAAGATGACGAACGCGACGAGTGAACGAAGTCGAACGACAGGCCGCGTCGTGGAAGGTTTGAGCCACGCACTCGCAAGCTACAGCAGCAACGTGCGCTTCGATGACATTCCGCAGGATGTGGTCACATTCGTCAAGCACTGCCTGCTCGACTGGCTGGGCGTCACCCTCGCAGGAAGCCGGGAAGACGCCGGGCGTATCGTAAGGGAGGAGGCTCTCGAACAAGGGGGGTCACCCCAGGCGACGCTCATCGGTGTTGGCTCGCGCACCAGCATTGCACAGGCGGCTCTCGTCAATGGTACTGCCTCCCATGCGCTGGATTACGACGACGTCCACTTCGCATTTCTCGGCCACCCCACGGTGACGGTGCTGCCCGCCGTGGTGGCGGTCGCCGAGCGCGACGCCTGTAATGGCAGAGATTTGATCACGGCTTTCGTGGCAGGCGTCGAGGTCGGTTCGCGGATCGGTCTGTACGTGACCGAGGCGCATTACGCCCGCGGCTACCACGCCACCGGTACGCTGGGAACATTCTCCGCGGCGGCGGGCACGGCGCGCATGCTGGGGCTGGATAGCGAGACTTGCGCGACGGCCCTGGGCATCGCTGCAACCCAGTCCGCCGGACTCAAATCCATGTTCGGCACCATGTGTAAACCGCTGCACGCAGGCATGGCGGCACGCAACGGACAATACGCGGCGCTGCTCGCCAAGCGTGGCTTCAGCGCACGCCGCGACGGCATCGAATGCAGCCAGGGATTCGCCGACACCCAATCTCCCGTAGCCGCACCCGAGGGCGTGCTCGAAGGCTTTGGCGAGCATTTTCATACCCGCGACATGCTCTTCAAGTATCACGCGGCCTGCTACGGTACCCATGCCTCCATCGAAGCATTAACGCGGTTACGCAACGCCCACAGTATCGAATCCGGGAACGTCGACAAAGTGGAGATCCGCGTACCGACCAGAAATCTCAAAGTGTGCAATCTGCAGGAACCGCGCACCGGCCTGGAGGCAAAGTTCAGCCTGCGCCAGGTGAGCGCCATGGCGCTGGCCGGGAAAAGCACCTCGGATATTGCGGTCTACGACGACAACATCTGCAGTGACCCGGCACTGGTGGGCTTGCGCAACAAAATACAGGTCGCTGGAGATGCTGAACTGGCGCGCGGCACCAGCGAAGTCATTGTCTCCATGGACGACGGCGTCGTTTACCGGGAGTTCGGCAACGTCAGCGTGCCGAGTAAGGATCTGGACAATCAGGGCCGCAGGCTCGAGGACAAGTTCGTCACCCTGGCGAGCCCCATCATCGGTGACGGAAAAGCCTTGAAAGTCGTCGATCTAGTGCAGAAGCTCGAACAGCTCGAGAGCATGGATGAACTGATACAGCGCTGTCATTAGTGGAAGATTATCGACTCGGCGACATGCGCATGAGAGAAATCCGGGTCAGAGACGGTTTTCTCGCATTTTTCTAGCTGTTGGTGGTTCGGAACGGGTGTTGGGGATAGGTGCCGAGGATCTTCAGCTTGGCACAGAAGAACTGCAGCTCTTCGATGGCGTGGGCCACGTGGGGGTCGGACGGGTGACCTTCGATTTCGGCGTAGAACTGCGCGACTGTGAAGCTTGCGTCGACGATGTAGCTCTCGAGCTTTGTAATATTGATTCCGTTGGTAGCGAAACCGCCGAGGGCCTTGTACAAGGACGCGGGGATGCTGCGTACCTGGAATACCAAGCTGGTCATGCAGGGGCCGTTGCGGGGATCCGGCTCGGTCCGGGCCCGTGACATGACCACGAAGCGCGTGGTGTTGCCCAGCCGATCCTCGATGCGCGTGCGCAGGGTCTGGAGAGAGTAAATCTCGCCTGCGAGCTTGGAGGCGATAGCGCCGACTGCGGGATCGCCGCGCTCGGCCACGTCCCTGGCGGCGCCGGCCGTGTCCGCGGAGTGCACGGCTTCCACTCCCAACTCCCGAATCAGCCCGCGGCACTGGGCCAGCGCCTGGGTGTGGCTCTCGATTTTCTTCAGTCCTTCCAGGGTGGCGCCGGCAGGCGCCAGAAGGCAGTGCTGCACCGGGTGAAAGTGCTCGTTGATAATGTACAAGCTCGATTCGGGAAGCAGGTGATGCATGTCGGCGACACGCCCGCCCAGAGAATTCTCGATGGGGATCATGGCCAGCGACGCCGATCCGTCCGAGACGGCGGCAAAGGCGTCGTCGAAGCTTTCGCAGGGCACGGGCTCGAATTCCGGATAAGCCTCGTTGCAGGCGAGATGTGAATAGGCGCCCGGCTCGCCCTGGAACGCGATGTTCTTTTTGCTGGTCATGACTGCCCTCGAGGCACGCAGGAGCGGGCAATTGTAAACCAGGCTCCGGGCGCTTCGCGAAATTCTCTTGCCGGCGGGGGGGGTGCCCCTACATGATGACTGCCATGGAAGTCATCGCATTTAAGCGCAAGCCTTCCCGCCCGGCCCCCAGGGGGACCACCGGCGCCCTGGGCTGGCTGCGCGCCCAGTTGTTCTACTCCTGGTGGAGCACCGTCCTCACTCTGGCGGTCGGCTACCTGCTCGTCAGCCTGCTGATGGATCTCTACAGCTGGGGTATTGCCGATGCGGTGTGGAAGGCGGACTCCCATCGCGAGTGCCTGGACGAAAGCCCCCACGGCGCCTGCTGGGCCGGCATCAACACCTGGTTCGGCAGTTTCCTCTACGGCCGCTATCCGGCGTCGGAGCGCTGGCGGGTCGATTTCGCCTTCACTATCTTGCTGTTGTGGCTGATTCCTTTGTGGATGGGACGGGTACGCGCCAAGCCCACCATCGCCATCAGCGTCATATTGATCTTTCCCTTCCTCGGCAGCTACCTGTTGTCCGGTGGTGATCGCGGCTGGTTCCTGCTGGTGATGGTGCCGCTGGGTATCGCTGTATTTGTCATGATCTGGCTGCACGTGGCCCTGTGCCTTTGCACGCAACACTCCCTGGCAAGTTGGTTGGGTCAGCGCGCCGGCCTCCAGGGGAAAGACGATAAATTGCAAATACGCGTTGTCGTGATTGCCTGCACCGTGCTGACGGCAATCACCGCGGCGCTGCTGTCCGATTGGTCGGTGGTGGGGGTAAAGACAAACCTGTGGGGCGGCCTGTTCGTCACTTTCCTGGTCGCCGGTGTCGGTGTCGCCGTCTCTCTCCCCGGCGGCATCCTATTGGCGCTGGCACGGCGCTCACGGATGCCCTTCATGCGCGCCTGCGTAATCGCCTATATCGAGGTGGTGCGCTCGGTGCCCCTGATCACCGTGCTGTTTTTCGCCGTGACCATGACCCCGTTGTTTCTACCGCCGGATATGGCCCTCAACAAGCTGGTGCTGGTACTGACCGCGGTCTCGCTGTTCTCCGCGGCTTACATGGCCGAGGTGGTACGCGGCGGCCTGCAGGCGATTCCCCTGGGTCAAATCGAGGCCGCTCAGTCCATCGGACTCGGTTACTGGCCCATGATGCGTCTGATCGTTCTACCCCAGGCGCTGAGACACATGATCCCGAACATCGCCAGCCAATACATCGGGCTGCTCAAGGACACAACGGTGATATCAATCGTCGGCCTGTACGACTTCCTGCTGATGCTGCGCGTGCCGGCGCAGAATCCCGTCTGGATAGGATGGCACATCGAACCATTCGTATTCGGCGGGGCGGTTTACTTCTTTTTGTGCTTAGCCATTTCCCGATACAGCAGGGTGCTGGAGCAGCGCGGCAACAGTGTCGCGAGGGCGGGAATCAAGCCTCGTTAGTGACAAGGTCCGCAACGTACTCGCCGATGGCGATTGACGATGTGAGCCCGGGTGACTCGATACCGTAGAGATTGATGAGCCCCGGCACGCCGTGCTCGTCAGTACATTGGATGTAAAAATCCCGCGCAGTTTCTCCTTGCGCGTAGATCTTCGGCCTGATTCCTGTGTAGTCGGGTTGCAGGGCGCCGTCGGGAAGTTCTGGCCAGTAACGGCGAATGGAGGCGTAAAAAGCCTGGGCCTGGTCCGCGTCCACATCGTAATTGAGATCATCTACCCAATGCAGATCGGGGCCGAACTTGCAGCGCCGCGCCAGATCCAAGCCTACGTGAACGCCGAGCCAGGCGGCGTCAGGCATGGGATAGATGAGCCGTTGAAAGGGACAGGCCCCGGTAAGCTGAAAATAGTTGCCCTTGGCCGGATACAGCGCCGGGATGGTGTCTTTGGCGAGCCCCGCGACGCTCTGCGCCACTGCCTGGGCGCCAAGGCCGGCACAGTTCAGCAGCGAATCGCAATCCAGGGTCATTGCGTCGCTACCGCCCGTTACCACGCGCAGACCGCTGCCATGGATCGCCGCGGCGACGCATGGCGTACCGAGAGCAATTACTGCACCGTACTTTTCCGCATCCCCCTGCAATGCGAGCACGTACTCGTGGACATCGATGATTCCAGTCGACGGCGACAGCAGCGCGCCCGCGCATCGCACTACCGGCTCCAATTCCGTTACCTGCTCCGGCGTCAGGTATTCGAGATCATCCACGCCGTTGCCGCGTGCCCGTTCCTGTAAAGTCTGCAACGCGGGAAGCTGCGCGGCGTCGGTAGCGACGATCAATTTACCGATACGTGCATGGGGAACGCCGTGCTCTTCACAGAAGCGATACAGCGCATGTTTTCCCTGCACGCATACGCGCGCCTTGAGACTGTTCTTCTCGTAGTAGATTCCGGCGTGAATCACGCCGGAGTTACGCGAACTTACGCCAGAACCGATATGGGTTTCGGATTCGAGCAACACGACCTCGCGTCCCCGGGAGGCAAGTGCTCTCGCCACCGCCAACCCCACGACGCCGGCACCGACGACGATGCATTGAACCCGTTCCACCCGCTGGCCCGAAATGGCGTACCGCCGTCAGCCGCGCCCGACGAATGGCATCTTCGTCGCCATGATGGTCATGAACTGTACGTTGGCGTCCAGGGAAAGACTCGCCATGTACACCACAGCGCTGGCGACATCTTTGACATCCATGGTCGATTCAATTTCTACCGATCCGTTTGCCTGCGGGACCCCTTTGGTCATTCTCCGTGCCATCTCGGTTAACGCGTTGCCGATGTCGATTTGGCCACATGCAATGTCGTGCTTGCGCCCATCCAGCGAGATGCAGCGCGTGAGCCCGGTTATCGCGTGCTTGGTTGCCGTATAGGGGACGGAGTCGGGCCGCGGCACGTGGGCCGAGATGGAGCCGTTGTTGATGATGCGCCCACCCCTGGGAGTTTGGCTCTTCATGAGATTAATCGCCTGCTGGGCGCAGAGAAACGGGCCGGTTAAATTGACGTCGACCACATACTTCCACTGTTCGAAACTGAGGTCCTCCATGGGAATTCCCGGGGCATTGACGCCGGCGTTATTGAACAAGACATCCAGGCGGCCGAATTCCGCTTGTGTCTTCTCGAACAACGCGGCAACGGAGGCAGGGTCGCTGACGTCGGTGGGCACTACCAGGGTTCGGGATCCGGCGTCAGCTGCCAACTTCGCGGTCTCCTTCAAGGGATCCTCGCGGCGCCCGGCCAGCACTGTCGCGTATCCAGCCTCGCAAAGAGCGATCGCCGCCTGTCTGCCTATACCGGATCCCGCACCGGTAACCAGGGCAATTTTTTCGGACGAGGTCATTACTTATCTCCCATTATCTTTCTCAGGCCGCTTCACGCGTACCAGCAGCAAAAGAGGCAACGATGCGAAGCATACTATCGCGTACATGACGAAAGCATTATCGTAGCCGATCATCTGGGCCTGGCGGCCCACTTCATCCCCAATCCGGGACAACCCCTCGACCGTATCCAGATTCCAGGCACCGGAAACCCCCGGGTAGCGCAGCGACTCCTTGTATGGACTGATGTTCTCAGCAAGCTCCGCATAGTTAATTCTGGCTGTGCGCACCACCACCATGAAACTCAATGATATGAATATGCTTGTTCCGAAGTTTCGCAGCAGATGGAAGATCGACGAACCCTCGGGCATGAATTTCTCGTTCAAGGTGGCGAAAGTCATGACGACCAGGGGCACCCACATGAGTCCGCTGCCCATCCCCTGGATGACGCCAGCCAGCGCGATGGTTTCCGGTGGCACGTTGACATTGAAGCTTGCCATCATCAGGCCGCTGATTCCGTTCAGCACCATCCCGATGAAAAACGTGAGCCTGGGATCCATCCACCCCAGTCTTCCGGCCGTGAAAAAGCCGACGACCATTCCCAAGCCGCGCATCGCCAGCAGTAAGCCGATGAGGGAGTCCGGGTAGCCCTTTAAATTGTGCAACATGGGCGGCAACAATGTAATCGGCGTAAAGTTAAGCATGCCGTAAACGAAGACCAGACCCAGGCCCACACTGAAGTTGCGATCCTTGAATAACTGCGGATTCAGGAACGGCGCGTCGCTGGTGGCGGTATGCACGATAAAGAGATAGAGGCCCAGTGCCGCTCCACAACCGTACAGAAGAATTTCCCGGGACGAGAACCAGTCGAGGCGTTCGCCGCGGTCAACGAGCAGTTGCAGGCAAATGATGGCGAATGACAAAGCGAGAAAACCCGTCCAATCGAGCTTTGCCGATTTTTCCCTGGCGACAGGCCGGATGAAACTGATGACCAGAATAAATGCCAGGAGGCACAGGGGCACGATGGAGTAAAATACCCATCGCCAATCATGGGCCTCGGCGAAGTATCCGCCCAGGGCCGGGCCTACTGCCGGCCCTATAACCACGGTCATTCCGAAAAAACCCTGGGCCATGGGCCGATCCTTGCCGGTGAAGTTCACCAAAAGAATGGACTGGGACAGGGGTACGATGGGTGCGCCGAAGGCGCCCTGGGCAACCCGGTAGAGAAGCAGGGTCTCCAATGACGTGGCGGTGGCGCACAAAAACGTGCTCACGGCGAACCCGATGATGGCCCACAAGAGTAACGGACGCTCGCCCAGGCGACTCACCAGCCAACCAGTCATCGGCGTAATTACCGCGGTGGCGATGACGTTCAATGTAACAACCCAGGCGATCTGTTCCGGTGTGGCGGAGAGCGCGCCCTGGAGTTGAGGAAGGGCAACATTGATGATCGTGGCCGTCAGCGCGTACAGCATCGTACACACCGATACCGTCACCAGAATCATGGCTCGGGATAACGATGATTTACTCGGGACAGGTTCGACCGGGAGCGCCTCGGCCGGCGTTACGCCATCGGGTGTCGGGGACGACTTCATACTGTTCGGCGCGTGGCGGGAGAATATGAGTATTCTATTGCCCGCATGCCATCGTTGGATAGTCGTTCACCCGTCCTGCGAAAGATGTGATAAAGCCCGGACGACGGGAATCGCGAGGACCGTTAGAAACTGATTGTAAAATATGGGCCCGCTGTCAATGCGGGTCGCCGTAACCGGCGAAGGGAGTGGATATCAGTGGTGCCGGGCAATTTCCCCGGACGCAGGGTGCCGGGCGGCCCGGCGGCATCGAAAAGTGAACCGGATCCAGGACGATAGGGGATACGCCTACCACTTCCCCGGCAAAGAAGGCATGCATGCGTGTGCGTACTTTCTCATGCACTTCCAGGAGATCGTCGTGCCCGGCGTTCGCGAGCACCACGTGGCGCGCGTCGCTCAGGTAGGGCAGCAGGCGCTGGGCCTGATTAACGGGCGTCTTGGTATCGAGCTCGCCACTGAACATCAGCACTGGAACATCGGATCTGGGCGGCTCGCGAAACGCGTCGCCGAGGTTCGGCACCTGCCACGCGTCACAAGCCTCCGGCAGCGCCGGATGAAACGTATGGCCGAGCAAACAGTCGGGGGGCACATGGTCCCGCGGCGTCGGATCGGCGGCCGCGCACACCGTAGCGTAGTGCTGGGCGGCACTGCGCATGGCCAACGGGCCCTTACGCATCCACAGCAGGCCTCGGAGTCTGTTTTGCAGCTCCGAGCGCAACCAGGGTTGATCTTCACCGCTCAGCAGTGCGTGATTAAAGCGCGGCAGAATTGCCAGCTCGCGGCGTATTCCCAGCCTGGTCACCATCTGGCGGCGGTAGGCGAGTTCGTCGAAGACGAATTCCACGGGCTCCCCGCTCTCGGGATCCTGAATGGACACCTGGACGGGGCTGCGGCGAAGCATGGCGATGGTTCGCGCGGTGGATTCCACCAGATCCGAGTAAACCCGCGACGCCGGATCTTCGCTCAGCAACCGAGCCGCTCTTTCGAGCACGGCGTCGTGATCCATGGGGTTTCGCAGTGAATCCGACGTACCCATGACCCCCAGCAGCACGGCCCGGGAAAGTCTGTGCGAGTGCGAGCGCAGCAATTCCAGGGCAATCTGGGAACCGTAACTGAATGCGATGACGGCGAAACGCTGGTAGCCCAGGGCATCCGCCACAGCGACGATGTCCCGGGCATAAGCAACGGTGTTATAGCCGGCCAGGTCGACACCTTCGGCCTGCCAGGCGCGGCGGCAGGCCGCGAATCGCTGGCGGGCCGATTCGATCAGCTGGTTGCGCTTCAGGGGCGCCGTTATGGGAAAAGCCCAGCGCTCGGCGCAGTCCAGCCGCGGCCGGCTGTACCCGGTTCCCCGTTGTTCCACCAGAACCACATCGCCAAACTGTCTGAAAGGCAACAACCAGTCGGCATTGCCGGCGAATGAGCCGATTCCTGATGCACCCGGGCCGCCGGCGATGAAGAATATTGGTACGCCCGAACCACCGCCGGAAGCCGGCAAGCGCCCGAAGGTCACCTGGATTTGCCGGCTGCGGGGGTTGCTGCGGTTCTCAGGGACAACCAGTTCGCCCCACTGTCCCGGCACCCGGCGAAGGCCGTTGAGGACAAAAAAATGTCTTTTGACGGAAAGCCTGTCGCTGCCCTGCAGTCCGGGCCCTGGTGTAACAGATGCGCTCGCCGGAACCACACCAAGCAGCGCGCCCAGAGCGAAGACGCTCAGAATACGGGGAATACTGGCAGTTGGTCGGGCCGTCCGGAGTTTCACCGCAACTCTCAGTGAGGGACATGTACTCCTATGATCTCTCGGTCGCTGCGAGCGTCTACTTTAGTGCTCCAGTCGCCGGCACGTGGGGCCGGCGTCACAACTTATGGATGCGCAACCATTCAATAGCGTCGGCAAGTGCTTCCCGCGCCGGGCGCGGCGAGTAGCCGATGGCATTCCTGGCTTTATCGGAAGAGAAGAACATGAATGTCTTGGACATCTTGATTCCATCGACGGTAACGAGAGGTTCGGTTCGCGAGCCGCGGATATGCGCAGCAAACTCCGCGATATAGGCAATTGGCAACACCGCGCCGCGGGGTAAGCGAATGCGTGGCGGCGAACGGCCTACCAGGGAGGCGATCTCCTCGAGGATCTCGCGCAGCATCATATCCTCGCCTCCCAGGACATAGCGTTCCCCGATTTGGCCGTGCTCGTAAGCCTGCACATGACCCGTGGCCACGTCGTCTACGTGCACCACGTTGAGACCGGTATCGACGAAGGCCGGAATTTTCCCGCGCGCGGCCTCCTCGACCATACGTCCGGTGGGCGTGGGACGAATATCCCTGGGCCCGATGATGGTGGATGGATTGACAATAACCACCGGGATATTCTCATCGCGTATCAGCCGTTTGACGTCCTCCTCAGCCATGAACTTGGAACGTTTGTAGTGACCGGTCATATGTTCGATGGTCACGGGAGTCTGTTCGTCGGCGGGACGACCGGAGGGTTCGCGGCCGAGAGTTGCAACGCTACTGGTGTAGACGATGCGCTCCACCCCAGCCTCCGATGCCAGCATTAACAGGGCCCTGGTCGCGGTAACATTCGTCTCGTAGAGCTCGGCGGGATCTTTCGCCCACAGGCGGTAGTCGGCGGCCGCATGGTAAAGCGCCCCACAGCCCTTCACCGCGTCGCGCAGGGACTGGGGATCGTTGAGATCACCCAGCGCCAACTCCACATCCAGGCCATCGATATTGCGGCGGTCGCTTTCCCGGCGCACGAGCACACGGACCGCCTCGCCCCGCGCCAGTAAGGCCCGGACGACGGCTGATCCCAGAAAGCCGGTGGCGCCTGTCACCAAGGTTGTCATCGATTCTCGCGCTATGGATGTGTTCCAGGACCCCCGGGGCCGGATACATAATGGCTACCGGGGGCTCACGGTCATCGTGCCAGCTTGCACGGGCAAAAGAAACATTCGGCCGATCTCGGACCAATCCCTGTCGGCTTTTCTTGGGCTATCGATTTCTATATTCTGCACCGCGCGCGACGGGTAGCCTCCCGAAGCATCGCGCTGCGAGGACCGGCCAAGCCTTGAGTCACATGACCACCAAGCCACCGGAACCCGGCTTTCGGCCGCAAACAGGTTCCGTCGACGAGCTCCTTGGCCGCCTTTCAGCGGCTTGGGTAGCCCGGGTGCAACGCCGTGCCGGCACTGTGATCCTGCTGTTCTTGATTGCCACGGTGGGATTCGGCATCTACGCGGCGGCGACCCTTGGGATCAATTCCAGCGAGATCGACATCTTCTCCAAGGATCTGCGTGTAATGAAGCTTCGCGCGGATTACTTCGAGAACTTTCCGCGCTTGCGTGACCCAATTGTCGTCGTCGTCGATGCCGTAACACCGGACCTTGCTCATGACAGCGCCAACAGACTTGCGCAGCGCCTGCGGGCCGAGCCCGGGCTATTTCCCGGCGTTTACCAGCCCGATGGGGGGCAGTTCTTCGATGAGCATGGAATGCTCTATCTCAGCGCTTCCGAGCTCCAGGACATGGTGGACCGTTTGTCCCTGGCGCAGCCTTTTCTATCCAGATTGTCACGGGATCAGAGCGTCGGCGGTCTGTTCAGGATGCTCGATGAAGCCGGCAAGGCCGTGGAGTCGGGCGAGCTGGAGCAATCGATGCTCGGCGATACCTTCGATTCGGTCAGCGGCGCCGTCGACAACTACCTCGCCGGGCGCGATACGCCGCTTTCCTGGCAACAACTGTTGGAAGCCGAAGAGTCCGCGAAGAAGCGTTTCCGGCGCTTCCTGCTCCTGGAGCCGGTGGTGGATTTCAGCCGCATCCGTCCGGCGGAGGACTCGCTGCTGGGCCTGCGCGAAGTAATCGAGGAGCTGGGACTCCATCGGAACGACGACGTCCGCGTGCGCGCCACCGGAACCTTTCCTCTGGCCTACGAAGAATCGAAGCACCTGCGCGAGCAGGCGGCTTGGGCAGGGCTTGCATCCCTGGTCCTGGTGACAACGATTCTTCTTATTGGATTCGGATCCCTGCGTCTGGTTTTCTGTTCGATACTCACCTTACTCGTTGGCCTCGTCTGGACGGCCGGCTTCGCGGCCGCCGCCATCGGTCATCTCAACCTCGTTTCCATCGCCTTCGGTGTGCTCTTCATCGGTTTGAGCATCGATTTCGCTATCCACCTGAGCGTCCAGTTCAGCGATCAGCTCGGGGATGGTGCAGACCCGGAGGCCGCTCTGCGCGGCGCCGCATCCAGTGTCGGCGGCTCGCTTGTCATTTGCGCAGTCACCACGGCGGTGGCTTTTTATGCTTTCGTGCCAACGGACTTCACCGGCGTCGGAGAGTTGGGACTAATCGCCGGAACCGGAATGTTCGTGGGACTTTTCACCAATTTCACGCTCCTGCCGGCGATGATTTTCAAATTCGCGTCCCACTCGACAATTGCTTCGGCGGCAGCCGTCCCGGGGTGGATTAGGAGCGCCTTCGGCTTACCGATACGCTTTGCGCGAAGCGTGCTGATGGTGACGGCCGTGCTTGCCGTCGGCGCTCTGTGGCTGCTCCCTGTCGTCCACTTCGATACGAATCCGATACGCGTACGCGATCCCTCAACGGAATCCGTGCAGGTATTCAACGAGATCCTGGAGGAAGGCGATGCCTACCCGTGGAACCTGAACGTCGTCGCCGATGATCTCGAGAGCGCCCGCGACGTCGCGGCACGACTCGAGAAAATTCCGGAGATCCGGCTCGCGTTGACGCTGACGGATTTTGTACCCGATGGCCAGCAGGCAAAGCTCGACATTCTCGATGAGGCAGGACTCATGCTGCTCCCGTCTCTCGATGACCGGCCGAGCGTCACGGTCACCACGACACCGCAGCTGCGCTCGGATATCGACGAGTTGACAATGACCTTGCGTGCGATTACCGCGGGCAGCCAGGATACCGCGTTGGCCGATTCCGCCCGCCAGCTGCACGAGTCGCTCGCCCGACTGCGGCAAAGGCTTGCCGGCGAAACCCTCGACCCGGCTCTCCTGCCGGGACTTCGCGCAGTGCTGTTCGACTCCTTGCCGGAACGGCTGCGCCTGCTTCGTGATGCACTGCAAACGGATGCGGTTGATTTGGACAACATTCCCGAAGAACTGAAACAACGCATGACGGGCAGGGATGGGCGCGCACGCATCGAGGTCTTTCCGGCAGAGAACCTCAACGATCAGCTGGCGCTGGAGGAATACGTCGCTGCCGTACAATCTATCGATCGCGATGCATTCGGCGAAGGGTTGCTGATCGTCGATTCCGGACGGGTCGTTATTCTCGCCCTGAAGCAAGCCCTGATGACCGCCGGTATCATCATCATTCTCTTGCTGGCCATCCTGTGGCGGAATTTTCTCGATGCTGCCCTGGTTGCCGCACCCCTTATCCTGGCGATGGTATTCACTGTCGCCGGCGCCATGATACTGGGGATCTCATTCAACTTCGCGAACGTCATTATCATTCCGCTGCTGTTGGGAATGGGCATCGACAGTGGCATTCACATGGTTCACCGGGTGCGCGCCGGCGGGCTTCCTGATGGCAATTTACTGCGCACGGGAACCGCTCGTGCCGTGCTCTTGAGCGCGCTCACGACCATGACAAGCTTCGGTACCTTGGGATTTTCGTCGCACCTGGGGATCGCGGGCCTGGGTCAACTCCTGACGCTGGGCATCGCGCTGGTGCTGACGTGCAATCTGGTGGTGTTGCCGGCTCTGGTCAGCGTGACGGATAGAGCGCGTACCTGATCAGTTACTTCTTTCCGAACAGCAGCAGTCCAACGCCGACCACGGCACAGGCTGCGCCACCGACAATGTACATGGTAGTCTGATCGGTGAACCGGCCCGTCACTGTCTCGGTGAACGACTCCAGCGCGGATTCAGACGCGGTGTAGCCAAAATACAAAAGAATTCCTCCGACCACAATTAATACGAGAGCGGCGATTCTGGATGTAGACATGATCAGCGTCCGGTTGTCCATGCGCGAGTCTGCGCGGAATCGAAATTCTAGCGGCTTTGGACATATGCTGCACGCCGGTGCAGGATACGCCCTGTGACAAATGGAACTCTCTCGAAGCATGCGTCATCCTGAGCGTCCACCAGAGCCCGGCAAGTTCACCCGGCGCGAGTTCGAACGCCGGGTCGAGCGTGCCTGCAGGCTCATGACCCGTGACAAGCTGGACGGAATCCTGGTCACATCGGAGACCAATCTCGAGTACCTCTCCGGCTTCACGACCCAGTTCGCATGGAATACGCCGACGCGGCCCTGGTATTTTCTACTGCGAAGAAACGGCAGCGGCGTAGCGGTCATTCCCGAGATAGGCGTCAGTAATTGGCGGTCTACATCCTGGGTGGACGAAATTCTGGCATGGCCATCCCCCAGGCCGGAGAACGAGGGATTGGATCTGCTCAGCAAGATCGTGACCGGAACCCGGCGCCGCTACGGCCGCCTCGGGGTGGAGCTGGGAGCGGAGTCGCGCCTGGGGATGCCGGCTGGAGACTTTCTACGCCTCAAACGGATGATTCGGCCTGTTCAAATGATCGACGGTTCGGCGGTGATGCGCGAGCTCCGCCTGGTGAAATCGAAGGCAGAGGTCGCCCGAATCCGTCATATCTGCGAGTTGGCCAGTGATACTTTTGACGCTCTACCCGGTTTCTTCAATGTGGGCGATACAGAGAAGGATTTAGTCCGTAAGTTCCAGGCCGACATCCTGTTGCGCGGTGCGGACAAGACGCCGTATACCGCAATTGGTTCGGGAAGGGGGGGATACAACAGCATCATCGCGGGGCCGACGGATCGGAAAATTGGAGCCGGTGACATATTCCTCATCGATACGGGTTCGCGCTACGCCGGCTACTTCTGCGATTTCGACCGTAACTATGCTATCGGTAAAGTCAGGGATCCGGTTCGCCGGGTGCACGACCTGCTGTATCGCGCCACCGATGCCGGGATCGCCGCGGCACGCCCCGGGAACACGGCGGCGGACGTATTCGCCGCCCAGGCGAGGGTTTTGGTCGACGCCGGTATCGAACTCGGCAATGTCGGCCGATTCGGACATGGACTGGGTAAAAACCTCACTGAGCCACCTTCCAATATGCCGGGCGATGACACGCAGCTCGAACCGGGCGTAGTATTGACCATCGAGCCCAACGCCATGTACGGTCGCGGCAAGATTCTGGTGCACGAAGAGAACATTGTCGTCACAGTGGATGGCGCGGAATTGCTATCACGCCGCGCCCCACGGGAAATGGTAATCATCGATGCTTAGCTCAAGGAAGACACGAAGGCTCCGAAGTATCCCGGCAACAATGCTCGGCACCCTGCTGCTGATCGGTTGCGGCTCGACTTCGGAGATCGTATCGCCTTCGACTTATGTGGGTGACATTACATCCGCACACCTCGCGGACGTGTATCTGGCCATTCCCGGCGACAAACGTCTTACTTTCCTCGATGTGTTCAAAGGCTTTGAATCACAGACGGGTTTTATGACCACATTACTACCCTTCCGAAAAGTTGCCGTGGCGGACATCGTCTACGAAGCGACAAAGCCGGTGGCGGCGTACTACGATGCAAATGCCAACAACAACGGTTACCTGGAAGGCCCGGAGTTGCTGGTTCTTTACGTCAGAGAGGCCGCCATCGGCCTCGGGCATTCGGTGGACTATCTTGGCGTGAATCCGCGCTTCGACGCTCTCGCCACCTCCAACGCCGATACCGGCGGATTGATGGAATACGTCAAACATAATAGGTCTAACATGAGCGAGCATGCTCAACAGGTATTTCGGGATATCGAGCAAATCGGCCTGGACCGGCGAAACCGTGCGGGCGGAGGATCGGGTGGAGGTGGCGGCGGACGGTGAACCAGTGGGAACGGCTGGTCAATTATTAATGCCTTCCCTGGCTGTCCTCCATCCCTGTTGTTATCCACTTAGCTGGACGCGACTTTCGAGTGCCCCTGGCGGGATTTCTCATCCTGAATGCGCTGGTAGATCTCTTCACGATGAACGATGAGTTCCCTGGGGGCTTCGATTCCGATTTTGACCTGACCACGCGATACTCCCAGCACCGTGAGGATCACGGAGTCACCCACGTAGATGGACTCCCCCATTTTTCTGCTCAAGATCAACATGACGCCTCCGGTGAATGCGGAAACTCGGAGTGGAGATAGTAACGAGGCGGTGATTACCCGCCCGTGGCCGGAGTATTAATTTGACGTCACGATGGACCACGTGGAGATGGACTCAGTAGCAGTTGGTTTCCCGCAGCGGCGTATTGGTGGACACGCGCTCATAACTGAAGCGCGACAGATCCAGCGTACGATACTCTGCGTATTGGATTAGCTCGCTCAGAGCACGCCCCACCGCCGGCGACTGCATGAGTCCGTGACCGGAAAAGCCCGCCGCAACCAGGAAATTCTCGAGTCCCGGCACCGGTCCCAAAATCAGGTTTTCGTCCAATGTATTGAAATCATAGTGGCATGAGTAAGCGCTCGCGAGTTTGATGGCCTCGAATGCCGGCACGCGCTCGGCCAGTGTCGGCCAGATGAGTTCATCGAATAATTCGTAGTCGATATCGAATTCCCTGGTGGGCAGATCGTGTTCCGGTGGCGGCGCGACGACTGCCAGGTACCGATCCCCCTCAGAGCGAAATGCGACACCGTTCGGCAGGATCATCTGCGGAGTAACGCCGATCCGTTCCCGGCACTCGAATACGAAAGCACAGCGCTTACGCGGCTCAACAGGCAGAACGACACCAACCTGAGCCGCGATCCCGCTAACGTCACATGCACCGGCTGCGTTCAACACGATACCGGGGTTCAGCGAACCGCCGCTGACCAGCTCCACGTTGGTTACCCGATTCCCGCGGTATTGCAGCCGTATCACTTCATCGGTGATGATTTTAACGCCCAGGGAGATCGCTTTTCGCCGATACGCTTGCAGCAAAGCGTATGGGTCCAGCCACCCTTCGTTTTCCAGTCCCAGGAATCCACCGGCGAGACCGTCGGTAGCAAGCCAGGAAAAGCGCGCAGTCAGACTCTCGTTGGACTGGTAAACGATGTTGGCGCCAATTTGACGCTGCACCGCGAGATTCTCCTGCATGAGCGCTAAGGAATCGGGTGATGCCAGTATCAGATAGCCGCGCTCCTTGAAGTCCACCGCGGGCGTATCTCCGCCGACGGACAGGTATTGATCGATATTCTTGACGAACTGCGCGCCGAACAAACCAATGCGAATGTTCTCGGGAGTCGAGAACTGTTGCCGAAAACCACCGGTGGCGCGGGCCGAGGGTGCGTTTGCGTAAGTCGGATCGCGCTCGACGATGAGTATCGTGCCGTCGAAGTTCCCAGCCGCCAGGAAATAGGCAGTGGCGCAACCAGTTACGCCACCGCCGATGATGACTACGTCGTAGGGATCAGCCACTTCCCTGATCGAAAATAATACTCATGGTGAATCAGGGCGCGTAACCGTCCTGAATAATCCACATGTGCGGAGCGACCGGCTCGAGAGGACGACCGTGCTCGGCGCCAGCCTTATGCCCTTCGCCGAGCATGAATAGATCGGATAAGATTTCCGGCGTATCATAGTAGCTGTGTCCGAAGGTGCCACCGGCGCTGCCTTTATAAAAGATGATATCCGCGTTGCCGGCTTTGCGAAGCAGACGTTTGTGATCGTCTGTCAGATCTCCCGCATTCATCTGACCAATTCTGCGCTTACTGCTGAACATGGATTGGGCAAGCGCAATCGCCCAGTCCTGCTCACTCACATAAATTGTCAAATGCTCCACGCCCTGGCCCAGACCTTCGGCAATGATGCGCTGGGTAGACACCTCCACGTCCATATCCGGCGCGATCAACACGAGATGACCGATATTGTATTGCGTCCGTGGGTCGAAGCCTGCTGCACGCGCCTCGATGAAGAGTTCGCGTACTGCGCTGATTAACACATCCGTCCCGCGACTATGGGCAATCACATTGATTTTATCTATCTCAGTGACCCTGCCAAGGGCGCGCAGCAGTTGTTTCAGGTGATAGATGGTGAACTCGCCGGATTCGCGATCGTAGGAATAGCCCGAGATGAAGCCCGACTGACCGGCCGGCCAGCTGTAGTAAATCGGCACGCCCCACCGCCCGCGTTTGTGCCACCCCAAGGCAATGATCTGAGCACCTTCGTCGAAGCCTACTTGAACACCATGCACGCTCAGCCACACGACCTTACGCTCGGTCAGCGCCAGTCTGCGGCGAAGGTCATCCAGGGCAATATCCCTGGTTCGCGCATGCTCTGCCTCGACCTCGGGCCTGTTGACGATGTGTCCGAAATCATCCACGACACGCGGGAAAGGAGTGTCGGGTAATCGGCCGAGCTCCGTCACCGATAGGACTTCGGGAGTGGGAGCCGGGTCGTCAGTATCTTCGCTTTGCGTCCACGCGACCAACTCTTCCCACGACCTGTTTTCATCGATGTCCACGATGACCGACCCGAAGGCCAGGGATTGGGAACGATCTACACCGTAGTGGAGTCTGCCCTCGCCGTCACGCTCGGGCTGTCTGTCGGTCACATACAACAGATCTACCTGGGTGGTCTGGAGTTGCGGCGCGAGTCCTTCATAGCGACCCGCGTTCCCGCCGCTGTAATAACTGGCAGGCACCGGCTCTGTACGGCTACAGGCAGCAGCTATCAGGACGGCCACGGCAACCGTCACAAAGCGTGTCGACTGCATATAACCCACAATCTGACTCCTCTCTGGATGGGATATGGCTCCGTGCTGCGAGGATTTTAAGTCGCATGGAGGCCCACATCTACCGATTCCTCACCATGAGTATGTGAAACACGGCTCAGCAGCCACCACTACCGCTTTCCACATGGATGCTGTTTGGATAGAGTTGCACCCACACTGAAGAGCACTCAGGCATGAGCGGGAAGATACTGATCGTCGTTCACCAGGAGAATTCCACGCCTGGCCGCGTGGGTGAGTTCCTGACGGCGCGCGGCTACAGCCTCGATCGCCGCTGCCCGAACATGGGCGATCCACTTCCCACGGACTTATCGGAGTACGCCGCCAGCGTCGTCTTCGGCGGCCCCATGAGCGCCAATGACGACCACCTACCCGGCATCCGCGCAGAGCTCGACTGGCTGGAAAAACACGCGCTCCCCAGTGGGCGTCCTCTGCTGGGAATTTGCCTCGGCGGCCAACAAATCGCACGGGTTCTGGGCGCCCGCGTGGGACGGCATTGCGACGGATTGGTGGAGATCGGCTACTACGAGGTGGCGCCAACGGACTCCTGTGGCGATTTTCTCGATTGCCCCACCGTGTTCTATCAGTGGCATACGGAGACATTCGAGATCCCCGACGACGCCGTACATCTCGCCCACAATGATAGCTTTCCCGGCCAGGCTTTCCGTTACGACGGCAGCACCTACGCCATAGAGTTTCACCCGGAGATGACCCGGGAAATGGTCGAGCGCTGGTGCCAGTCCGATGGAGGCGCGCCGAAGCTCACAATGCCCGGCGCCCAGCCTCGCGAGGCGCACCTCAAAGGCTTCGACCGCTTCGCCGCGGAAACGGATCGCTGGCTCGACCGGTTCCTCGACGAGCACCTTCTGGTCGCGGATACGGAATAGAATTCGCGCCGCGGCTACTTCAGCCGCCCGAGGATCAGTCCCTCCTGCCCGTAGCGGTTGCCGGCGTTGGCCTTACCCTGCGCGAGCGTCGATTTCCAAGCCTATCGATGATGCAAAGCGCGACAGCGCGCATTGAACCGCCTGGCGTTCCCGCGGGGCGGCGGCACCCTTGCCTACCTTCGGCTCATAGTGACAAGCGAGGGTGCGCAAGTACCCGGCCCTGCGCTCCGCTTTGAGATCGACACGCGCTATTAATCGATCCCCTGCCAGTATCGGAAGGCAATAGTAGCCATAGCGGCGGCTTTCGGCGGGCTTGTAGATCTCCAGTACCTGATCGAAGTCGAACAGCAGCCGCACCCGTTCTCGATCCCACAGCAGTGGATCGAAGGGAGACAATAGAACGCCCCGGTCGCGACGCGGTCTGGCGGCGTCGAGCCGCGCGGCGAGGCTGAGATCTTCCGGGCGTACCCAGCCAGCTAATTCCCGTCGACTTCCCTGGAGCTTACAGGGCAAGACCCGGCCGCTTTCCACCAGTCGCTGTAATGATGCCGCAACCCGCTCCCGGCAGTTCACCAACCGCCAGGTTGCCGACAGTGTCCCTGTTGTCGCCCAACCATGCCCCTCCAGAGCCTTCAAAAGCAAAGTATCGAATGAATCCTCGTCACTCACTGCTTTGCACCGGATACTTTCGGGAATGACCCGCTCGGGAATGTCGAAGCTTCTGTGAAAATGACGCCGGCTTGCGATAGCCAATTCCCCCGCCGACCACAAAGCTTCGGCAACCCGTTTCGATAGCTTGATGTCCCACCAGCCCTGGCCGCTGCTGCCCTCCAGATCCACGGACCGGAACGCTCCGTCGCGCTCCACCCGCCCCATGATGTCCTCGACCATCCGTGGGTGCTTGCCCAGCAGATCACCCCACCACGGGTGCACCCGGAACTCCCGCCGCCGAAAGCCGAAGTAAGGATACAAAGCCATATCGATCCAACAGGCCTCGTGCCCCCAATACTCGAACAGCGGTTCGCCGGGTATCAGCAATTCCTCACCGAGGCTTGCGTCGAGATTTTCCAGGCGCGATGCCAGAACGATGGAATGGGTACGCGCACCGGACACCGAAACGGAATCCAGCTGCAGATACCCGAAGCGTTCGACGATGCTGTGGCATCGGCTGCGGGCACGCCTGCCTTTGCCCGCCGCCCGGACCGGAAGGCCCGTGACTTCGGGCTTCAACAAGCCCCCCCGGGCGAGGGCCAGCCGCCGCGCCTGTCGTACGGTCAAGCTTTCCATGCCTATGACTGGAGTCAATCGCTCCTAGTTGATTTAATCAGTGCCCTGAACCCGACCCCACGGCGGAGCATGCCCATATGATACTTCACGATGCCACGATCTATCTTGGAGCAGCGACCGTTGCGGTCGTGCTCTCCCGCAAGCTCGGCTTCGGCGCTGTTCTCGGCTACCTCTTCGCCGGCGTGCTTGTCGGTCCCTGGTGTCTGCGCCTGATAACCAACGTCGAGAGTATTCTGCATTTTTCAGAGATCGGCGTGGTATTTCTGCTGTTCATCATCGGCCTGGAGCTGCAACCCTCGCGATTGTGGGTTTTACGCAGAACGGTATTCGGGCTCGGCAGCCTTCAGGTTCTCATTACCGGTGCCGTACTCACCGGTGTTGCGCGCTGGTTCTCCCTCGACTGGGCGCCGGCAATCCTCATTGGCTTCGGTCTGTCTCTTTCGAGTACCGCGTTCGTGCTTCAGATGCTCGCCGAACGGAAGGAGCTCACCACTGCTCACGGGCGCGCCGCCTTCGGCGTGCTGCTATTCCAGGATCTCGCCGTGATCCCCCTCATCGCTCTGGTGCCGTTGCTGGCGAGCGACGGCCCAAGCATGCGCAGCGCCCTTCACTTCGAGGAAATACTGAAGGCCGTGTTGGTTCTGGTCGGCTTCGTCGTCGGTGGTCATTATCTTCTTCGCCCAATCCTGCGGATGGTCGCTTCCGCGCAGATCCACGAGATATTCACCGCGGCCGCCCTGCTGGTGGTACTCGGTGCCGCTGTTCTGATGGAATCACTGGGGCTTTCCATGGGGCTCGGGGCCTTTCTCGCCGGCATGCTGGTCGCCGATTCCGAGTACCGCCACCAACTGGAGGCGGACATCGCGCCGTTCAAAGGTCTGCTGCTCGGTCTGTTCTTTATCGCCGTAGGAATGTCGGCGAACCTCGGCTTGCTGGTGGACGAGCCCGGCGTGATTTTTTCCATTACCCTCGGACTGATTGCGCTCAAGGCGGCAATACTCATACCTCTCGCACGAGCCTTTCGACTGAAAGGCGGCACCGCGCTCACGCTATCCATGGTTCTCGCCCAGGGCGGCGAATTTGCCTTCGTGCTGTTCCACCTCGCTGCTGCCGAGGGCTTGTTGTCTGAACTCCTGACCAGCCGATTGATCCTCGCTGTAACCCTTTCCATGGCGGCGACGCCGTTGCTTTACATTCTGACTATCCGGCTGTCGAAATCCGTGTCGCCGAAACAGGACGAGCGTCCCTACGATGAGGTGGGCGACACCCACCATCAAGTCATCATCGCCGGTTTCGGGCGCTTCGGTCAGGTGATTGGCCGTATTCTCGCCATGCGCAAGATTCCTTTTACTGCGCTGGAAGCGAGCTCTGATCAGGTGGACTTCGTGAGGCGCTACGGAAACAAGGTCTACTACGGGGACGCAGGGCGACTCGACTTGCTGCGATCGGCTCAGGTGGACAAGGCCAAAGTATTCGTGCTCGCCCTCGATGATGTCGAGGCATCCATTAGAATTGCCGAAACCGTGAAGCATCATTTTCCAGATTTACATCTCGCCGCCCGCGCCCGCAATCGTCAACATGCCCTGCAGCTGATGGAAGTCGGCGCAGATTTCATCATCCGCGATACCTTGCTATCGAGCATCTCTCTGGCTGGTGATGTCCTCGAGGATATCGGACTGTCTCGGCGAGAGGCCGAAGCCGCGACCGCGTTTTTCTTACAACACGATACCCAGACTCTCGAGAAACAGTACGCTTTTCACCATGACGAAGGCGCTCTGATACAGTCGTCACGGGATGCGTCAGAGGAACTCCGGGAGCTGTTCAACGCCGATGCCAACACATAACTCGACACAGCGGTGGCATTGGAACCGTCGCCTGTGCCAGCATGCCCTGACAAGGAGATCTCCGTGACCAACCATCTAAGCAAGGAATCGAGCCCTTATCTGCTGCAGCACGTGGATAACCCCGTGGACTGGCATCCGTGGGGTGAAGATGCCCTGGGCTTGGCGAAAAAGGAAAACAAACCCATTTTGTTGAGCATTGGCTACGCCGCCTGTCATTGGTGCCATGTTATGGCCCACGAATCTTTCGAAGACGATGAAACGGCCGTGCTGATGAACGAGCACTTCGTCAACATCAAGGTTGACCGGGAGGAGCGCCCGGATCTGGACAGCATATACATGAGTGCTGTTACCGCCATGACAGGAAGCGGCGGCTGGCCGATGACGGTCTTTCTCACACCGGAAGGCCGGCCCTTCTACAGTGGCACCTATTTCCCCAAAGAACCCCGCTACGGCATGCCGAGCTTCAGGCAGATTCTGACCGGCGTGGCGGATGCCTGGGAAAATCAGTACGACAAGGTGCAGGAAGGCGCGGAACAGATCACCCAGCATGTTCAACAAACAAGCGCGGTGAACGCGCACGTCGACGCCCTCGATACGAACATACTCACATCGGCAGTAAGTGATCTGAAGCAGCGATTCGACCGCACCTGGGGCGGGTTCGGGCAGGCGCCAAAATTCCCACAACCCATGGGAATTGAGTTTTTACTGCGAGAGAATCTGCGCAGCGGCAACGACGAAGCACTGGCTATGGCGGAGTTCACTCTGCTTCGAATGGCCCAGGGCGGAATTTACGATCAGATTGGCGGCGGCTTCGCCAGATATTCCGTCGATGATCAGTGGCTCGTGCCGCACTTCGAGAAAATGCTGTACGACAATGCACAGCTCGCCAGAGTTTACCTTCACGCATGGCAGCACACCGGCAATCCGTTCTATCGCCGGGTGGCCGAGGAAACCCTCGATTACGTGTGCTTGGAAATGCGCCACGAAGCCGGCGGCTTCTACAGCAGCCTGGATGCCGACAGTGAAGGCGTGGAAGGAAAATTCTACGTGTGGTCGGCCGAGGAGATCCGCGACATTCTCGGTGATGACGCGTCGCTGTTCATGCAACTGTACGACGTATCCGACGGCGGCAACTGGGAGGGACATAACATCCTGCGCCTGAGCATTCGGGCGACGGATATCGCTGCCCAATCCGGCATCGGCGAGGAAGAGTTCGAGAGCAGGATGGCTTCGGCGCGCCAGAAGCTATACGACGTGCGCGCGAAACGCGTCTGGCCGGGGCTCGACGACAAGGTATTGACCGCCTGGAACGGACTGATGATGGCGGCCTTCGCAGAAGCCGCGCAGGCGCTGGATAGAACCGACTACAGAGACGCCGCAACCGGCAACGCGGAGTTCTTGTACGCGACCATGCGCGCGAAGGACGGCCGCCTTCTTCGCACATGGAAGGCGGGCTCTCAGGCCAAGTACAACGCCTATCTGGAAGATTACGCCTTCCTCACCGAAGGCTTATTGGCCCTTTATCAAACCACATTCGACCGACGTTGGTTTCAATGGGCGCGGGAACTCGCCGATACCATGCTTGCGCATTTTCCCGATGCCGAAAACGGTGGCTTTTTTGACACCCGGGACGATCATGAGCAGCTGATACACCGCCCCAAGGATCTGCAAGACAACGCCATCCCCAGCGGCAATGCCATGGCCGCCCACGTACTGCTCAAGCTCAGCCTGCTCAGCGGTGAGCCTGCATACTGGGACACGGCGGAGCGGGCGACAAGAAACATCGGCACGCTCATGGCCCAGTACCCATCGGGATTCGGCGAATGGCTCAACGCGGCGAGCCTCATCATGGGTGAATCCCGGGAGGTCGCCCTGGTCGGCAACGAGAAACAAATCGCGCCGCTGCTGGACGTGGTTAGAACCGGGTACCGGCCATTACTGGTGGTGGCTGCCGGCGCAGGCGTAGAAGACGAATCCATCCCCCTGCTCGCCAATCGGCCGCAGATGAACGGCTCGGGGACAGCCTATGTGTGCAAGCGCTTTGTATGCGAATCGCCTGTTACCGATGTGGATGCGCTGGCAGCGCAGCTGGGCCGAGACTGATCAGCCGCGGTGTCCGGGGTCGAAGGCTCTTAGCCGCGCTTGCAACGCTTCGATGCGCTCGAGGAGATCCAGAGCAAGCGCAGCACCCGCCAGGTTAACATTGAGATCACGTTGCATGCGCAGCACGGTTCGTACGCGCACCACACTGCTGCGCGTGAAACGCCATTTGCTTACTCCAACGTCGGTGGGTGCAACAATTCCTTCTTCCATCATCGCCTCGATGGCTTCAGCGCGAACTGCGCAAGCCTCACACAATTGCGCCAGGGTGACCTCGCTATCCTCCTCGAGAATTTTTCCCGATAGTACGTCGTTTTCAACTTTGGTCATGGTTGTCAGATCTCCATGTTGGCGCGCGGGTTGAACGCCATATGCTCTTGCATCTGCTCATAGAGCGCACGCGAATCCTCGCTCGACGGCGGTAACGTCACCTTCAACACGACGTACATGTCGCCGGGTTTCTTGCCGGGAATTCCCTTGCCCTTTAAGCGCAGCTTGCTACCTTGATTGGAGTTCGGGGGAATGCGCAAATCCACAGGTCCCGACGGGGTCGGTGATTTTACCGTGGCGCCGAGGGCGGCTTCCCAGGGTGCCACCGGCAAATCCAGATACACGTCACGCTCATCGACCCGGTACAAGCCATGGGGATTGAGCTCGACCTGGAGATAAAGATCGCCGGACTCACCATCGCCCAGCCCGGGACCACCCTGACCCGCCAGACGGATCTTCTGGCCAGAGCGGATACCTTTCGGGACGCGTACGTTCAGAGTCCGTTCGCGCAGGATGACGTGGCCGTCTTCGGTCAGCTCTGGCGCCCGCAGGGTGATGGCGCGCTGGGCGCCGGTATAGGAATCCTCGAGTTCCACCGACACCTTGGCGTGGTGATCCTCGCCGCGGGCACGAAACTGGTGATGGGTACGACCGCCGCCGCGGCCCCTGGCGCCGAACAGTGACTCGAAAAAGTCACTGAACTGCTCGGCATCGGCCTGGTGATGGCCGGCGTCGCGAAACTCGAAGCCCTGGTCCCAGTCCGGCGGGGGTCTGAAGTCCTGACCCGATTGCCACTGCGCGCCGAGCTGGTCGTAGGCAGCGCGTTTTTCGGGGTCCTTCAGTACTTCGTAGGCCTCACCGACTTCCTTGAATCGGTCTTCGGCTTCAGGATCGTCGCTGACGTCCGGATGGTACTTGCGGGCAAGCTTGCGATAGCTTCTCTTGATCTCGTCCTGGGCAGCATCCCGGGACACGCCCATGATCGCGTAGTAATCCTTGAAGTCCACGGTTCAGGCGAGCGCCACTCCTTCGAGGGTAGTACGCAACAGATAACGCCGCTGGGGCAGCGCATAGTCGAACTCGGCGATGTGTTGGGTTGCTACGTTGTCCCACATGAGCAAATCACCCACCTGCCAACGATGGCGATAGACGAACTCCGGTTTCGTCACATGCCGGGACAGCATGGCGAGGAGCTCACGACTTTCCTCTTGCGCCAGCCCCACGATTTCGACGACGTGACCCTCGTTCACGAACAGGCACTTTCGTCCGGTCAGCGGGTTCTCCTGAACGATCTTGTGCACCGCCACCGGGACCTTTGCTTGCTGTTCCGCCGTGAGCGGATTCTCGTCCGCGCCATCGGCCATGAGCTTGGAGCGATGGTGCGCGAGGCTGAAAGTAGCGCTGAGGTCCGCGATGCGCTTTTTGATCTCTTCCGATAGCGCATCATAAGCTGCTACCGCACTGGCGAATCGCGTATCGCCCAGAGCACGCCCGTTTTGCTCGGGGATCTCGATGGCGTACAACAATGATCCACGGCTTGGCGCCACCATGTAGGACAGATCCGTGTGCCAGTAACGACCGGCGTGGGGCACGCCGATATGCCGATCCTTGTCCTTGATGTTGGAGACGATGAGAATTTCCGGATGATCGGCGTGGCACCATTGATCGAGAACATGAATCTCGAGCTTGCCGAAACGCCGGCTGAATGCGATGTGCTGCTGGGGAGTCAACTCCTGGTTTCTAAACAGCAGTACGGAATGCTTTTTGTAAGCGTCGTTAACGATTGCGAAGCTTTCTTCGTCGACGGGTCTGGAAATATCGAGGCCGCGTACCTCGGCGCCTAACGCCGTATCAAAAGGATGTATTGAAACTGCCATGGCGATCTCGGATGGAAACTAACGTGATACTGCTACTGTACACTGTCGCGGACCGGCAACGGAAGATGTGAGTCGCGCAATGGAAGTACAGCAGCTTGGGGCTCTGGGAGCGGAAATCCGCGGGATGGACTTGTCGCGGCCCCCGGACTACCCGCAACTCATGGTGCTGGAGAATCGCCCTGGCAAGCCCGGAAACCGGGCTCGCTGAACCCATGGGCATCACCAGACCCCCGGGATTGCGCGCCGTCATCGACGGCGACGGTCACTTGATGGAAGACGCGCACCTGTGGGCCGACTACATCGCGCCAGAGTATCGCGAGGTAGACCCGCGTACACTCGATACCGATCCGCTTCCTCTTGATCGAGTCAGCTCACTCGCACAGCTCATCCACCATCTTCTGCCAGTGCCCGATGAGCGCGGCTCGCTCCTCCGATTCCACGGCCGTCCATTCACCAGTGATCCCCAGCCTCACGTATTGGCGGCCCGGGTAGCTGAAGTAGACTAGGTGGGCGTGAGCATCCTCGCAGTAACGCTGACGCATCTCTTCCTCGGCCTCGAGACGCACCGCGGCTTCACGCATCTCCGCCTGAAGCTTTTCGTACGCGGCCACTTTATGGTGCCATGCTTCGAGCTCGGCTTGCTCGATACGCTCCTCGACACTGGGCGGCACCGGCGGCAAGTAGCGCTGCCCGGGCCGCTGCGCAGGTGGCCGATCGGCATATTGGACGTTCCCCTGCTGGTCGATCCATCCGTATACATGATCTGCATCGGCGGCTGTCCACGTCAGCAGTAAGAAGACTATCCAGGGAGCAGTTTTCCACTTCATAATTGCAAAACCCCCCTCGCGATTCTGACCACTGAAATCAGCATACACTCGAAGTTTCCAGCGTTGCTGATCTCGATCATGGGAGGCAAAACTCGGCGGACCCGCGGCACCGGGCAAGCAATCAGTAGTGTCGGGTGAACGAAGCGGATCCGGTAGTTTTTCGATAATCGGGTATCGGAGTGTTGGACGACCGCTTTATGGTGGCATAGCATTCGAAATGCTTTGATTTTGGTGATTCCGATGATCGAGCTGCAACCCCCTTACAGGCCGGCCGTTCCGAAAGATTCTTTTGCTATGGCAGAACTGGTCAACATGGCCGGAGAAGAGCTGCCCCTGTACCTGTGGACTGAAATGGCTGCCCCTGACGAGACCGCATGGGAAATTGGGCAAAGCAGGGCCAACAGGGAGACTGGTGCGCTTTCTTACCGCAACACGGTGATCAGAGAAGAAGACGGCGAGGTGATCGCATGCCTGATTGGGTATCCGCTCGAAGACAAACCAGAACGCGTCCATAAGGCGAATAGATCCGCCATCATCGTGCCCTTGCAGGAGTTGGAAGACCTGGCGCCTGGCACCTGGTATGTCAATGTGCTCGCTACCTACCCGAGACATCGAGGAAGGGGTTATGGATCGCAGCTATTGTCAATCGCTGAAAGGATCGCTGTGGACTTCAACAAGGGAGGCCTGAGCATCATTGTTTCGGATGCCAACACCGGAGCACGACGTCTTTATGAAAGGCTGGGATACACGGAACACGCGACAAGGCCAATGGTGAAGGAGGGGTGGGAGAATCCCGGAAGCAACTGGGTGTTGCTCCTGAAGGACGTTTGACGACGGTTCGATCTTGCCCTGGGTTTTAGAGGGAGACAAAGACACAAAGAGTCGCTAGGACGATAGAGTTCCGGGCTCCGAATTAGACGTCTAGGAGAAAGCAATCTAACAAGGCGCTACGTCTGACGGCTAACCCGCCACGAGGCTTGTCCGCAGCTGAGATTGGTCGTTGATGCGGGACGGCTGCTTTTCAGGGCTTCAATCTCTAAGCAGACACTTCCTCGTATGTCCGGGTTGGGTCGCAAATCGCCGTTGAGCAGCCATGGATGGATTTCATCGCATTAACGACGGGAACCTGCCAAGAAGCGACAGCTGCCAAATAACTGTAGACGGCTGGTTCACGCTCAAAGCAGACATTCACGTATAACTTCTGATCTGTACCCTGCCAAATCGGTCAAGCCGCTATCGACCAAGCTCACGCGCTGTTACGAAGCCACAGCGAAAAAGCAGTCCGGTGCTGCGCCTTAGTATGCAAAATTCTCTTCCAGTACTCCCATTACTGCAAGATCGCCCTGAAATAGAGCAGCGTGCCATTTCTATCAGGCATGCTTGTGAATTCAAAACCATGCTCTTGACACATTTTTCCCAACTCATCTTCTGAATACAATGTACCTCTGATTTTGCTTTGAAGACGGTTTCGCTCTGGCACAGGAACGGCACAAATAAAAATACCACCGGGAACCAAAACTCTATGAGTCTCTTCAAGAACCTGCTTGACGTTGTTGAAAAAATTCAGTGACAAAATACAAAGACAAATGTCAAAACTGTTAACATCGAAGGGAAGGTCGTCGGCACTCAAAATATAGAACTTGGCTTCTTTGAAGC